>NZ_CP009631.1:2705805-3011610 GCF_000959445.1 Burkholderia vietnamiensis LMG 10929 | reverse complement strand
CGATCGTGATCGGGCGACCTGTGCGGGCGGGCAGGCGACGGTCGATTTCATGCTGGCGATGATCGGCCGTGAGCATGGGGCCGATCTGGCGGAGCGGATTGCCGATGCGCTGGGCGCCGGCACGCTGCGCAGCGGCGAGGAGCGGCAGCGGATTCCGTTCGTTACTGCGCCCGGCGAGCGGCATCCGCGGCTCAACGATGCGTTGTTGCTGATGGAGGCCAATATCGAGGATCCGCTCACGACCGACGAGATTGCCGGGTTGGTGGGGGTGTCGCGGCGGCAGCTCGAGCGGTTGTTTCGGCAGTATCTTGGGGCGATGCCGTCGAAGTATTACCTCAATCTTCGGTTGCTCAAGGCGCGTACGCAGTTGCAGCGGACCAGCAAGTCGGTCGTGCAGGTCAGTCTCGCCTGTGGGTTTTCTTCTGCTGCGCATTTTTCCAATGCTTATCGCGAGCGGTTTGGGGTGACGCCGCGGGAGGATCGGCGGGCGTGGCTCGAGAAGCAGACCGGGGGTGGGAGTGAGCCGCGGGCTGGGGCGTTGGTCGAGCGTCATGGGGATTAGCTAGCGCGGTTTTGTCGTGCGACTTGGCGTTGGCGTGAAATACCTGTGATCGTGTCGGTCTATTAGCGTCGCCCCTGCGCGGGGCGGCGGTTACTTTTCTTTGTCTTGCCAAAGAAAAGTAACCAAAAGAAAGGCGCTCAGATAACGCGTGACCTCCCGGTGCCATGGTCACCGGAGTGGCCACCGCCTAAGTGTCCGCGCCAGTAACGAAGCCGGAGTGGTTCGAGAAATAGTTCTGACATCACTCACCACACCACAGAGCGGTATACCGCCCGCTAGCTCCGTCCTCGCTTCGCTCGGACGACGGGCAACTCCCCGGTTTCAAGGTGAGCGATCCGTGTATCCGCAATGGTTCCCCATCGCGCCAGCACGGAGAAAATCGTCCGGTTGTAATCGTGAAGGGCTAATTGATCCGGAGCACTTATTTCATGGCCAGCTCGCGCACGTGGCGCAGATTTTGCGGTTGAAGTACCTTGCAGCCGAGCGCAGCGAGGATGGAGCTGGCGGGCGGTATACCGCTCTGTGGTGTGGTGAGTGATGTCAGAACTATTTCTCGAACCACTCCGGGTTCCTGTCTGGCGCGGACACTTAGGCGGTGGCCACTCCGGGTGCCATGGCACCGGGAGGTCATGCGTTATCTGAGCGCCTTTCTTTTGGTTACTTTTCTTTGGCAAGACAAAGAAAAGTAACCGCCGCCCCGCGCAGGGGCGACGCTAATAGACCGACACGATCACAGGTATTTCACGCCAACGCCAACGCCAGCGCCACCAGCAAGTCAGCCCGACAAAACCGCTTCCGATAGAACCCGTCGCAATTCCGCAAGACGCTTGCGCAGCCCTTACCTAAACTTGAACCTGTTGAACCCTCTTACGAACCCGAAAGGAACGACCATGACGACCTCGACCGTGACCCGCCAGACATTCGACGAAGTGATGGTGCCGGTATTCTCCCCCGCGCCGTTCGTGCCGGACCGTGCAGAGGGCTCGCGCGTGTGGGACACGGCCGGCCGCGAGTACGTGGATTTCGCATGCGGCATCGCGGTCACGTCGCTAGGCCACGGCCATCCGGAACTGCTGAAGGTGCTCGACGAACAGGGCCGCAAGCTCTGGCACATCGGCAACGGCTACACGAACGAACCGGTCCTGCGCCTCGCGAAACGCCTCGAATCGCTGACCTTCGCCGACCGCGCATTCTTCGCGAACTCGGGCGCCGAAGCGAACGAAGCCGCCCTCAAGCTCGCCCGCCGCGTCGCATTCGATCGCCACGGCGCCGACAAATATGAAATCGTCTCGTTCGTCCAGTCGTTCCACGGCCGCACGCTATTCACGGTCAGCGTCGGCGGCCAGCCGAAATACTCCGAAGGCTTCGGCCCCGTCCCGGCCGGCATCAAACACCTGCCGTTCAACGACATCGAAGCCGCCAAGGCCGCGATCGGCCCGCAAACCTGCGCGGTGATCGTCGAGCCGGTGCAGGGCGAAGGCGGCGTGATCCCGGCCGATCCGGCCTTCCTGAAAGCCCTGCGCGACGCATGCGATGCGAACGACGCACTGCTGATCTTCGACGAAGTGCAAACGGGCGTCGGCCGCACCGGCCATTTCTACGCGTACATGGATACGGGCGTCACGCCCGACATCCTCACCACCGCCAAAGCACTCGGCAACGGCTTCCCGATCGGCGCCATGCTGACGACCAACGAACTCGCCGCGCACTTCAAGGTCGGCGTCCACGGCACCACCTACGGCGGCAACCCGCTCGCGTCGGCCATCGCCGACAAGGTCGTCGAACTGATCGCCGAGCCCGCGCTGCTCGAAGGCGTGCGCGAACGCAGCGTGCGCCTGAAAGGCGCGCTGGAACGCATCAACGCACGCTTCGGCATCTTCAAGGACATCCGCGGCAAGGGCCTGCTGGTCGGCGCGGAACTGACCGCGGCGTTCGACGGTCGCGCGAAGGACTTCGTCAACGCGGCCGCCGACAACGGCCTGATCATGCTGATCGCCGGCCCGAACGTGCTGCGCTTCGTGCCGTCGCTGGTGATCCCGTTCGACCTGCTCGACGAAGGCGTGAAGCGCTTCGAAAAGGCGGTCGAGCAGGTGCTCGCGGCCCACGAAGCCACCGCGCGCTGAGCGGCGCACCCACCGCAGACAGGAACGACGATGCTATTTGTCCGCCCCGGCAAACTCACGGATCTCGATGCGCTCGCGCAGATGGCGCGCACCGCGCAGCCGGTCCTGCACTCGCTGCCGCACGACCGCGCAGCGCTCGAAGCGCGCGTGGCGCTCTCCGAAGACTCGTTTCGCGCGGACGTCGACTTCGCCGGCGAAGAGTTCTACCTGTTCGTGCTCGAAGATGCGTCGACGGGCAAGCTGCTCGGCACGGCGAGCATCGTCGCCGCGGCCGGCTACTCGGAACCGTTCTACGCGTTCCGCAACGACGCGTTGATCCATGCGTCGCGCGAGCTGCACGTGAACCGCAAGATCCATGCGCTCACGATGTCGCACGAGCTCACCGGCAAGAGCCGGCTCGCCGGCTTCTACGTCGATCCGTCGCTGCGCGGCGACGCGGCCGCGCACCTGATCTCGCGCGCGCGGATGATGTACATCGCCGCGAACCGCCGCCGCTTCACGCCCGAAGTGTTCACGCTGCTGCTCGGCGTGAGCGACGCGACGGGCGCATCGCCGTTCTGGGAAGCGGTGGGCCGCAAGTTCTTCGGCCGCGACTTCACCGACGTCGACATCGCATCGGGCGGCCGCAGCCGCACCTTCATCGCCGAAGTGATGCCGGCCTATCCGCTGTACGTGCCGCTGCTGCCCGAAGCCGCGCAGCGCGTACTCGGCGAGCCGAACGAATCGGCGCTGCTCGCGTACGACATCCACCTCGAGGAAGGCTTCGAACCCGACCGCTTCGTCGACATCTTCGACGCGGGCCCGGTGCTCACCGCGCAGGTCGACCGCACCGCCTGCGTGAAGTTCGCCGCCGAGCGCACCGTGCGCGAAGCCTCGCGTCAGCAGGGCGACGTCGCGTACATGGTGTCGAGCGGCAGCGGCGAAGCGTTCCGCTGCGTGCTGGCCGATCTGCCCGCCGAAGCGGCCGATGCGGCCGGCGCACATGGCGCCGACGCGCCGCTCGCCGCCGACGTGCGCGCGGCGCTCGGTGTGAAGGATGGCGATGTCGTGCGCTGCGTGCCGCTGCATCGCCGCGACGATGAAGACATGAAGGGAGACGCAGCATGATCGTCGTTCGGGTCGTACAAACGGGCGACGTCGACTCGCTCGTGTCGCTCGCGCAGGAAACCGGGCCGGGCCTGACCACGTTCAAGCCCGACCGCGACGCGCTCGCCGCGCGCATCGAACGCTCGCGCCGCACGCTCGACGGCCGCGCCGCACCGGGCGAAGCCGGCTACTTCTTCGTGATGGAAGATTCGACGACGGGCGACATCGCGGGCGTCTGCGGGATCGAGTCGCAGGTCGGCCTCGAGCAGCCGTTCTACAACTATCGCGTGAGCACCGTCGTGCATGCGAGCCAGGAGCTCGGCGTGTGGACGCGCATGCACGCGCTGAACATCTCGCACGACCTGACCGGCTACGCGGAAGTGTGCTCGCTGTTCCTGAGCCCGCGCTATCGCACGGGCGGCGTCGGCGGCCTGCTGTCGCGCTCGCGCTTCATGTTCATCGCGCAGTTCCGCGAGCGCTTTCCGGAACGCATCTGCGCGGAGCTGCGCGGGCACTTCGACGAGGACGGCACGTCGCCGTTCTGGCGCGCCGTCGGCTCGCACTTCTACCAGATCGACTTCAACGCGGCCGATTATCTGAGCTCGCACGGCCGCAAGTCGTTCCTCGCCGAACTGATGCCGCGCTATCCGGTGTACGTCGACCTGCTGCCGCAGGACGCGCAGGACGCGGTCGGCCTCACGCACCGCGACACGCTGCCGGCCCGCAAGATGCTCGAAGCAGAAGGGCTGCGCTATCAGAACCACGTGGACATCTTCGATGCCGGCCCGGTGCTCGAATGCCACATCAACGACCTGCGCACCGTGCGCGAGAGCGTGGTCGTGCCGGCTGCGATCGGCGTGCCCGATGCGCTCGGCGACGCGAGCCGCTCGCTGGTGTCGAACACGTCGCTGCACGACTTCCGCGTCGGCGTCGCGCCGGGCGTGGTCGCGAACGGATCGTTCGTGCTGTCGGCCGACGATGCCGCCGCGCTCGACGTGAAGGCCGGCGATCCGGTCCGCGTGCTGCCGCTCAAAGCCAAACAGGGATAAACGAATCATGACGGAACTCTTCATCGACGGCGCCTGGGTCGCAGGCTCGGGCCCCGTGTTCGCCTCGCGCAACCCCGGCACCGACGCGATCGCCTGGCAAGGCGCCAGTGCGTCGGCGGCCGACGTCGAGCGTGCGGTCGCGAGCGCGCGCCGCGCCTTCGCCGGATGGTCGGCGCTCGACTTCGACGCGCGCTGCGAGATCGTCAAGCGCTTCGCGGCGCTGCTCACCGAACGCAAGGAAGCGCTCGCAGCCGCGATCGGCCGCGAGACCGGCAAGCCGCTGTGGGAAGCGCGCACCGAGGTCGCGGCGATGGCCGCGAAGGTCGCCATCTCGATCCAGGCCTACCACGAACGCACCGGCGAGAAGCGCCAGGACATGGCCGACGGCGTCGCGGTGCTGCGCCATCGCCCGCACGGCGTCGTCGCGGTGTTCGGCCCGTACAACTTCCCCGGCCATTTGCCGAACGGGCACATCGTGCCGGCGCTGATCGCGGGCAACACGGTCGTGTTCAAGCCGTCCGAGCTCGCGCCGGGCGTGGCGCGCGCGACGGTCGAGGTGTGGCATGAAGCCGGGCTGCCGGCCGGCGTGCTGAACCTCGTGCAAGGCGAGAAGGACACCGGCATCGCGCTTGCGAACCATCGACAGATCGACGGCCTGTTCTTCACCGGCAGCTCGGACACCGGCACGCTGCTGCACAAGCAGTTCGGCGGCCGTCCGGAAATCGTGCTGGCGCTCGAGATGGGCGGCAACAACCCGCTCGTGATCGGCGAAGTCGAGGACATCGACGCGGCCGTGCACCATACGATCCAGTCGGCGTTCCTGTCGGCCGGCCAGCGCTGCACCTGCGCGCGGCGGATCTTCGTGCCGCAGGGCGCGCACGGCGAGCGCTTTCTCGCGCGCCTGGTCGACGTCACGTCGAAAATCACCGCCGACGTGTTCGACGCCGATCCGCAGCCGTTCATGGGCGCGGTGATCTCGGCGCGCGCGGCCGCGAAGCTGGTCGACGCGCAGGCGCGGCTGATCGAGCAGGGCGCCCGCCCGATCATCGAGATGACGCAGCGCGATGCGCGCCTGGGCTTCGTGAACGCGTCGATCATCGACGTGACCGACGTCGCCCGCCTGCCCGACGAGGAGCACTTCGGCCCGCTCGCGCAAATCGTGCGCTACGCGCGCTTCGACGAAGCGATCGAGCGCGCGAACGACACGGCGTTCGGCCTGTCGGCCGGGCTGCTCAGTGACGACGCGCACGCATGGGAGCAGTTCCGCCGCACGATCCGCGCTGGGATCGTCAACTGGAACCGGCCGACCAACGGCGCATCGTCGGCCGCGCCGTTCGGCGGCACCGGCCGCTCGGGCAACCACCGGCCGAGCGCGTATTACGCGGCCGACTATTGCGCCTATCCGATGGCATCGGTCGAAAGCACGCAACTGAGCTTGCCCGCGAGCCTGTCGCCGGGCCTGCACTTCTGAACGAGGGAACGACGATGAACGCACAAGAAGCCAATTTCGACGGACTCGTCGGCCCGACCCACAACTACGCCGGGCTGTCGTTCGGCAACGTGGCGTCGCTCAACAACGAAAAATCGGCCGCGAACCCGAAGGCAGCCGCGAAGCAGGGGCTGCGCAAGATGAAGCAGCTCGCCGATCTCGGCTTCGCGCAAGGCGTGCTGCCGCCGCAGGAGCGGCCGTCGTTGCGCCTGTTGCGCGAGCTCGGCTTCTCCGGCAAGGACGCCGACGTGATCGCGAAGGCCGCGAAGCAGGCGCCCGAGCTACTCGCCGCGGCGAGCTCGGCGTCGGCGATGTGGACCGCGAACGCGGCGACCGTCAGCCCGTCGGCCGACACCGCCGACGGCCGCGTCCACTTCACGCCGGCCAACCTGTGCAGCAAGCTGCATCGCGCGATCGAACACGAGGCGACGCGCCGCATGCTGTCGACGCTGTTCGCCGATCCCGCGCGCTTCGTGGTGCACGACGCGCTGACGGGCACGCCGGCGCTCGGCGACGAAGGCGCGGCGAACCATACGCGCTTTTGCGCGGCATACGGCAAGCCGGGCGTCGAGTTCTTCGTGTACGGCCGCGCCGAATATCGCCGCGGGCCGGAGCCGAAGCGCTTTCCGGCGCGGCAGACGTTCGAGGCGAGCCGCGCGGTCGCGCAGCGCCACGGTCTCGACGAAACGGCGACCGTCTATGCGCAGCAGGACCCGGACGTGATCGATGCGGGCGTGTTCCACAACGACGTGATTTCGGTCGGCAACCGCGACACGCTGTTCACGCACGAGCGTGCATTCGTCAACAAGCAGGCGGTGTACGACACGCTGACGGCCGCGCTCGACGCGCGCGGCGCGCGGCTGAACGTGATCGAGGTGCCCGACGCGGCCGTGAGCGTGAACGACGCGGTGACGTCGTATCTGTTCAACAGCCAGCTGCTGTCGCGCGCGGACGGCTCGCAAGTGCTCGTCGTGCCGCAGGAATGCCGCGAGAACGCGAATGTGGCCGCCTATCTCGATCGTCTCGCGGCGGCCAACGGGCCGATTGGCGACGTGCTGGTGTTCGACCTGCGCGAAAGCATGAAGAACGGCGGCGGCCCGGCGTGCCTGCGCCTGCGCGTCGTGCTGACCGACGCCGAGCGCGCGGCCGTCACGTCGAACGTGTGGATGAACGACACGCTGTTCGCGTCGCTCGACGCGTGGATCGACACGCACTATCGCGACCGTATCGCCCCGGAAGACCTCGCCGATCCGGCGCTGCTCGACGAATCGCGCACGGCGCTCGACGAACTCACGCAGATCCTGCGGGTGGGCTCGCTGTATGACTTCCAGCGCTGAGTCGCGCGTGGCGGCTGCCGGGCTGCTCGACGATTTCCTCGCGTTCACGCTCGCGGGCCGCACGCCGGCCGAGCGCGACGGCGTGTGTGCGGGCGGCGCGCTGCGCTGGCGCTGGCTCGGCGACGGCCTGCTCGCGCTCGAGCCGGCCGCGGCCGGCGCGGCGGCCCGCGCGAGCGTGCTCGTGTCGGCCGGTGTGCACGGCGACGAGACCGCGCCGATCGAGCTGTTGTCGCTGCTCGTGCGCGATCTCGCGGCGGGCAGGGCCGCGCTCGGCTGCCGGCTGCTGGTCGTGCTCGGCAACGTGCCGGCGATGCGCGCGGGCAAGCGCTATCTCGACGACGACCTGAACCGCCTGTTCGGCGGCCGTCACGCACAACTGCCGGCGAGCCGCGAGGCGCCGCGTGCGCAGCAGCTCGAAGCGGCGGCCGCCGCGTTCTTCGCGGCCGCGCCGGCCGGCGGCACGCGCTGGCACATCGACATGCATACGGCGATCCGCGCATCGGTGTTCGAGCAGTTCGCGCTGCTGCCGCACACCGGCACGCCGCCGACCCGCGCGATGATCGAATGGCTCGGCGACGCGCGCATCGCGGCCGTGCTGCTGCATACCGCGAAGGGCAATACGTATTCGCATTTCACGGCCGAGCAATGCGGCGCGCTCGCATGCACGCTCGAGCTCGGCAAGGTGCGCCCGTTCGGGCAGAACGACCTGTCGCGCTTCGCGGCGGCCGACCGCGCGGTACGCCAGCTCGTGTCGCGCGCGGCCGGCGATGTGGGTGACAAGGGTGACGCCGGCGCTGCCCGCGGCGACGCGCCGCTGCCGCGCGTGTTCACCGTGATCGACCAGATCACGAAGCGCAGCGACGCGCTCGAGCTGTTCGTCGCGCCCGACGTCGCGAACTTCACCGCGTTCGCGCGCGGCACCGTGCTCGCGCAGGACGGCGATTACCGCTACACGGTCAGGCACGACGAGGAGCGCCTCGTGTTTCCGAATCCGTCGGTGAAGCCGGGCTTGCGCGCGGGGCTGCTGGTCGTCGACACGACGCGCGACACGCTCGCCGCGCTCGTGTGACCGACGGCGGCGTCCGCGTGTCGCGCTTGCGCGACAGCGACATCGTCTTGCGCGTTCGCCGGCGCCGCGCGCCGCACGCGCGCCGGCGGCGGCAGCACCGCGCGGCCGCCGCCGCTTTGCCGTCGCGGGCGGCGCGGATTGGTACAATCGCGGCCTTGCGGCTGTTGCGCCGCATCAACGCGCGGCATCGGGATGGTGGTAGTGGTCCGGCGCTGCCATGATGCATGCGCCGTGGTTCCGGAACATTCGAGTATCGAGGAGAACACCTGATGAAGTTGGTTTGGCGTAAGTTGGCCGCGCACGCGGTCGTGGCAGCATCGGTCGTGGCGGCAGGCAGCGCGATGGCCGCGGATCTGAAGGAGATCCGGTTCGGCGTCGAGGCCTCGTATGCGCCGTTCGAATACAAGACGCCCGACGGCAAGCTGACCGGCTTCGACATCGACATCGGCAACGCGGTGTGCGCGAAGCTGAAAACCAAGTGCGTGTGGGTCGAGAACGACTTCGACGGGCTGATTCCGGCGCTGCAGGCGCGCAAGTTCGACGCGATCAACTCGGACATGACGATCACCGAGCAGCGCAAGCACGCGGTCGCGTTCACCGATCCGATCTACACGATCCCGAACCAGCTGATCGCGAAGCAGGGCAGCGGCCTGCTGCCGACGCCGCAAGCGCTGAAGGGCAAGCGCGTCGGCGTGCTGCAGGGCACGATCCAGGAAGCCTACGCGAAGAAGAAGTGGGCGCCGGCCGGCGTCGAAGTCGTGCCGTACCAGACCCAGGACCTCGCATACGCCGACCTGAAGTCGGGCCGTCTCGACGCGACGTTCCAGGATTCGGAAGCGGGCGCGAAGGGCTTCCTGTCGAAGCCGCAAGGCCAGGGCTTCGCATTCGCGGGCGGCACCGTCAGCGATGCCGAGATTCTCGGCTCGGGCGTCGGCTTCGGCCTGCGCAAGAACGACGCGGCGCTGAAGACCGCGCTCGATCAGGCGCTCAAGGAGCTGAAGGCCGACGGCACGATCGACACGCTCGCGAAGAAATACTTCAGCGTGCCGGTGACGCTCAAGTAAGCGTTTCGATCCGTCGCACGATGCAGCCGGCCGCGTTCGCGGCCGGTTTGCTTTTGGGCGCGGCGCGTTGCGGGCGCCGTGCCCGCGTCACGTCGCCGGTGTGGGCTGCGTGGGAAAGAACCGCGCGAGCTCGCGCGCGAGTTCGTTGAGCACGCTCATCTCCTGCTGCGTGATCTTGCGCGCGGTCTGCGCGCCGGCCCAGTCGCCGTACAGCAGCGCGACGCTCGTCGTGCCGATGCGCACCGGCAGCAGCACGAAGGCGCGCGCATCGGGCAGCGCGTCGACGTACCACGCGGGCAGGCGCTTCGCCATCTTCGGGTCCTGCGCCTGTTCGATGAAGATGCCGACCGAGTTCGTGATCGCCAGATGGAAGACGTCGGGCTCGAAGCGCTCGGTGAACTGCAGCCGGTCGAGCGCTGCGTCGACGCCCGGGCCGAAGCCGAGGCGCGCGGCGAAGATGCCGTCGTCGCGGCGCACGAACATCACCGTGCGCGTGAACGCGAGGCCCGCGAGCAGGCTTTCCGACGCGAGCGCGAGCACCGGCGTGAGCACGTGTTCGGACGGCAGCGCGCGCAGGTCCGCGAGGCCGGCTTCGATGCATGCCTTGGGCTGGCCTTGCGCGCGGGCGATCGCGTCGGCATTCGCGCGCAGCTCGACGATCTCGCGCATCACGGTGTCGCTCGCTTCCTCGCGTGCGAGCCGGTCGGCGATTTCGACCAGCGCGTCGGCTTCGATGTCGAGCGCCGCGCCGTAGCGCTGCGCGAGCGCGGCGATGTGCGCGTCGCGCTGCGGGCCGGCGGGCGTGGTGAGCGCGCTGGCGACGTCGGTCGAGCAGCGGCTCACCGCGCGCAGCCAGCGCACGCGCTCCTCGCCTTCGTCGGCGCGCGTGTCCGGCGCGAACCGGCGCTCGTCGTCGAGGTCGTCGGCGTCGTCGTCCATCTCGTCGGGCTCGACGTCGTCGTCGCCATTGGCCATCCCGGCGCGGATCACGTCGGGCAGCCGCCAGCTGGCCGCCGCCTCGAGGCCGATCGCTTCGAAGCTGACGCCCAGCACGTCGACGCAGGCGCGCTCGTCGTCACCGTCCAGCTCGGCCGCGCGGCGCCGAATCCGGTCCCATTCGCTGTCGAGATAGCAGACCACCAGCAGCTTGCCGACCTGGCGCATCAGCGTGCAGACGACGGCTTCCTCGCCGCCGCGCAGTTCCGCATGCTCGGTCAGCTTGCGCGCGACGCAGCCGGACAGCAGCGCGCGGTTCAGCTCGAGCTTCGCGTCGATGCGACGCGGCGTGCTCTGGTGGAAATGGTCGACCAGCTTCAGCCCGACGACCAGATGGCCGACGGTGTCCATGCCGAGCACCATCAGCGCTCGGGTGACGGTCGTGATGTTGCCGCCGAAGGCCATGTACATGGCGGAATTCGCGAGCCGCAGCACTTTCTGCGTGAGCGCGAAATCGGACAGCACGACGCGCACGAGCGCGGTGAAGTCGAGCTCGTCGTTCTTCATCGCGGCCATCGTCGTGCGCAGCGATTCCGACAGCAGCGGGAAGTCGCCGCGTTCGTTCATCCGGGCCCACAGCTTGTCGAGCAGCGCTGTGCGGGGCAGGTGTGCGGTGAGTGACATACGGGAATCTGTCCAGTTCGGCGTGCGCGTCAGGCGGCGTGAAGGCGCAGTTGCTGCGCCTCGAAGCGCCGTGCGAGTTCCTCGGACGGCAGCGCCTGGCACACGAGCCAGCCCTGGATATGGTTGCAGCCCATCTCGGTCAGCAGCTCGCGCTGCGCCTCGGTCTCGACGCCTTCGGCGACGAGCTCCAGATCGAGCGTCTGCGCGAGGCCGACCACGGCCGATACGATCGCGCGGTCGTTGCGCGAGGTCAGCAGGTTCTCGACGAAGCTGCGGTCGATCTTCAGCTTCGCGAGCGGGAAGCGTTGCAGGTACGCGAGGCTCGAGTAGCCGGTGCCGAAATCGTCGATCGCGAAGCGGATGCCCAGTTCGGTCAGCTCCTCGAGCAGGCCCTTGGCCTGCGCGGGGTCGTGCATCAGCAGGCTCTCGGTGATCTCGAGCACGATGCGCCGCGGGTCGATGCCCGTCAGCGCGATCGCCTCGCGCACGCTCTGCGTGAAGCGCGGGTCGCGGAACTGCTGCGGCGACACGTTGACCGCCACGTACTGCAGCGGAAGCCCCTGGCGGTCCCATGCGACGAGCTGCATGCACGCGGCCTTGAGCACCCAGTTGCCGAGATAGTTGATCAGGCCGATGGATTCGGCGAGCGGAATGAAGGTCACCGGCGGCACGAGGCCGTGCAGCGGATGGCGCCAGCGGATCAGCGCCTCGACGCCGACCACCGCGCCCGACTGGCTGCGCGTGATCGGCTGGAAGTGCAGCGAGAATTCGCCGTTGCGCACGCCGTCGTACAGGTCGGCTTCGAGCTTGAGCCGCTCGGCGTCGGCCGGATCGTCGACCGGCGCGTGGAACGACAGCGCATTGCCGCCCGACGCCTTCGCCTGCGACAGCGCGTGATCGGCACGGCGCAGCAGCGGGCTGTGATGCTGCGCGCGGTGCGATGCCGTGCGTTCGTCCGGGTACAGCGCGATGCCGATGCTCGCGGACAGGTGGACCGTCTGCCCCTGATGCACGTACGGCTCGCGCACCGCGGCCTGCAGCCGGCGCGCGAGCGCGTCGGCGGCGCTGCTCGCGCGGGCGCGGTCGGGGGCGGTCAGCACCACCGCGAACTTGTCGCTCGCCACGCGTGCGAGCTGTTCGTCCGGCGACATCAGCGCCTGCAGCCGCTTCGCCGTTTCGCGCAGCAGCACGTCGCCGGCGTCGTAGCCGAGCGCGCGGTTGATGCGCTGGTAGTCGTCGAGGTCGAGCAGCAGCAGCGCCGCGCAGGTGCCCGACTCGTCGGCGGCCTGCTGCGCGCGCATCAGCGCCGGCACGAGCGAGGACAGGTTGTCGAGCCCCGTCATCGGGTCGTGGTGCATCTCGTAGGTGAGACGCGCCTCCAGCGCGCGCCACGCCGATACGTCGAACGCGGCGATCGCGAAGCCGTCGACGCCGTGGTGGCGGCTCTTGAACGCCCGGATCTCGACGTCGAGCGGGTAGGTGAGCGACTTGACGATGCACAGCGTCGTCTTCTCGACCTGGCCCGAGCGCGCGGCGCGGGCGAGCAGCGCTTCGAGCGCCGGGGTATCCTGTTCGGCGATCAGGTCGCGCAGCGTCAGCGTGTGCAGGTAGTCGCGGTGATAGCCGATGAAGCGCAGGCTGGCGTCGGACACGTACAGGAAGCGCAATTCGCGATCGACGTGCGCCAGGAAATCGACCGTGCCCACCGTCTGTTCCAGCCAGTCGCGCACGGTATCGTCGCGCCGCGGCGTGCCGGCGCGCGCAGGCATCAGCGCGCCGCCCGACCAGGCAAAGCGGCGCAGCGTATGCAAGGCGTTGCGCCAGGAGCCCTTGAGTGGCGTCTGTTTCCTGTTGGCTTCCATGTGTCTCGCTGACGTGAAGGGCTGGAACCGGTTGTCCGGAAGGAATAACGGCAGCCTGCGCGAAATCTTTAACCGTCCGGCCGGGGCTGAGACTACGTGCCGCGCCGGGTCGTACCTCCGGTGTTCGGCAGGCGAACGCCGGCATGGCCTGCATCGAGGCCGACTTTATAAGAAATGAGGACGCAGATGAAGCGAAAACTATTGCTGGGCGCCGCGGCAGCGGCGCTGGTGGCCGGCCATGCGCTGGTTGCGCACGCACAATTGAAACCGGGCCAACGGGCGCCGGATTTCACGACGCAGGCGTCGCTGGGCGGCAAGACGTACACGTACACGCTGGCCGATGCGCTCAAGCGTGGGCCGGTGGTGCTGTATTTCTACCCGGCCGCGTTCACGAAGGGCTGCACGATCGAGGCGCACGCGTTCGCGGACGCGGTCGATCGTTACAAGGCTTACGGCGCGACGGTGATCGGCGTGTCGGCGGACAACATCGACACGCTGACGAAGTTTTCGGTGAGCGAGTGCCGCAGCAAATTCCCGGTCGCGGCCGATCCGGACGCGAAGATCATCCGCGAATACGACGCGAAGCTGCCCGCGCTCGATCGCGCCAACCGCGTGTCGTACGTGATTTCGCCGGAAGGGAAGGTGCTCTACGAGTACACGAGCCTGTCGCCGGACAAGCACGTCGAGAATACGCTCGCGGCGGTGAAGGCGTGGGCCGACGCTCATCCGAAGCAGTAGGCATCGCGCCGAAGGTGTGCGGCGGCGCGGCGGGCCGGCGGTAATCGACGTCGCGGCCGCACGCGAGCGCGAGCGCCTGTTGAAGGAAATCGCGTGTCCGGGCGGCGCGAAACGCGCGATGCAATGCGAAACCCGGCCACGACGCAGGGCGCCGGTGCGACGGGCTGCGCGCCCGCCCGCACCCGGTCACGGCCACGGCGCGCGTTACGCGCGCAGCGCCTGCTCGATCGGCACGCTGCCGCCGACGAAACCGATCACCTTGCGGGAAATGCCGAGCTTGATCGCTTCGATCGCGGCCCAGGCGACGTCCTGGCGCGACACGGGCGGCGGCGAGTCGAGCGGCTCCTCGGCCAGCGCGATCTTGCCGACGCCCGGGCCGTCGGCGAGCGGGCCGGGGCGCAGGATCACGTAGTCGATGCCCGACGCGATCACGCGCTCGTCGCCCTCGTGCTTCATCTGCGAGTAATGGCGCAGGGCGTCGCTGCTGCGCTCGGGCCAGTACGCGGTCAGCGAGCTGATCACCACCAGCTTCTGCACGTTGCAGGCGAGCGCATAGTCGGCGGCGCGCGCGACCGCGTCGCGATCGACCTGCTCCTCTTCGGCCGCGCCTTCCGCTTCGGCCGAGCCGGCCGCGTAGATCACGTGCGTGATGCCCTGGAACGCGTGCGAGAAATCGCCCGTCAGGTCGGCCTCGACGACCTTCGCGCCCGGCAGCGCATAGCCGTGCCGGCGCACCAGCGCCGTCACCTCGAATTCCGGCTGCTTGAGCAGCAGATCCGCGCAGGCCTGGCCCGTGCGGCCGGTGGCGCCAATCAGCAGTACCTTCGTCGTCATGAAACCGCTCCTTGCTCGATGCGTCATCCTTCCAGATAGGGACGGACGACCGTTACTCAAGTGTATGTCGAATTGCGCAGGCGGCGCGCGTGTAATTGGGGCTGTACCGCTGGCCGCGCGCCGCTCGATGCGGCTGCACGCGCGAATGGCGGAATCGGGCCGCCGACCGGCTATCATGTGCGCGATGCATTTTTCGCCGCCATGCAGTACAACGCGGCGGCCAACCGGTTGGAGTACACATGGCATTACCCCTGGACAACATCAGCATGGCCGTGTTCTGCGACTTCGAGAACGTCGCACTGGGCGTGCGCGACGCGAAGTACGAGAAATTCGACATCAAGCCCGTGCTCGAGCGCTTGCTGCTCAAGGGCAGCATCGTCGTGAAGAAGGCTTATTGCGACTGGGAGCGCTACAAGGGCTTCAAGGCGTCGATGCACGAGGCGAGCTTCGAGCTGATCGAGATCCCGCACGTGCGCCAGTCGGGCAAGAATTCGGCCGACATCCGGCTCGTCGTCGATGCGCTCGACCTCTGCTACACCAAGTCGCATGTCGATACGTTCGTCATCATCAGCGGCGACTCGGATTTTTCGCCGCTCGTGTCGAAGCTGCGCGAGAACGCGAAGAAGGTGATCGGCGTCGGCGTGAAGAAGTCGACGTCGGACCTGCTCGTCGCGAACTGCGACGAATTCATTTTCTACGACGACCTGGTGCGCGAGCAGCAGCGTGCGCTCGCCAAGCGCGAGCAGCAGCGAACCGGCAACGGCGGCGCGAAGCGCGCGGACGAGCCGTCGCGCAAGCCGGAGTTGGAAGCGCGGCGCAGCGAGGCGATCGCGCTCGCGGTCGAGACGTTCGATGCGCTCGCGTCGGAGCGCGACGACGTCGGCAAGATCTGGGCGTCGGTGCTCAAGAGCGCGATCAAGCGCCGCAAGCCCGACTTCAACGAGTCGTACTACGGCTTCCGCGCGTTCGGCAACCTGCTCGACGAAGCGCAGGCGCGCGGCCTGCTCGAAGTGGGGCGCGACGACAAGTCGGGCGCGTTCGTGTCGCGGCCGCGGCATCCCGTTGCGGCGGAGCCGGCGGCCACGCGCGAGGCGGGCGGGCACCATGGTCACGGCGGGCGCGACGCTGTACAGCCCGCGCGCGAGCCGCGCCGTCGCGGGCACGGCGCTCATGCGGGGGTGCCGGAGAGCACGCACGCGGATGCGGACGATGCAGCCGCCGTCGAGTTCGTCGACGAAGCGGCGATCGTCGCGGCGCAGGCGGCTGATGCGGCCGAAAGCACGGCGTCCGGCGAAGCGGTGGAGGCGGTGGATACGCATGGCGACGCGAAGGAAGGTCGCAAGCGCACACGCAAGAGCGCCGCGAAGAAGGCCGGCGCGAAGAAGGGCGGTGATGCGAAGGGCGGCGATGCGAAGGGCGCTGCCCGCCATGGCGAAGCGAAGCCCGACGACGCGACGCACGACGGCGACAGGCATGGCCGAGACCAGCACGCGAACCCCGAGCATGCGGATACCAGGCATGCCGACCGCCAGCACGCGCGCGCCGCGCACGACGACGACCGGCGCGTAGCGCAGGCATCGGGTGAGCCCGTTGCGCCGGCGAGCGGCGCGACGCCGCGTGAACCGTCAGCGGCCGCACCGGTTGCCGAAGCGGCTGCCGAGGCGACGGGTGAAGCATCGAGCGAAGCGAAGCCGAAGAAACCGGCCCGCAAGACGGCGCCGCGCGCACGTCGCCCGCGCAAGACGGCAGCTGCGAGCGAATAACGGGGAATAGCGGCGGTTCGGCAGTTCGGCGGGGGAACGTCGGTGCCGGTGCCGCCGTTTTCCCGCACCGTTGCCCCGCGCGGAGCACCTACGCCTATCGTCGGCACAGGTCGCTTGCGCCGCTCACTCGCCGGCCACGGTTAGCGCGCCTGCATCGCCCCGTCGATCACGACGCCTTTCGTGGATGGCCTACGGCGATCACAGGAGCCGACCGCTTGCACGGCTCACTCACCGACCACGGTCGGCCCACCTGCATCGCCCCGTCGATCACGACGCCTTTCGTGGATGGCCTACGGCGATCACAGGAGCCGACCGCTTGCACGGCTCACTCACCGACCACGGTCAGCCCACCTGCATCGCCCCGTCGATCACGACGCCTTTCGCGGACGGCTTACGGCGATCGCCTGAGTCACCCACCCACACCCCTCACTCCCCAGCCACCGCCGGCCCACCCGTATCGCCGCGCCGTCCGCGCCGCTTCTCGCTCCACACGCGCAGCCGGTCCATGTACAGATACACGACCGGCGTCGTATAGAGCGTCAGCACCTGCGACATGATCAGCCCGCCGGCGATCGCGATCCCGAGCGGCGCGCGCAGCTCGGCGCCGTCGCCGTGACCGAACGCGAGCGGCAGCGCGCCGAGCAGCGCCGCCATCGTCGTCATCATGATCGGCCGGAAGCGCAGCAGGCACGCCTCGTGGATCGCGTCGAACGACGACTTGTGGGCGTGGCGGGTCTGGTCGATCGCGAAGTCGACCATCATGATCGCGTTCTTCTTCACGATGCCGATCAGCAGGATCACGCCGATCAGCGCGATGATGCTGAACTCGGTCTTGCACAGCAGCAGCGCGAGCAGCGCGCCGACGCCGGCCGACGGCAGCGTCGACAGGATCGTGATCGGATGGATGTAGCTCTCGTACAGCACGCCGAGCACGATGTAGACGGCCAGCAGCGCGGCGAGGATCAGGATCGGCTGGTTGTTCGTCGATTGCTGGAACGCCTGCGCGGTGCCCTGGAAGCTGCCGACGATCGTCGGCGGCACGCCGATCCGCGCCATCGTCTCGTAGATCGCCTGGGTCGCCTGCGACAGCGACACGCCGGGCGGCAGGTTGAACGAAATCGTCGTCGCGACGAACAGGCCCTGATGGTTGACCGACAGCGGCGTCGTGCTCGGGCCGAACGTCGCGATCGCCGACAGCGGGATCATCGTCGACTTGGACGTCGACACCGCGGCGCCCGACGACGCGCTCGACTTGCCGCTCGACGCGATCGCGTTCAGCGCCTGGTTGCGCGCCGAATCGGCCGCGATCGCCGCGGCGCTGGTCGCGGCCGTGCTGGCGCTCGACGTGCCGGCCGCCGTCGCGACGAAGGTGCCGGCCGTCGCGTTGGTCGTCTGCGAACCGTTGGCGCTGCCGCCCGACGTGCTGATCCACACCTGCTTGAGCATCTCCGGGCTCTGCCAGTACTTCGGCGCCACTTCCATCACGACGTGGTACTGGTTCAGCGGGTTGTAGATCGTCGACACCTGGCGCTGGCCGAAGGCGTCGTACAGCGTGTTGTCGATCTGCGAGGGCTTGATGCCGAGCCGCGCGGCCGTCGCCCGGTCGATCGTCACCATCGCCTCGAGGCCGCCTTGCTGCTGATCGGAGTTCACGTCGGTGAGCTCGGGGCGCTTTTGCAGCGCTTCGGTCAGCAGCGGCCCCCATTTGTACAGCTCGGCGCTCGAATCGCCGAGCAGCGTGAACTGGTACTGCGCGTTGCTCTGCCGGCCGCCCACGCGAATGTCCTGCGCGGCCTGCAGGAACGTGCGCGCGCCCGCGACGTGCGACAGCGGCTGACGCAGTTGCTGGATCACCTGATCGGCCGACAGCTTGCGCTCGGTGCGGTCCTTCAGCGTGACGAACATGAAGCCCGAATTGGTCTGCGAGCCGCCGGTGAAGCCCGCGACGCTCTTCACGTTCGGGTTGCCCTGCACGATGCGCATCATCTCCGAGAATTTCAGCTTCATCGCCTGGAACGACGTCGACTGGTCGGCCTGGATGCCGCCGATCATCAGCCCGGTGTCCTGCTGCGGGAAGAAGCCCTTCGGCACGACGATGTACAGATACACGTTCAGCCCGACCGTCGCGAACAGGATCAGCAGCACCAGCAGCGGGCGGCGCAGCGCCCACGACAGCGTGCGCTCGTAGCCGCGCTGCATCCGCGCAAAGCAGCGCTCGAGGAACCGGCCGATGCGGCCTTCCTCGTGCACGTCGTGCGCTTCGCGCAGCAGCCGCGCGCACATCATCGGCGTGACGGTGAGCGACACCGCGAGCGACACGCCGATCGCGAGCGACAGCGTCAGCGCGAATTCGCGGAACAGCCGCCCGACGATGCCGCCCATCAGCAGGATCGGCAGGAACACCGCGACCAGCGACAGGCTCATCGACAGCACCGTGAAGCCGACCTCGCGCGCGCCGTCGAACGCCGCCTGCAAGCGCGGCTTGCCGTTCTCGATGTGGCGCGTGATGTTCTCGAGCACGACGATCGCGTCGTCGACGACGAAGCCGGTCGCGACGATCAGCGCCATCAGCGACAGGTTGTCGATCGAGAAGCCGAGCAGGTACATCGCGCCGAACGTGCCGACGATCGAGATCGGCACCGCGACGCTCGGAATCAGCGTCGCGCGCCAGTTGCGCAGGAACAGGAACACGACCATCACGACCAGGCTGATCGCGATCAGCAGCGTGCGCTCGGTGTCCTTCAGCGACGCGCGGATCGTGGTCGAACGGTCGAGCACCGGCGTGACCGTGATGTCGGCCGGCAGCGACGCGGTGAGCTGCGGCAGCGCCGCGTTCACGCGGTCGATCGTCTCGATGATGTTCGCGCCGGGCGAGCGGTACAGAATCACGAGCACCGCGCGCTTGCCGTTCGACAGCCCGAGGTTGCGCAAATCCTCGACCGAATCGACGACGTCGGACAGGTCGGACAGCCGCACGGCCGCGCCGTTGCGGTACGCGACCACCAGATCGCTGTACTGCGACGCGCGCGACGCCTGGTCGTTGGTATAGAGCTGGTAGTGCGTCGGGCCGAACTCGATCGCCCCCTTCGGGCTGTTCGCGTTCGCGGACGCGAGCGCGGCCCGCACGTCCTCGAGGCCGATCCCGTAGTGGAACAGCGCCTGCGGTTCGAGCTCGACGCGCACGGCCGGATTCGCGGAGCCGCTGATCGCCACCTGGCCGACCCCGTCGATCTGCGACAGCGACTGCTGCAGCACCGTCGAGGCGGCGTCGTACAGCTTCGCCGGCGACGACGTCTCCGACGTCAGCGCCACGACCATGATCGGCGAATCGGCCGGGTTGACCTTGCGGTAGGTCGGATTGCTCTTGAGCGACGTGGGCAGATCGGCGCGCGCCGCGTTGATCGCGGCCTGCACGTCGCGCGCGGCGCCGTCGATGTCGCGGTTCAGCCCGAACTGCAGCACGATCCGCGCGTTGCCGACGGTGCTGGTCGAGGTCATCTCGCTGACGTCGGCGATCGAGCCGAGATGCCGCTCGAGCGGGCTCGTCACGCTGGTCGCGACGGTTTCGGGGCTCGCGCCCGGCAGCGACGCCTGCACCAGGATGGTCGGGAAGTCGACCTGCGGCAGCGGCGACACCGGCAGCCGGATGAACGCGAACAGCCCCGCGAGCGCGACGCCGAGCGCGAGCAGCGTCGTCGCGACGGGGCGGGTGATGAACGGGCGCGACAGGTTCATCGCTTACGCACCGGTCCGCTTGCCGGCGCCGGGGCCGTGCCGCTCGAACCAGCCGCGCGTCCGGCGCGCGAGGCTGTCGAAGCCGAGATAGATCACCGGCGTCGTGAACAGCGTCAGCACCTGCGACACGATCAGGCCGCCCGCGATCGCGATGCCGAGCGGCTGGCGCAGCTCGGAGCCCGCGCCGGCGCCGACGATCAGCGGCACCGCGCCGAGCAGCGCGGCGAGCGTCGTCATCAGGATCGGCCGGAAGCGCAGCAGGCACGCCTGGTAGATCGCCTCGCGCGGCGGCTTGCCTTCGACGCGCTCGGCTTCGAGCGCGAAGTCGATCATCATGATCGCGTTCTTCTTGACGATGCCGATCAGCAGCACGATGCCGATGATGCCGATGATGTCGAGGTCGTGGCCGGTGATCATCAGCGCGAGCAGCGCGCCGACGCCGGCCGACGGCAGCGTCGACAGGATCGTGATCGGATGGATGTAGCTCTCGTACAGCACGCCGAGCACGATGTACATCGTGACGATCGCCGCCAGGATCAGGAACAGCTGGTTCGACAGCGACGCCTGGAACGCGAGCGCCGCGCCCTGGAAGCGCGTCTGGAACGAGCCGGGCAGGCCGATGTCGTGCTCGGCCGCGCCGATCGCCTTCACGGCCTCGCCGAGCGACGCGCCCCGCGCGAGGTTGAACGAGATCGTGGTCGACGGGAACTGCGACAGGTGCGCGACCAGCAGCGGCGACGGCCGTTCGTGGAACGTCGCGATCGACGCGAGCGGCACCTGGCCGCCGCCGGCCGACGGCAGATAGATGTCGTTCAGCGACTGCGCGTAATGCTGCTCGCGGGGCTCCGATTCGAGAATCACGCGGTACTGGTTCGACTGCGTGAAGATGGTCGACACGATGCGCTGGCCGAACGCGTCGTACAGCGCGTTGTCGACGGTCGCCGGCGTGATGCCGAAACGCGCGGCGCTCGCGCGGTCGATCTCGACGTAGACCGACTGCCCGTTGCTCTGCAGATCGGTCGCGACGTCGGCGAGCGACGGCTCCTGCTGCAGCCGCGCGACGAGCTTCGGCACCCAGGTCGCGAACTCTTCGGGGTTCGGGCTCGTCAGCATGAACTGGTATTGCGTCGGGCTCACGGTCGAGTCGATCGTCAGATCCTGCACGGCCTGCATGAACAGCGAGATGCCGGTCACGTTCGCGACGCGCCGCTGCAGGTCGCGAATGATCTGCGCGGCCGACTCGCTGCGCGCGTCGCGCGCCTTCAGGTTGATCAGCATGCGGCCGCTGTTAAGCGTGATGTTGGTGCCGTCGACGCCGATGAACGACGTGAGGCTCTCGACGTTCGGATCCTTCAGGATCTCGGCGGCGAGCGCCTGCTGGCGCTCGGCCATCGCGCCGTACGAGATCGACTGCGGCGCCTGCGTGATCGCCTGGATCACGCCGGTGTCCTGCGCGGGAAAGAAGCCCTTCGGCACGTACACGTAGAGCAGCGCGGTCAGCGCGAGCGTGAGCAGCGCGACCACCAGCGTCGAGCGCTGGCGGTTCAGCACCCATTCGAGCGCGACCGCGTAGCGGGCGATCACCCAGTCGATCGCGCGGTGCACGCGCGCTTCGAAGCGATGGCTTTCATGCGGCGGCGAATGGCGCAGCAGCGTCGCGCACATCATCGGCACGAGCGTGAGCGACACGATCGCCGAGATCACGATCGTCACCGCGAGCGTGATCGCGAATTCGTGGAACAGGCGTCCGACCACGTCGCCCATGAACAGCAGCGGGATCAGCACGGCGATCAGCGACACCGTCAGCGAGATGATCGTGAAGCCGATCTGCTTCGAACCCTTTAGCGCGGCCTCGAGCCCGGAGTCGCCTTCCTCGACGTAGCGCGCGATGTTCTCGATCATCACGATCGCATCGTCGACGACGAAGCCGGTCGCGATGGTGAGCGCCATCAGCGACAGGTTGTTCAGCGAGAAGCCGGCCATGTACATCACCGCCAGCGTACCGATCAGCGACAGCGGCACCGACAGGCTCGGGATGAGCGTCGCGTACACGTTCGCGAGGAACAGGTACATCACCAGCACGACCAGCGCGACCGCGAGCAGCAGCTCGAACTGCACGTCGCGCACGGCGGCGCGGATCATCGTCGTGCGGTCGGTGACGATCTGCACGTCGAGCGCGGCCGGCAGCGTCTCCTGGAGCTTCGGCAACTGCGCCTTGATCGCGTCGACGGTCGCGATCACGTTCGCGCCCGGCTGGCGCTGCACGTTCAGGATGATCGCCGGCTCCGCATTCACCCAGGCGCCGAGCTTGGTGTTCTCCGAGCCGGCGACGATCTGCGCGACGTCGGTGAGCATCACCGGGCGGCCGTTCTTGTATGCGACCACCGCGTCGTTGTACTGGTCGGCGCTCGTGAGCTGGTCGTTCGCGTTGATCGTGTAGGCGCGCGTCGGGCCGTCGAAATTGCCCTTCGGCGTGTTGACGTTCAGGTTCGAGATCGTCGTGCGCAGATCGTCGAGGTTCATCCCGTACTTCGCGAGCGCGGTCGGGTTCGCCTGGATCCGCACGGCCGGCCGGTTGCCGCCCGACAGGCTCACCAGGCCGACGCCCGCGATCTGCGAGATCTTCATCGCGAGGCGCGTGTCGGTCAGGTCCTGCACCTGCGTGAGCGGCAGCGTCTTCGACGTGATCGCGAGCGTGATCACCGGCGCGTCGGCCGGGTTCACCTTCGCATAGATCGGCGGGGCAGGGAGATCGGACGGCAGCAGGTTGCCGGCCGCGTTGATCGCGGCCTGCACTTCCTGCTCGGCGATGTCGAGCGGCAGGTCGAGCGAGAACTGCAGCGTGATCACCGATGCGCCGGCCGAGCTCTGCGACGACATCTGGTTCAGCGACGGCATCTGCCCGAACTGCCGCTCGAGCGGCGCGGTGACCGACGACGTCATCACCTCCGGGCTCGCGCCCGGATAGAAGGTCTGGACCTGGATCGTCGGATAGTCGACTTCGGGCAGCGCGGCGAGCGGCAGGAAGCGCAACGCGACGAGGCCGGCCAGCATGATCGCAGCCATCAGCAGCGCAGTGCCGACCGGCCGGAGAATGAACAGGCGGGATGGATTCATCGAGCGGCCCGTGCGTTACGGGGCCGACGCGGCCGCTGCGTGCGACGCGCCGGTGTGGTGGCCGCCGCGATGGGCGCCCGTGCGCGATGCGTCCGATGCACTGGTTGTGCCTGAAGCCCCCGACGCACCCGCTGCCGCGCCGGCCCCATGTGCGCCCGACGCGCCGTTCGGCTTGTCGGCGGGGATCGAGATCTTCGAGCCTTCGCGCAGGCGATCGGAGCCGTCGGTGACCACGCGCTCGCCGAGCGCGACGCCGCTGACGATGCTCGTGCGTTCGCCGTCGACCGGGCCGGTCTTGACCTTGCGCACCGTCACCGTGTTGTCGGGCTTGACGACGTACACGAACTGGCCGATCGAGCCGGTCAGCACCGCCGAGGTCGGCACGATCGTCGCATTGCGGATCACGTCGATGAGCAGCCGCGTGTTGACGAACTGATTCGGGAACAGCCGCCCCGCGGCGTTCGCGAACGTGGCGCGCAGCTTCACCGTGCCGGTGCTCGTGTCGATCTGGTTGTCGAGCGTCTCGAGCGAGCCCGTCTCGAGCGGCACCGTGTTGTTGCGGTTGTAGGCGGTGACCGACAGCTTGCGGCCCGCGTTCACCTGCTCGAGGATCGCCGGCAGGTTGTCTTCCGAGGTCGTGAAGATCACGCTGATCGGCTGCAGCTGCGTGATGACGACGATCCCGTTCGTGTCGCCCGGCGTCACGTAGTTGCCGGCGTCGACCTGACGCAGGCCGACGCGGCCCGCGACCGGCGCGGTGATGCGCGCGTACGTGAGATTGAGCTTCGCGGAGTCGATCGCGGCCTGGTCGGTTTTCACCGTGCCTTCATATTGCTTGACGAGCGACGCCTGCGTGTCGACCGTCTGCGATGCGATCGAGTCCTGCGACAGCAGCGTCTGATAGCGTTTCAGATCGAGACGCGCGGTCGCGAGCAGCGCCGCGTCGCGCGCATGCGTGCCTTCGGCGTTCTCGAGCGAGACCTGGTACGGGCGCGGGTCGATCTGCGCGAGCAGGTCGCCTTTCTTCACGATCTGGCCTTCCTGGAACGCGACCGACTGCAGGTAGCCCGACAACTGGCTCTTGACGGTGACGTTCGCGAGCGGCGTCACGGTGCCGAGCGCGGACAGCACGATCGGCATCTCGCCTTGCGTCGCGGTTGCGACCGACACGGGCTGCGGCACGTTCGCCATCGCAGCGGGGCCGCCGCGGCCGCGATGGTCGCCGCCGGCCATCGCGCCGGACGCCGGGCCGGCGGCGCCGGTTGCGTCGGCGGGCGTGCGCCGCCACGGATGCCACCACAGCAGGCCGCCGATGATGACGACCGCGAGCGTGCCGATCGCGAGCGTGCGGCGCGGGCGCCGTGCGGCAGTGGGGGCAGGGTCCTTCGAAGGGGGCGTGGGCTTGGGTTGGTTGTCCATCGTGTTCTGTCGGGAAGGCGGCGCGGCGTGCCGGTAGGCGCCGTACACGCGGTAAACGCGGCGAATGCGCCGATCGCGCCGATCGCGCGTGCGCATGCAGCGCCGGCGGGGCCGGCTCGGTCCGGCCCGTCAGATCCGCGCGGGAAAGAGCGCATTGTGCGCCGCGGCTGCGGCGCGACGATGGGCATGATCCTACGTGCCGTCCCCGCTACAGTCCAGTGGCCCATCTTTCAACGGGTTACGGCCGTTACAGCACACGAAGAACGCGACGCGACGATGACGAATCGATTACACGACGCTGCGCCGCGCCGGCGAGCCGCCGATTTCGCGCGTGATCTTCGCGATGCATTCGTGCAGCGCGGGCACCACGTGTTCCTGCAGCCATTCGGGCGCGCACTGGCTCGACGCGCCGCCGCAGTTCACCGAATAGCGCTGGCCCGACGGCCCGACGAATCCGGCCGCAACGGCGTTCAGCCCTTCGCGCCACTCGCCGACCGCGAGCGCATGGCCGTCGCGGAGCGCTTCGTCGAGGCCGGATTTCAGGCGCGCCGACACGAGCGGCCAGTCGTCGCCGGCCGTCGCGCGCAGCGCGTCGAGCAGCGTGTCGCGCTCGTCGTCCTCGAGCGCCGCGAGATACGCGCGGCCGACCGCCGTGCGCGCGATGTCCATCCGCGAGCCGATTTCCAGACGCGTGACCAGCACCGCCGAGCGCGGCCGGATCACGTCGATCGCGACCATGTCGAGCCGGTCGCGCACCGCGAGGTGCACCGACAGCGACGTGCGTTCGGCCAGTTCGATCATGAACGGCCGCGAGCGTGCGCGAATGTCGAAGTTGCGCAGGAAGCCGTGGCTCAGCTCGAGGACGGACGCCGTCAGCACGAAGCGTTCGCTGTCCGGCAGCTGGAACAGGAAGCCGGCGCTGACGAGCGTCGCGGTGATGCGCGACACCGTCGGCTTCGGGATGCCGGTCAATTCGGTCAGCTCGCGATTGCTGACCGGGGCGTCGGCCGCAGCGATGCGGCGCAGCACGGCGAGACCGCGCGCGAGGGCGGTGATCTCGTCCGGCGACGATTCGCGATCTCGGGGCGCAGGAGGCGTTACAGATGTCGACACGTGCGGTTCTCTCTATTTCCGAAACTCGATTTCAATTTTGTTAGAATTGTACGATGATTGTCAAAACATGCATGTTCCATGGGTGAATCGTTCATCGTATGATATTTTACGGGTTCACCCTTGGGTTTACTGGGGAAACCGCCAACTCACTATTGCCGGAAAGTGAAGAGGCCGGTGCAAATACCGCTTGACTTGGCGGCCGGAAACGGAAAGAATGTCTCACGTTTTCGAAACATCGTTTCAGGAGTTTAACCCGCTACGGTGTTTCGCGCAGTCTCTCAGGTTCTAGCACGGCCCTCGGAATGGCTAGAACTTTTTTAGCGCCACGGTCTCCGTGGCGCTTTTTTTTGCCCGCCGCCGACGCAACGCCGACACCTGCGGCCGAACGCCGCAGTTTCCCCGACAGCGCAGTCTACCGCGTCAACCGCGAGTCTATCGCCCGGCCGCGTCGTCGTTCGCACCGCCTTCATCGCCGTGCAAAAAAAAAGCGCGACGCCCGCAATGGGCATCGCGCAGAAGACGGCGTGGAGCGCCGACGAATGAAACGTGACGATGAAGCGGGGCGCCGCGCGCCCCGGTTGACGCTCAGGCCTTCGCGAGCTTGATGCTGGTCGGCTCGGCCGTCAGATAGCCGACGCTTGCGCCGAAGCGGTCCTTGAAGTTCGCGCGCACGAGCGGATCGAGCGTCGGCTTGACCTTGTCGTGCAGCGGCGTTTCCCAGTCGCCCGCGTGCTGGAAGTTGCTCATGATGTAGGTCCAGCCGTTGATCTCGTCCACCGCGTGCAGGCCCGTCGATTCGGCGCCCGCCGGGCACGACAGCACGCGCGTGAGCACTTTCGTGTCGACGTTGTACGCCCACAGGAAGTTGTTCACGTGCATGCCCGAGTCTTCGCCGATGAAGAGCGTGCGCAGCTTTTCCGAGAACTTCAGGTTGTCGGGGTTCGCGATCTTGTCCGGGTTCGCGAGGTTGCCGAGCGCGTCGGCGGCGGCCAGGTCCTCACCGACCAGCGCGGCCGGCGCGCTCATGTCGACCGGCACCCAGTCGCTGTCGATCGCGGCGCCCGTCGTGTCGCGCTGGCTGCCCTTCAGGTTCAGCGCGTAGACGGCGCCCGCGGCGATCTTCTTGTCGAGCGCGACGTCGCGCGACACCGCGTTGCCCTTGATCATCGACGTCTCGATCCGCGACATCGCCGAGTAGACGATCTTGTCGCGCGCGTTGACCGTCGTGCCCTCGAGCTTCGTGAACGCCATGCTGCCGCCGATCAGCGCCGCGTAGCGGTGCGTCTCCAGGAACGCGGCGGCCTTTTCCATCCCCGGCTTCACGCGAATCCAGTTGAACTTGCCGCCGAAGTGGATCTTCGTATAGCTCGCGTCGGCCGGATCGACCGTCGCGACGTCCATGATGTCCGACGCCTTCAGCGTGTTCGCGAGCGTCTCGATCTCGCTGCTCGTCGCATGGCCGATCCTGATCCACGTGAGCGTCGCGCTGCCGGCGCCGGCCGAGGTCGTCTGCGTCCATTTTGCGACGTACAGCGTGCCGGCCGACAGGTCGGCCGCCTTGTCGGCGACGAACATGAACAGGCCGCCGTTGGTCGCGTCGTCGCCCATCATCACGGTGCGCTGGTCCGGCATCACCTGGATCAGCTCGTGCGAGATGCGGCCGAGACAGTAGTGCTTCTTCACCGTGCCGGTGCCGTCCGGATTCACCGTGATCTCGGGCAGATGGCCGTAGTGGTAGGGGTTCGCCTTCGTCTCGTCGCCGAACGTGTTGCGGCTGAACGCCTTGAACTGCGCGTCGGTCGCGGCCTTCGTCGCGTCCGGCTCGTATTCCTCGCTCGACAGGTGCGTGCCCCACGGCGACAGGCTCGCGCCGCAGGTGATCCACAGCCCGTGCGCCTTCGACGTGTCGACGTTGTGATACTTGACGACCTTCAGCGCGCCGGTGGCAGGATCCTGGTCGAGCGTGATGACCGCGATCGGCGACGGCAGCTGGCCGTACTGCGACGCGCTCGCCTGGTCGCGCGTCGTGTATTCGAACTGCACGACGGCGAACACCGTGTTGCCTTTCACGCCCGCCACGTTCGCGTTCTTCAGCGTGAGCAGCGAGCTGCCGTCCGGACAGTCCGAATAGAACTGGCGCTCCTTGCCGGCCACCGAGCGGTCGATGATCGGCTGGTTGTTGATGTCGTAGTAGCCGCCCGCGAGGATCGTGCCGCCTTTGCCGTCCGGCACCATGTCGCCCGTCACGAAGAACGGCCGGTACGCGAGCTTGAAGTTGCGCGACGAGCCGTCCGAGAACGACACCGCCAGCGTCGAGCCCACCGTCGTGGCGGCCATCGCGCCCGGATTGTCGAGCGTCGGCGCGGCCATCGCCGCGAACGCGGCCGACGTATAGGCGGCGGCCGGCGTGGCCGTCGGATTGTCGTCGCCGCCGCAGCCGGTCAACAGGGCCGGCAGCGCGAGGCCGGAAAGGGGCAGCATCGGCGCCCCGGCGAGGATCTTCAGGGCCTGACGACGGGAAGCATTGGGCAACGCGGGCATGTGGAGTCCAGTTTCAGATGTTGGAAGAATGGCTTTCGTCGTGCAGGCAAGCGGAAAGCAAGACGAAGGCAAGGTGAAAACTGGACGGAAGTGTAGGGATGCTAGATGAAAGTTTTTTGAATTGAAAACGTAATGATGAGGCGGGCCGGCGTGAGGCGGGCGGCCCGACGCCCGCCTCACGCGCTGACGACGCTCAGTCGCGCTCGGGCGTCGCTCAGTCGCGCTCCGGCGTCGCCGAGATGCGGTGGATCGACAGATCCGCGCCGTCGAACTCGGCTTCGCGATCGAGCCGCAGGCCGACGGTCGCCTTCAGCGCGCCGTACACCAGCGTGCCGCCCGCGGTGGCGATCGCGATGCCGCCCAGCGTGCCGATCAGCTGCGACATGAACGACACGCCGCCGAGGCCGCCGAGCGCGGGCATCCCGAACACGCCGGCCGCGAGGCCGCCGAGCGCGCCGCACATGCCGTGCAGCGGCCACACGCCGAGCACGTCGTCGATGCGCCACTTGTTCTGCACGCAGGTGAACATCGCGACGAACAGCGCGCCGGCCGCGGCGCCGGTGATGAGCGCCCCGATCGGGTGCATCACGTCGGAGCCCGCGCACACCGCGACGAGGCCGGCGAGCGGGCCGTTGTAGGTGAAGCCCGGGTCGTTGCGGCCGGCCATCCACGCGGCGAGCGTGCCGCCGACCATCGCCATCAGCGAGTTCACGGCGACGAGGCCGCTGATCTTGTCGAGCGTCTGCGCGCTCATCACGTTGAAGCCGAACCAGCCGACCGCCAGCACCCACGCGCCGAGCGCGAGGAACGGAATGTTCGACGGCGGATGCGCGGCGATGCGGCCGTCCTTCGCATAGCGGCCGTGGCGTGCGCCGAGCAGCAGCACGGCCGGCAGCGCGACCCAGCCGCCGAAGGCATGGACGACGACCGAGCCCGCGAAATCGTGGAACGGCGCGCCGAAGGCGTGCGTGAGCCACGCCTGCACGCCGAAGCGCTCGTGCCATGCGATCCCTTCGAAGAACGGATAGATGAAGCCGACGATGATCATCGTGGCGACGAGCTGCGGATTGAATTTCGCGCGTTCCGCGATGCCGCCGGACACGATTGCCGGGATGGCCGCGGCGAACGTCAGCAGGAAGAAGAAGCGCACCAGCGCGTAGCCGTTGTGCTGCGACAGCGAGCCGATGTCGTCGAAGAATTCGACGCCGTACGCGATCGTGTAGCCGATGAAGAAGTACGCGAGCGTCGACACCGAGAAGTCGACCAGGATCTTCACCAGCGCGTTGACCTGGTTCTTCTTGCGGACCGTGCCGAGTTCGAGGAAAGCGAAGCCCGCGTGCATCGCGAGCACCATGACGGCGCCGATCAACAGGAACAGTGTGTCGACGCCGGATTTCAGACCATCCATGCCGTTACATCCTTGCGCAAAAAATGGGCAAGGAATGCAAATTTCGAGCCAAGTTGGTGAGTGAGTGCGTGTAGTTGGTGCGAAGTGCCGTGCGGCGCGGCTTTCCGGTGAGGGTTGCACGAAAACGGGGCGAGCTGCCGACGGCGTCATTTCGGCAGAAAACGCACGCGTGCGGTGCGGAGTGTGCGCAACTGGTGCGCGTGCTGGCGCGTGTGGCGCGTGGTGGTGCGGTGCGATGCGCCGGTCTGGTGCGTCAGTGGCGCGTGAACATGTGGCGCGGGCGGCGCAGCCGCAGCGCGCGGGCGGTCCAATAGGTGGCGACGGCGGCGAGCCCGAGCGCGGCGATTGCCAGCGAGGCGAAGCCGGTGACCGATTGTCCGTGGCCGTCGGGGCCGAGAATGCCCTGCACGACGATCAGCGCCGCCGTCCAGAAGCCGATCACTGCCTGGGCGAGCAGGCGCGCGGATGCGACGCGGCGCGGGCGGCCGTCGTCGCGAAAGCGCCGCGCGGCTGGCGCGCGAAGACACACGAACAGGCTGGTGGCGAGTGCCGCGGCCAGCGCGATGAACCAGTCGATGAGAAAAGCCATAAGGAGCGGGAGGCGAACGAAACGGTTGTAGGCCTGCCGACTTTAGTGGCGTTGCGCAGGCGCTTGAATCAGACGAATTCGAAATTGCACGGCATGTTCGATCGCGACGCTTCATGGCTGCGGTGACACAGGCGGTATCATCGACACCGGTCCAACCAACCAGGCCGTACGTGCATGGCCGGAGATTGCTGATGAAGATGAAGACTTGGCCGGCGCGACGCGCGCCCGGCGCGATGCTGGCGGCTGCGGCCGCCGCTACGGTGCTGTTGCTCGCGGGCTGCGAGAAGTCCGGCGCACCGGCGAACCAACCCGATACGGCCGCGAGCGCGGCCGCCGATGCCGCGAACCATGCGGCCCAGGCGCTCGACCAGGTAGCGAGCACCGTGAGCCAGCAGCTCAATGCCGCGAAGGCCGGCATCGCGTCGGCTGCGTCTGCGGTGCCGCCGCTTTCCGCGAGCGGGCTGGCATCGGCCGCGCAGGCGCAGTTCGATGCGGCCGCGTCGGCGGTCGTCGCGCATGCGGCGTCCGAAGCCGGCGCGAAGATGGCCGAGGCGGGCAAGAAGCTCCAGCAGTGGAGCCAGCAGAACGCGGCCGGCGCAAAGCCTGCCAGCGGCCAGTGACGGTGCGCTTGCGCAAGTCGTCAAATGTAATTATAGTGGTTACACATTGTCGCCGGTCGCGGTTCGGGCCGGCGTCGTTGAGCGAGTGACGAATGAATACCAGCAGCCGGTTCGCGTTTGCCGTGCACGTGCTTGCCTTGCTGTCGATGCAGGACGGCGTGCCGTTGTCGTCCGAGATCATCGCGGGCAGCGTGAACACGAACCCGGCGCTGATCCGGCGGCTGCTGTCGATGCTGGCGGCGGCCGGGCTGACCACGTCGCAGCTCGGCGCGGGCGGCGGGGCGCTGCTCGCGCGCGAGCCGGGCGACATCTCGCTGCTCGACGTGTATCGCGCGGTCGACGATGCGCAATTGTTCGCGCTCCATCGCGAGGCGCCGAATCCGGCGTGCATGGTCGGGCGGCACATCCAGGGCGTGCTGATCGACTATATCGGCGATGCGCAGCGCGCGATGGAAGCATCGCTCGCCACGCGCACGCTCGCCGACGTCACGGCGGACGTGCTCGCATCGGAGCAACGCAGCGGCGCGGGGTAGGGCGCCGGCTGGTGAAGGCGCTGGGGCGGCGCCTGGTGGACCGCGCGGTGGTTCGCGCAACGGAGTTCGCTCCGTTTTTTTTCGGCCTTATATGTAATCGCTATAGTTACTTTTATTTCTGGAGAATCGACATGACGCACCATCCATTGAACATCGCGCTGTTCGGCGCCACCGGGATGATCGGCTCGCGCATCGCCGCTGAAGCGGCCCGCCGCGGCCATCGCGTGACCGCGTTGTCGCGCCGACCGGGCGCGGCCGGCGACGGCATCGTCGCGCAGGCGGCCGACCTGTTCGAGCCGGCCAGCATTGCGGCCGTGCTGCCGGGTCACGACGTGGTCGCGAGCGCATACGGCCCGCAGCAGGACGATGCCGCGAAGGTCGTCGCGGCCGCGCGGGCGCTCGTGGCGGGCGCACGGCAGGCCGGGCTGAAGCGGCTCGTCGTGGTCGGCGGCGCGGGTTCGCTCGAAGTCGCGCCCGGCCGGCAACTGGTCGACACCGACGGCTTCCCGCAGGCGTACAAGGCGGTCGCGCTGGCGCATCGCGAAGCGCTCGACTATCTGAAAACGGTCGGCGATCTCGACTGGACGTTCTTCGCGCCCGCCGCACTGATCGCGCCCGGCGAGCGCACCGGCACGTTCCGCACCGGCGCGGGCACGCTGATCGCCGACGCGCACGGCGACAGCCGGATCTCGGCGGAGGATTACGCCGTCGCGTTCGTCGATGCGCTCGAGCAGCACAGCTTCGTGCGCGAGATCGCGACCGTCGCGTATTGACCGCTGCCGCGCCGCCGCGCCGTCCATGCGCGGCGGCCGCCGTTGTCGTGACTTCAGGCGATTTCACCCGAACGGGTGAAGTCGCCTGTTTCGTTTGACGGGCGGCGTAACTCGGCGCCGCCCGCGCCCGAACCGGGGGTGAGGCGGTGTTGGATGCGCGCGGATTGGTATTTATCCCGGTCGACGGCAGCGAGTGCTTTCCATATTGTTCCCCGTTATGCTGGATGCATAGAAAAAATTTCTATCTACGAGGGACCAGATAAATGGATGCCATCGATCGCAAGCTGCTGGAGCTGTTGCAGGCGGACGCCACATTGCCGATCGCCGAACTCGCGCAGCGCGTGAACCTGTCGCAGACGCCGTGCTGGAAGCGCGTGCAGCGACTGAAGGAAACCGGCGCGATCCGTGCGCAGGTCGCGCTGTGCGACCCGCGCAAGCTCGGCGTCGGCACCACCGTGTTCGTCGCGATCCGCACGAACCAGCACACCGAGGAGTGGGCCCAGCGCTTTACGCAAGTCGTGCGCGACATGCCGGAAGTCGTCGAGGTCTATCGGATGAGCGGCGAAACCGACTATCTGCTGCGTGTCGTGGTGGCGGGCATCGACGATTACGACCGCGTGTACAAGCAGCTGATCCGCATGGTGCCGCTGTTCGACGTGAGCTCGTCGTTCGCCATGGAGCAGATCAAGTATTCGACCGCGTTGCCGGTGCGCGACGTGTCCGAACCGGCGTAACGCGGTGCGCGCGCACATCGGTCGGCGCTGTGCGGCGTGTTGCCTGCCCGTCAGCGGCGCGCGCCCGCGCACGGAAACGATGTTCGACGGAAAACCAGGGGCGCAGTGCGACGGCGCAACCCGGCGCGTCGTAACGGGCGCAAGCGCGTAGAATGCCCGCTTCGACGAATTCGACGGAGCCGCACCGGCCATGAACGATCAGCGCAAGAAGAACCCAGTCCGCAACGTGAGCATCCTGATCGTCGTGGCCGTACTCCTGGTGATCGGGACGATCATGTACAACGCGATCTCGCAGAAGCACGCGTACGACGAAGCCCACCCGGCCGAGGCCGCGAGCGCCGCGTCGCACTGACGTCGGCGCGGGCGCGCAGCCGCAGGCGCGTGCTCTACGGGGCGGGAGCGATGTGCGCCTAAGAGGCGTGAGGCGTGACGACGCGCTCTGTTGCGTCGGGACCGACGCGGCCGCCGAAGCCTGCGCTCGCCTCCGAAGGCTGCCGTCGCTGCCCACGCCGGTCCACCGGCCGATCGACATCAGCACGGCATCGGCAACACGTGGAACAGCAGAATGCGCTCACGCACCGTGTTGATCGCGCGCGGAATCACGCGTCACGAGGCACGCGCGGCCGGGAAGATCGGCCGGTCGAACCATTGCGCACCCGCTTAGTCACGCCGGCAGCCGGATGACGCTCGCGTCCTTGCGGATCAGCAGCGATGACGCCAGCATCTGCTTGCACTGGTGCGCGAGAACCTTCAGGTCGTGCGTGAGGTCGGCGCCCACGGCGTCCGATTTTTCCGCCGACACGACCATTTCGTCGAGCGCGCGCGTGATCTGTCTGGTCGTATCGAGATGGTCGGCCGGCGGCGGCTCGCCGGCTTCCGCCTTTTCGAGGTTGTCGAGCACGGCGGACAGGCCGCGATGCAGCGCGTCGTCGTGAACGCGCTGCCCGTCGGCTGAGCATGCGCTGCGAATCAGCGGCGCGGCGGCGGTGATCTGCGCGCCGAGCACGTGGGCCTGTACCAGCAGGTCGTTGAGTTCGGCGACGAAGCGCTGGTGCGCCTTCGGCTCGATCATCATCCGCTGGAACGCCTGCCCGAGGTTCGCGAATGCGATGTGCACGTCCTTGCGCGCGAGGCGGTAGCGATAGTCGTCGTCGAGCGCGGTGGACGGCGCTTCGATCGCCGCGGCAACGACCGGCACGGCAGCCGCGCCGTCCGCGACCGGCACGGCAGGCGCCGAGGCGCCGCGCCCGGCGCGCCACGCCGCCTCGAAATACTTGCGGGTCGAGCTCAGCATGTCGGTCACGAGCTTGCCCATCAGCCGGTATTCCCAGTACGGGAAGAGCCGGCTCGCGGCGATCGCAATCATGCAGCCGACCACGGTGTCGATCGCGCGCTCGCCGATGATGCGCATGCTGCCCGGCGCGAGCAGGTGGAACATCAGCAGCACGTACGACGAAGTGAACACGACGCTCGCCGCATAGTTGAACAGCAGCAGGCTGTAGCTCATCACCATCGATCCGAACATGATCGCGATGAGCACGTGCGGCTCCTTCACCGAATAGATCAGCGCGATGCTCGCCGCGCAGCCGATCAGCGTTCCGACGATACGTTGCGCGTTGCGCTGCTTGGTCAGCGAGTAGCCCGGCTTCAGGATGATGATGGTCGTCATCACGATCCAGTAGGCATTCGTGAGCGGCAGCAGCCGGCCGAGCCAAAAGCCGACCGCGACCGCGATCGTCACGCGCAGCGCGTGGCGAAAGCTCGGCGAGCGCATGTTCAGGTTCGAGAAGATCAGCAGCGGCGACATCCGGCGCCGCTGCAGGAAACGCACGAGCGCCTTGTCGATCTTCAGTTCGGTCTGCTGCGGATCGGCGTGGCCAGACAGGTTGCGGCGCATCCGGTCGATCAGCCGCGTCGCGCTCCAGATCCGCCGGAACGTCGCGAGCACGGCCGCGTACGCCTCGGCATTGGCCGCCGCGAAGTTCTTCTTGCGCATCAGCTCGATCTCGTACTCGATCGCGCGCAGTTCGGCCTTCACGCTGATGCGCGAATGCGGCGCGCGGTTCTCGAGCACCGCGAGGCCGATTTCCTCGAGATCGGCCGCCGCCTTGCCGATCAGGTCGCGATAGAAAATGATCAGGTCTGAGCCGCCGAACGTGTTGCGCACGAGCGGATAGTCGGTATGCGCGCCGACGAACAGCTCGTGCAGGTCGACGCTGTTGATGAACAGGTTGTACATCGTCGTGCGGCCGGGATCGAGCTTGCCGCGGCGCAGCTTCGGCAGGTTGCGCAGCACGATGTCGCGGGCGGTTTCCTGCGTTTCGACCGCCGTGATCTGCTTGGCGACGAGATTGCGGTAGCACTCGTCGAGATCCGCGTCGAGGTCGTAGAACTGCGCGCGCGCCTGCAGGTAGTCCGCGCACGCGAACAGGCTCTCCGCGAGCGCCTGCTGCTCGATCCGGCGCGCCTGCCATTGCGACACGATGGTCGCCCAGTACGTGTACCAGAGGCCGCCCGCGAGAATCCAGCCGGCATTGACGAACGCCTGCAGCGGCGTGAAGTTCTCCTCCAGCGTCATCACCATCATGAACAGCGTCGCGAAGCTGATTTGCGGCCAGCGGTTGCCGTACACGACGATCAGCGACAGCACGAACGTGAGCGGGACGATCGTCAGCCACAGCGCGAAGATGTGCGGCGTGGCGAGGCCCGTCGCGAGCGCGGCCAGAAAGCCGATCACGCTGCACGCAAGCATTTCGTTGTGCTTGTACTTCAGCGGGCCCGGCATGTCGACGACGCACGCGCCGAGCGCACCGGTCGAGATCGTGAAGCCGAGCTCCCGGTTGTGAAACACGATCAGGCACAGCACCGCGGGCAGCGACACGCCGAACGCGATTCTCAGCCCACCGAAGAAGTACTGGCTGTAGAGAAACTTTCTGATTTCGACCGAATAGCGCATCGATGAACGTAGTGGCAGACGAAGACGCCCGGGACAGCGTATTGACTGGCGACGAGTCTATCGTATTTCGCGGCCCGCAAAACCTAGCCGTTCGGCCGAACTTCGCCGCGCCTCCCCTTTTGCTATCCTTGTCGCTCCTGTTCGCCCGGCATGGCCGGCGCGACGCTCCGACACCCGCTTCATGCTCCATCTTTTCTACTCGAACCGTCACGAAACGCTGGCCGATGCGCTGCTCGAGGATCTGGCCGCGTTCCCGGCCCGCAACGGCCCGTGGGCGTCGCAACAAGTGATCGTGCCGAGCGCGGCGTTGCGCCGCCGTCTCGAGCTCGACATCGCCGCGCGCCACGGCGTCTGCGCGAACGTCGAGTTCACGTATCTCGCGCAATGGCTGTGGGCGCAGATCGGTCGCGTGTTGCCGGTGCCCGTGCGCTCGCCGTTCGCGCCCGATCGGCTCGTGTGGCGTTGCTACCGGCTGTTTGCGCAGGCTGCGGACGGTGCGCCGTGGTTCGCGTCGCCGCGGCTCGCGGCGTACCTGAGCGCGTCGGACGACGCGATGCGCTATGAGCTGGCGCAGCGTGTCGCGACCGTGCTCGACCACTACCTGACCTATCGGCCGGAATGGCTGGCGGCGTGGCAGGCCGGCGAATCGGTGCTCGCGGGCGATGCCGCACCGCGCGGCATCAGCGACGCGGCGCGCGACGACGAGCGCTGGCAGGCGGCGCTGTGGCGCGCGCTGCTCGCCGAGTTGAGCGACAGCGGCACGCCGCCGGCGCATCGCTTTCTCGTGGAGGCGCGCAATCTCGATGCCGAGACGGTCGAACGCGCCGAGTGGCCGGAATCGGTCTGCGTGTTCGCGCTGCCCACGATGCCGCCGCTGCACGTCGCGCTGCTGCGCGAGCTGTCGCGCTGGATCGACGTGCGCATTTACGCGCTCAATCCTTGTCGAGAATTCTGGTTCGACATCGTCACGGCCGCGCATGCGGAGGCGCTCGATGCGGCCGGGCGGCTCGACTATCAGGAGGTCGGCCATCCGCTGCTTGCGGAGTGGGGCCGTCAGACGCAGGCGCAGCTGCACATGCTGCACGAGCTGACCGAAAGCGCCGCGTCGGGCGATGCGTCGCGCTTCGTCGAGAACGCGGCGCCCAGCTGGCTCGCGCGCGTGCAGAACGCGATTCTCGGGCTGCAGCCCGAGGCCGAGCTCGGCGACGCGCCGGCCGAGCGCGGGATCGAGGTGCACGTGTGCCACAGCCTCGCGCGCCAGCTCGAGGTGTTGCACGATCGCCTGCTGGCATGGTTCGACGCCGACGCGACACTGCAGCCGTCCGACGTGCTGGTGGCGGTTGCCGATCTCGCGGCGGCCGGGCCGCTGATCGACGCCGTGTTCGGCACGGCGGGCGCCGGGGCGGCACGCGTGCCGTACCGGATCACCGGGCTGCCGCCGTCGCAGGCGAACCCGGTCGCGCGCGTGCTGCTCGAATGGCTCGCGTTGCCGGACCGGCAGGTCGGCGCGCCCGAGCTGGTCGAATGGTTGCGCGTCGACGCAGTCGCAGCCCGTTACGGCATCGACGCGGCCGCGCTGGAGACGGTGCAGACCTGGCTCGCGGCCGCGGGCGCGCGACGCGGGCTGTCGCCGGCGGTCAGCGACGATGCGGCGGTGCCCGCACCGCGCCATACGTTCGCCGATGCGCTCGCGCGCCTGTTCCTCGGCTATGCGATGCCCGAAGGCGCCGCGCCGATCGGCGCATGGCTGCCGATCGAGGCGGCCACGGGCAGCGAGGCCGAGCTGCTCGGCCGGCTGGCCCGCTTCACCGACGATCTCGACGGGTTCGCGCAGCGGCTTGCCGGTGCGCTCACGCCGCGCGCATGGAGCGAGCTGTTCGCCGATACGCTCGCGCGCTTCTTCGATTCGGGCGCCGCGTATGCCGATGCGCTTGCCGGCGTGCGCGACGCGCTCGACGCGATGCTGGCCGCGATGACCGAAGGTGCGCCGGACGAGGCGCTGCCCGCTGCGGTCGTACGGGCCGGGCTGGCCGCCGCGCTCGACGATCCGGCGCGTGGCGGGGTGCCGTGGGGCGGCGTGACGTTCTCGTCGCTGACGAGCTTGCGCGGGCTGCCGTACCGCGTGATATGTCTGCTCGGGATGGACGACGGCGTGCTGCCGAGCCTCGCGCGCGCCGACGAGTTCGACCTGATGGCCGTGCTGCCGAAGCTCGGCGACCGGCAGCGCCGCGACGACGAGCGCAATCTGTTCCTCGACCTGCTGCTCGCCGCGCGCGACCGGCTGCTGATCGCGTACACCGGCCGCAGCATCCGCGACAACGCGCCGTTGCCGCCCGCGGCGCTCGTCGACGAACTGCTCGATCACCTCGCGCTCGTCACGGCCGGCGCGGACGCCGCGCCGGATGCGGTCGACGCTGCGCGCCGTGCGTTCGTCGTCGAACATCCGCTGCAGCCGTTCGCGGCCGAGTATTTCCGGCCCGGCAGCGAACTCGCATCTTACGACGCCGAGCGCGCGACGCTGGCGTCGCTGCTCGCGGCCGAAGCCGCACGCGATGCGTCGCGGGAGCAGCCGTTCTTCGCGCAGCCGCTGGCGGCCGAGCCGGTCGAGCCGGTCGCATTCGGCGAATTCGAACGGTTCTGGCGTCATCCGGCTCGCGCGTTGTTGCGCGCGCGGCTCGGCATCGTGTTGTCCGACGCGCAGGCGGAATTGCTCGACACCGAGCCGTTCGCGCTCGACTTCGCCGGCAGCGACGCGCTCGCCGAGCGCCTGCTGCCGCTGCTGATCGAATCCGACGAGCGCGACGTGCACGATCACGCGCTGCGCATCGCCGACGCGAGCCCCGAACTGCCGGGCGGCGCGACGGGCGCCGTGTGGCGCGACCAAGCGCTCGGCTCGATGACGCAGCTCGCGTCGAACGTGCGTCGTGCGCTCGCCGAAGGCGTCGCGCGGCGGCCGTTCACGCTCACGATCGCGCCTGCATGGCCCGAAACCGCCGATGAACTGTTCGGCGTGCACGACGCGATGCTGTCGGCCGATGCGGTGAGCGCGCCGCTCGAGTTGCACGGCACGCTGAACCGGCTCACGCCGGCCGGTCAGGTGATCTATCGCTACGCACGCCCGAGCGCGCGGGATTACTTGTCGGCGTGGCTGGCGCACCTCGTCTACTGCGCGGTGGAGCCCGACGGGCCGCGCCGCTCGCTGTGGTTCGGCAGCGGCGGGGCATTCGAGCTCACGCCGGTCGCGGCGCCGCTCGAGCGGCTCGCGCCGCTCGCCGCGCTGTTTCGCGCGGGCCGGCGCATGCCGCTGCGGTTCTTTCCGCGCAGCGCATGGGCGTGCGTGTCCGACGGCGACGCGAAGGCCGCGAGCGTGTGGATCAACGAACGTGTGGCGAGCGAGGCGGACGATCCGGCCATCGCGATCGCGTGGCGCGGTGCGCACCCGTCTCTCGACGAGCCGTTCGGCACGCTCGCGCGGCTCGTATTCGAGCCGATGCTCGAACATCTGAAGGAGCTCGAATGAACGCCGCATCCAGATCGCCGGCGGCGCTCGAACTCGACGTGTTCGCATGCCCGCTCGACGGCGTCAACCAGATCGAGGCGTCGGCCGGTACCGGCAAGACGTGGAACATCTGCGCGCTCTACGTGCGGCTGCTGCTCGAAAAGGATCTCGGCGCGGACGAAATCCTCGTGGTGACGTTCACGAAGGCCGCGACCGCCGAACTGCACGAGCGCATTCGCGGCCGGCTGGCGCAACTCGCGCATGCGCTCGATACGGGCGACGACGGCGGCGACCCGTTCGTCGCACGACTGCTGGAGACGACGCTCGGCGAAGGCGGCGCGCTCGATCCCGACACGGCGGCGAAGCGGATCCGGCGCGCGCTTCGCGCGTTCGATCAGGCGGCTATCCACACGATCCACGCGTTCTGCCAGCGCGCGCTGCAGGAGGCGCCGTTCGCCGCCGCGATGCCGTTTGCGTTCGACATGCAGGCCGACGATGCGGCGCTGCGCTTCGAACTGGCCGCCGACTTCTGGCGCACGCGCGTCGAACCGATGGCCGCCCGCTGGCCGCGCTTCGCGACGTGGCTCGTCGATTCGGGCGCGGGCCCGGCCGCGCTCGATGCGCAGCTGGCGCGTCGGCTGAAGAAGCCGCTGGCCGCGCTGCGCTGGGACGGCGTCGCCGAGCCCGACGAGTCGGCGGAGGCCGCGGCCGCCGCCTGCTTCGAGCAGGCCGCACAAATGTGGGCCGACGAGCGCGATGCGATCGATGCGCTGCTGCGCGCCGCGCAGCCGGCGCTCAACCAGCGCTCGCACAAGCCCGAGGCGATCGCCGATGCGTTCGGCGCGTGGTCTGCGCACTTCGCGCAGCGCAATGCCGCGGCCGCGCTGCCGAAGGCCGCGCTCAGGCTCACGCGCACGGCGCTCGTGAAGGCGACCAAAAAAGGCGGCGCGACGCCCGAACACGCGTTCTTCGACGTGGCCGATGCGCTCGAAGCAGCGGTCGCGGCAGCCGACGCCGCGCAGCGCGCCCGCTGGCTCGCGCTGGTCGCCGACTGGCTCGACAGCGCACCGGCCGAGTTGGCGGAACGCAAGCGCACGCGCCGGGTCGTGTCGTTCGACGATCTGCTCGCGAACCTGTATCAGGCGCTGCAGGCGCACCCGTGGCTCGGCGAGACGCTGCGTGCGCGCTATCCGGCCGCGCTGATCGACGAATTCCAGGATACCGACCCGCTGCAGTTCGCGATCTTCGACCGGATCTTCGCGCCGCGCGGTCCGCTGTTTCTCGTCGGCGATCCGAAGCAGGCGATCTACAGCTTCCGCGCGGCCGATCTGCACACTTATCTCGCCGCGCGCGCACGCGCGAGCGCGTGCTACACGCTCGCGGTCAACCAGCGTTCGACGCCGGCGATCGTCGACGCGTGCAACCGCTTCTTCATGTCGAATCCGCACGCGTTCGTGCTCGACGGGCTCGACTATTACGCGGTGCGTGCCGGCACGCGCGTGCGGGCGCCGTTCATCGACGAGACAGATCCGGGTCCGGCCGGCGATTTCCGGATCTGGGCGTTGCCGGGCGGCGACGGCACACTGCACAAGCGCGAGGCGCAGGCACAGGCCGCGCAGGCGTGCGCGGCCGAGATTGCGCGGCTGATGCGCGGCGCGCGCGACGGGCACGCGCGGCTCGGCGATACGCCGCTGTCGCCGGGCGACATCGCGGTGCTGGTGCAGACGCACCGACAGGGCAGCCTCGTGAAGCGCGTGCTCGCCACCTGGGGCATCGGCAGCGTCGAGCTTGCGCAGGCATCGGTATTCTCGACGGGTGACGCGGAGCAGCTCGAGCGCGTGCTCGCGGCGATCGACGCGCCGGGCGACCTGCGGCGCTTGCGTGCCGCGCTCGCCGCCGACTGGTTCGGCCTCGATGCCGATGCGCTGTGGCGCATGGAGCAGGGCGATGGCGACGCATCGCGCGATGCGGCGGACGGCGCGGATGCGATGAGCTGGGTCGAGCGCTTCTCGCGTTACCGGCTGCTGTGGCGCGAGCGCGGCTTCGCGGTGATGTGGCGCACGTTCACGCGCGAGCTGCGGATCGCCGAGCGGCTGATGGCCGGCGCGGACGGCGAGCGCCGCGTGACCGACATCAACCATCTTGCCGAGCTGACGCAGGCGCGCGCGTCCGCGCAGCCGGGCATCGCTCCGACGCTGCGCTGGCTCGCCGCGCAACGGCTCGACGGCGGCGGCGAGGAGGCGCAGCTGCGTCTCGAATCCGACCGCAACCTCGTGCAGATCGTCACCGTCCACAAATCGAAGGGCCTCGAATACGCGGTCGTGTTCTGTCCGTTCCTGAACGACGGCGGGCTGCGCGAGCCGCCGACGTCGGCGCTGCCCGACGCTCGCGAATATCACGACGACGCAGGCGATGCGGTGCTGCATTACGGATGCGACGACGAAGCCGCCGCGCACGCGGCGCGCCAGGTTTTGCGCGAGCAGGCGGCGGAGCGCGCGCGGCTCGTCTACGTGGCGCTCACGCGCGCCGTCTATCGCTGCTATCTGGTCGCCGGGCCGTATCTGTCGTCGCGCTCGACGCGCGAGGCGCGCCGCAGCGTGCTCAACTGGCTGGTGGCCGGCGCGGGCCGCTCGTTCGACGCGTGGCTCGACGAGCCGCCCGACGAGGCGGAACTTGGCGCAGCATGGCAGGCGCTCGCGGGCGGGCCGCTCAGCGTGGCGCCGTTGCCGGTGCCCGCGCGCCGCGAACGCGTGGCGGCCGGCCATGACGACTCGCAAGCGCTGGCGGCGCGCCGCGCGACGCGCATGTTGCGCGACGCGTGGCGCATCGCGAGTTTCAGTTCGCTGACCGCGTCGATGGCGCGCGAGGAAGCGGGCGTCGCGAGCGTGCCGGACGACGAGTTGCGGCCCGATCACGATGCACTTGCCGCGGTGAGCGCGGACCTCGCGCTCGTCGGCGCCGACACGGTCGTGTCGGCGCCGCCAGACGACGACATCCTGACGTTTCCGCGCGGCGCTGCGGCGGGCGAGTGCCTGCACCGCTTGTTCGAACTGAGTCGCTTCACCCAGCCCGATTCGTGGCTCCAGGCCGCGCTCGGCGCGTTGCACGACCGGCCGGTCGAGGCCGAGCCCGACCTCGCGGTGCGGCTGCCGGCGATGATGGTGCGGCTCGTCGACGACGTCGTGCACACGGAACTCGTGCCGGGCATGCGGCTCGCGGATCTCGATCCGGCCAGGCGGCTCGACGAGATGGGCTTCCTGTTTCCGGCGCCGTCGCTCGAGCTTGGCGCCTTGCGCCGGCTGCTGGTCGCGCACGGCTATCCGGACGTCGCGCTGGAGGCCGGGGCGCTCGCGGGCTTCATCAAGGGTTTCATCGACATGATCGTCGAACACGACGGACGCTTCTGGATCGTCGACTGGAAGTCGAACCATCTCGGCAATACGCCGGACGCGTACGGCCCGCGCGCGCTCGACGCTGCGATGGCCGATCACGCGTATCACCTGCAGGCGCTGCTCTATACCGTCGCGCTGCATCGTTACCTGCGCGCGCGCTTGCCCGACTACGACTACGACACGCATATGGCGGGCTATCTGTATCTGTTCGTGCGCGGCGTGCGGCCCGGCTGGCGCAGCGACGGCATGCCGGCCGGCGTCCATGCGGGGCGGCCGAGCCGCGAACTCGTCGACGCGCTCGACCGGATGATGGAAGGGGGCCGCGCATGAACGCGTCCGACGACACGCTCGAATTCACCGGCGGCCTGGTTGCGCGCCTGCCCGAGCCGGCGGACTTCGGCATTGCGCTGGCCGAGGGTTTCGCGCGCCGTATCGGCGAGTTGTCGCGTCGTGCGGGCGCGCCGGCCGCGGTTGCGCGTTGGGCCGCGCGTGCCGCGTTCGCGGCGAGCCGCGCGACGGCGGGCGGCCATGTGTGCGTCGCGCTCGGCGCGCTCGCGCATCGCTACGACGAGCCCGTCGACGACGTGCGCGCGGCGCTGGCGGCGAGCGGGCTGGTTGCCTATGGCACGCTCGAGCGCGGCGACGAGCGGCCGCTGATCGTCGACCGGCACGACCGGCTGTATCTGTCGCGCTATTTCGATTACGAGCGGCGTCTCGCCGAGGCGCTGGTGGCCCAGGCCGACGCGGCCGCACCGGACGACGCGCTGTCTTCCGAGCGCCTGCGTGCGAGCCTCGCGCGTTACTTCGGGCCGGCGACCGGCGAAGTGGACTGGCAGCGCGTCGCGGCGATCGTCGCGCTCACCGGACGCGTGACGATCGTCAGCGGCGGGCCGGGCACCGGCAAGACGACGACCGTGGTCGGCGTGCTCGCTTGTCTGCTCGATGCGCAGCCGGGGCTTCGCATCGCGCTGGCCGCGCCCACCGGCAAGGCCGCGCAGCGGATGCAGGAAGCGCTGCACGCGCGCTCGGGCGATCTCCCGCCGGAGCTGGCGGCGCGCCTGCCCGAGACGTCGTATACGCTGCATCGCCTGCTGGGCGGCGGCGGGGCGACGGGCTTCCGGCATCATCGCGACAATCCGTTGCCGTACGACCTGATCGTGGTCGACGAGGCGTCGATGATCGACGTCGCGCTCGCCGCGCATCTGCTCGACGCGCTTGCACCGGGCGCGCGGCTCGTGCTGCTCGGCGACAAGGACCAGCTCGCGGCCGTCGAGGCCGGCGCCGTATTCGCGGAGCTCAGCGCGCGGCCGACCTTCAGTGCCGCTGCGCGCACGCGCATCGCGGCGGCGCTCGGCATCGACGAAGCCGCGTTTGCTGCGGCATTGCCGGTGCCGGACGGCGATGCGGCGAATGCGGTTGCCGCTGTGGCTTCGGCTTCGGCGTCGGCAACGGCTTCGACTTCAGCTCCCGCTCCAGACCGAACCGTTCCGCATGCTGCCGCGAGTACCGCACGCAAGCCGTCGACGCGGCGCAGTGCCGATCCGCGACAGGCGTCGTTGTTCGACGACGCGCCACAGGCCGAAGCGGATGTGCCTGATCCGGCCGTCCCGTCTGCGGCGTTCGCACCACTTGGCGCGCCAGCCGCTGCCGAACGCCCGATCGCCGACCCCGCATGGATCGAGGCCGACGAGCTCGCGTGGCTCGACGCGGTGGAGCTTGCGCCATTCGAACCGGGTGACGCTGAAACGGCGGCGCTCGCATCGGCCGCCGCATCGCTCGCATCGGCCGCCGCATCGCTCGCGGCCGGTGCCGACGCCGTGCCGCCCGCGCTCGCCCCCGCGCCGCTGGCCGACTGCGTCGTGTGGCTCGAACGCAACTACCGCTTCGGCCTCGATTCGCCGATCGGACGGCTGTCGCTCGCGATCCGTCGCGGCGACGTGCAGGCCGCGCTCGATGCGTTGCCCGCCGACGACGCGGCCGCCGCGTCGTTCCATGACGACGCCGGCGACACGCTCGCGCCGTCCACCGTCGAGCGGCTTGCACGCCGATTCGGCGCGTACCTCGCTGCGTTGCGCACCGCGTTGTCCGAGACGGTGCCCGATCCGCTGCCGCTGTTCGATGCGCTCAACTGTTTCCGGATCCTGTGCGCGACGCGCACGGGCTCGCGTGGCGCCGAGCACGTCAACGCGCTGGTGGCCGCGCATGTGCGGCAGGCGGCGCGCGTGCCGCTCGCGGTCGGCGCACACTGGTTCACCGGGCGGCCGATCATGGTGACGCGCAACGATTACGCGCTCGGGCTGTTCAACGGCGACATCGGCATCGCGTTGCCCGACGCGCAGGGCGTGCTGCGCGTATGGTTCCGGCGCGCGGACGGCACCGCGCGCGCGGTGTCGCCGGCCGCGTTGCCGCCGCACGAAACGGCATTCGCGCTGACGGTCCACAAGTCGCAGGGGTCGGAATTCGACGAGGCCGCACTGGTGCTGCCGGCGTCGTTCGGCCGCGTGCTGACGCGCGAGCTCGTCTATACGGCCGTCACGCGCGCACGGACGCGCGTGCAGGTGATCGGCCCGCGGCGCGTGCTGGCGCAGGCGGTTGCGACGCGCACGCAGCGCGACTCGGGGCTGGCGGCCCGCGTCGACGAGGCGCTCGCGCGCCGCCGCACGGAGACGTCACGATGATGATCCGCTACACGCTCGATCCGGCCGACGTCGAATGGACGGCCGTGCGCGCGCAGGGCGCAGGCGGCCAGAACGTGAACAAGGTGTCGAGCGCGATACACCTGCGTTTCGATATCCGCGCGTCGTCGCTGCCGCCGGTGCTCAAGGAGCGGCTGCTCGCGCTGTCCGACCAGCGCATCACGCGCGACGGCATCGTCGTGATCAAGTCGCAGGAGTACCGCACGCAGGAGAAAAACCGCGAGGCGGCGCTCGCGCGGCTCGACGCGCTGATCGGCAGCGTCGCGTTCACGCCGCGCGCGCGGGTCGCGACGCGGCCGACGCGCGCATCGAAGGAGCGGCGCCTCGAGCACAAGTCGCGCCGCAGCGTCGTGAAGTCGGGAAGAGGGAAGGTGATCGACTGACGAAATGCAGCGCCACAGCTCCCCCTACCGCATCACCGTGCCCGCGCGGTCGAGTACGAAATCGACGCAGAACACCACGAGACGGCCTTCCGCGCGAATCGCGACGGCTGCCGTATAGCAGTCGCGGCCTTCGGTCAGCGAGAAGTGCGGGCCCATCAGCGCAACGCGGCCCGGCGCGGCGATCGCGCGCTGGAAGTACGGGCGCCGCGACCAGTTGCTGTGCGTTTCCGGGAACAGCGGCGACAGCCGCGTGCCGACAGCCTGACCGGCGTCGACGCGCGCGCCGATCGACGGCAGAAACTGTTCGCCGATCTCGTCCGTGACGAACACGCGCCGCGCCGCCGGCACCGTGAACACGCGCTGCGCGGCTTCCTCCAGGCTGCCGCTCGCCGCAAACGTCGCCGCCCCGGTGAGCACCAGCCGCTCGATCGCATCGAAGCCGGGCTGCCCGTCGCTGGCGGGCCGATGCCGCTGCGCGATGAAACGCCGCCATGCGGCGTCGAGCAGCGCGGGCGCCGCCGCGCTCGCTTGCGCGATCGACGCATCCGGCTGGCCGAACCAGAAGCCCTGCACGAAATCGATGTCGGCTTCCATCAGCGTCTGCAGCGCGTCGTCGCTTTCGACGCCTTCGGCGAGCACCATCGCGCCGGCCTGATGCAGCATCGACACCAGGTGATACATGATCCGCCGATCGTCGGCCGACGAATTCGCGCGCTCGACCAGCGAGCGGTCGAGCTTCACGATATCGGGCCGCGCGCGCCACACGCGGTCGAAATTCGAGAACCCGGTGCCGAAATCGTCGATCGCGATCAGGAAGTCACGGTGGTGAATCATGTCGATCGTGCGGGCGAGCGCCGCTTCGTCGCGCGCCCGCTTCTCGACGACTTCGAGCACGATGCGGTTCGGTGGCAATCCGAAATGCCGGCACAGCGCGTCGACGAAACCGCGCTGCACGAGGCCCGAATCGAGCACGCGCGGCGTCACGTTCAGAAACAGCCAGCCGTCGCCGATGCGTTGCGCGACGAAGTTGGCCGTATGCAGGCAGCGCGCGAGCCGGTCGAGCAGCAGCACGTCGGCCGCCGCGCGCGTGCGGTCGAAGAGCGCCGCCGGCGACCTCAGCGCGCCATTTTCGTCGACGACGCGCAGCAGCGCTTCGTAGCCGACCACGCGCTTGTGCGTGATCGACAGCACCGGCTGGAACACGCTGCGCAGCGTCGTGTCGCGGTAGGTTGCCACCCAGCCGCCGGGCGTCGGCGTCAGGCGTTCGAGCAGGGAGTCGAGCGAGAGTTCGCGGGGGAGGTCGCGGGCAGGCTTCATGGCGAAGACGCCCTGCGGCGATCGGCGAGACGGTCTCGTGCGCGCCGCGCCGAAACCGTCGCACGCGCGGGTGGACGCAAAAGAACGCGGTGCATCGTAACCGCCTTGTGCGGATGAGTGCTGCGAGTGTAACGGCAAGCGCGCGCCGTGCGTATCAGGGAAACTCCAGACGCAAACGCTACACCGGCGCGCGGCGCAGGCGTCAGCCGCACGCCGCTCAGGCCGCCTCGCCGCCGCGCGGGCCGAAGCCCGGAATCCGTCTGATCACGCCGGTCGCGAGCGCGGTGCCGACGAGCACGATCGCGCAGCCCTCGATCATCACGATCGACACGCGTTCGCCGAGGAACAGCGCACCCCACAGCAGGCCGAAGACGGGGATCACGAACGTCACCGTGATCGCACGGGCCGGACCGATGTGCGCGATCAGGTAAAAGAAGATGAAATACGCGACGCCGGTGCAGGCGATGCCGAGCGCGAGCACCGCGCCCCACGCATGGACGCCGATCGCCGCGGCAGGCCACGTCGCGATCGCGAACGGCACCAGCAGCACCGTCGAGCCGATCATGCTGCCGGTCGCGTTGACGAGCGGATCGACGCCGCTGAGCTTGCGCTTCGTGTAGTTGGCCGCGATGCCGTACAGCAGCGTCGCGCCGAGCGCGGCTGCCGCGGCCAGCACGGTGGCGGTGGCGCCGGTCGCGCCGCGCGCGCTGGCGACCTGATCCCACACGAGCGTCAGCACGCCGGCAAAACCGATCACGAGGCCGAGCGCGCGCGGCAACGACAGTTTGTCCTTCAGCCACAGGTAGGCGACGAGCGCGCCCCACAGCGGCGTCGTCGCATTGATCACCGACGTCACGCCGGCCGACAGCGTCAGTTCCGCAAACGCGAACAGGCAGAACGGCGCGCCCGAGTTCAGCACGCCGACGACGAACAACGGCCACGCATGCCGGCGCAACCGCGCGCCGAGATCGGCGGGCTTGAAGCGCGTGAGCGCGAGTCCCGTGAGGAACAGCGCTCCGATGCCCACGCGCAACGCCATCAGCGGCGCGACGCCGAATTCGGCGACGCCGATCCGGATGAAGAGGAACGACGCACCCCACAGGGCAGCGAGGACGGTCAGCAGAAGGGCGTTCTTGGGCGACATCGGGCGGCCGGCGAGAGGAGGAATGCGGTGGATGTTACACCGCAGGATCGCGCGTTCGTTTCACGATCGGATGAAACGACAAGAAACGGGACCTCGGCGCGCGCGCCCGCCCGGCCGCGCCGCGGTGCATCAATGGTGGCGCCAGCCGCCGCGGCCGCCGAAGCCGAAGTTCAGCGACACGGCCGGCCCCCAGTAACCGCCCCACGCCGGCCCGTAGACGGGCGCCGGATAGTAGTACGCGGGGTTGGGCGCGACATACACGGGCGCCGGCTGCACCGGCGTGGCCGCGTAATAACCGGACGAATAGTAGCCGTAAGGGTAGTAGCAACCGGCGAGGGCTGCGCATGCGAGCGCCGTGGCGACGAGGGTCCTGGTCATGATGTTTCTCCGGCGGGAGCCGATGCTTCAGCTTAGCCCGCACGGCGACGCATCGGCGAGCGAAAGGGTAACGGCGCGTTTCCGGGGGCATCGCCGCGCAATGTGCCAATGCGTGCCCGCCAATGCGAAACGGCGTTTCCGCACCGCGGAAACGCCGTTTTGCCCAAGCCGCCGCGCGCGGCGGCGACCTGGAATGAGCCTGAGCGTACGCTTACTTGCCGACCTGGTTGCCGATCAGGCCGCCAGCTGCCGCGCCGCCGAGCGTCGACAGCGCGTTGCCGCCGATCGCCGCGCCGGCCACACCGCCGACGCCTGCGCCAATCGCCGTATCGCGCTGACGGCGCGTCATCGAATCGCAGGCCGACAGGCTCGCTACCGTCGCGACGAGGAGCGCGCATACCCCAAAACGCCGAATCGAGTTACGCATGATCGTTGTCCTTGTGGTAGTGGAGGGAGGTCGCACGACCGTATCGAGGCTGTGCATATGGCCAATCTACCCGCCGTCCCGTCATGCTGCTGTAAGGACTTGTTAAGGCTCGGGCGCTTTCGTAATGAATTGTTTCTCGCCCGCGGGCAGGCATGCGCGATGCGACGAACGCGCAAAACAAAGCCCGCTCGAAAGCGGGCTCGTGCAGGCGTCGGCAGACGTGTGCGGGGCCGCGGCCCGTGCGAGCCGCGGCCTCCGCATGTCCGCTTACTGGCGGTGATAGATCTCCGCGCCGGTCTTCACGAACTCGACTGCCTTGACTTCCATGCCCTTCTGCAGCGCTTCGGTTTCCGACACGCCCTGTTGGGCGGCGAACTCGCGCACGTCCTGCGTGATCTTCATCGAGCAGAAGTGCGGCCCGCACATCGAGCAGAAATGCGCGACCTTCGCCGAATCCTTCGGCAGCGTTTCGTCGTGGAATTCGCGCGCCTTGTCCGGATCGAGGCCGATGTTGAACTGGTCTTCCCAGCGGAACTCGAAGCGCGCCTTCGACAGCGCGTTGTCGCGCACCTGCGCGCCCGGGTGACCCTTGGCGAGGTCGGCGGCGTGCGCGGCGAGCTTGTACGTGATGATCCCTTCCTTCACGTCGTCCTTGTTCGGCAGCCCGAGGTGCTCCTTCGGCGTCACGTAGCACAGCATCGCGGTGCCGAACCAGCCGATCATCGCGGCGCCGATGCCCGACGTGATGTGGTCGTAGCCCGGCGCGATGTCGGTGGTCAGCGGCCCGAGCGTGTAGAACGGCGCTTCCTTGCACCAGTCGAGCTGCAGGTCCATGTTCTCCTTGATCAGCTGCATCGGCACGTGGCCGGGGCCTTCGATCATCACCTGCACGTCGTGCTTCCACGCGATCTGCGTGAGCTCGCCGAGCGTCTTCAGCTCGCCGAGCTGCGCTTCGTCGTTCGCGTCGTAGATCGAGCCGGGGCGCAGGCCGTCGCCGAGCGAGAAGCTCACGTCGTACGCCTTCATGATCTCGCAGATCTCTTCGAAGTGTTCGTACAGGAAGCTTTCCTTGTGGTGCGCGAGGCACCACTTCGCCATGATCGAGCCGCCGCGCGATACGATGCCCGTCATCCGGTTCGCGGTGAGCGGCACGTACTGCAGCCGCACGCCCGCATGGATCGTGAAGTAGTCGACGCCTTGCTCGGCCTGCTCGATCAGCGTGTCGCGGAAGATTTCCCACGTGAGGTCCTCGGCCTTGCCGTTGACCTTCTCCAGCGCCTGGTAGATCGGCACCGTGCCGATCGGCACCGGGCTGTTGCGGATGATCCACTCGCGCGTTTCATGGATGTGCTTGCCGGTCGACAGGTCCATCACCGTGTCGCCGCCCCAGCGGATCGCCCACGTCATCTTGTCGACTTCCTCGCCGATCGACGACGTGACGGCCGAGTTGCCGATGTTCGCGTTGATCTTCACGAGGAAGTTGCGGCCGATGATCATCGGCTCCGATTCCGGGTGGTTGATGTTCGCCGGAATGATCGCGCGGCCGCGTGCGACTTCGTCGCGCACGAACTCGGGCGTGATCTCGGCGAGCGCGTTCGCGCCGAAGGCCGCGGCGCCGAACGCCTGGCCCGGGTGCTGACGGCCCATCATCGCGGCGAGCTTCGCGCCGTTCGGGCCGCTCGCCTTCAGATTCTCGAGATACTCGGCGCGGCGCTGGTTCTCGCGGATCGCGATGTATTCCATTTCCGGCGTGATGATGCCCTGACGCGCGTAGTGCATCTGCGTGACGTTCTTGCCCGCCTGCGCGCGGCGCGGATTGCGGTGCAGGCCGGGGAAGCGCAGGTCGGCGGTGGCCGGGTCGGCCGCGCGCTCGCGGCCGTAGCCGCTCGACAGGCCGTCGAGCACTTCGGTGTCGCCGCGCGCTTCGATCCAGCGCTGGCGCAGCGCGGGCAGGCCCGCGCGGATGTCGATCTTCGCGTCGGGGTCGGTGTACGGGCCCGACGTGTCGTACACGTAGATCGGCGGATTCTTTTCGCCGCCGAAGCCGGTCGGGGTGTCGGCCTGAGTGATTTCACGCATCGGCACGCGGATGTCGGGCTGCGAACCGGTTACGTAAACCTTGCGCGAATTCGGCAGCGGGGCGACGGCAGCGGCGTCGACGTGGGCGTCGGCGGACAGAAACTTCGGATTGGCGTTCATGCAATCTCCTGTGTGAGCGCCGGGCAGGCGCTTCTGCGCAGGCCCGGAGCCCTTGACGAATGTGGGGCTCGAGCTAAGCAGGAGACGACGCTTGGTGAGGCGGCGGATTTCGTCAGGAGGATGGCGGCGAAATCCGTACGCTTCCCTGCGCTGGCATTATCCAGATCAGGTTCAAAGGGTATTTCTCACCCGCAATGCCGGTTGTTTGACCGGGCGCATTGCAGGACCCCCGCGTTAGCAGCGCACAAGATACACCGGCTTCGCAGCGGTTTCAACCGGCAGCCGGGCGCCGCCGCGGTGCGCCGCAGCATGGCCGCCGCCGCGAGCGCCCGCGCGGCCGGCAGCACGCCGCGCCGCCGCAGCGCGTTCGCGCGTCGCGGGCGGGTGCGAAGCGGTGCAACATCGCGCGCGTTTGCGCGGCCCAAAAAAATTTCGCGGCGGCTGTCATTTCCGGCGATGTCGTTCGTCTATTCGGCTCCTCGAACCCATGTTGTGGAGAAATCTGATGAAAAACGTACTGATCGCCGCCTGTGTCGCCGCTTTCGCCGCGCTTGCAACGAGCGCTTACGCGCAGAACGACGCGATGTCGCAGGGCGCGTCGTCGATGTCGAAGGACGCGATGGGCCACGATGCGATAAAGAAGGACGGCATGAAGAAGGACGCGATGAAAAAGCACGACGCCATGAAGCCGGATGCGATGTCGCACGATGCGATGGGCAAGGCGTCGGGCGACAAGATGGCGCCGTCGAACTGACGCAACCGTACGGGCGCGTGGCCGCCGCGTGCGCAGCACGCCGGCCGGTTGCGCGTCGCGCTGCGCTGCGCGTGTCGTGGCGTGGCGCATCGTGCCGCGTCGTGCCCGTCCGCATCGACGCGGACGCTATCCGGAGTGTTCATCATGCCAACCCTTCCCGCCATCGGCCACGCGGCGGCCCCGCGCCCCGCGCGCCCGATTCATCCGCTGTGGGTGCGCGTGAGCCACTGGCTCAATGCGCTCGCGGCGATCCTGATGGTGCTGTCCGGCTGGCGCATCTACGATGCGTCGCCGATCTATCCGCCGTTCGTGTTCGCGCACGGCATCACGCTGGGCGGCTGGCTCGGCGGCGCGCTGCAATGGCATTTCGCGGCGATGTGGCTGCTCGTCGGCAACGGGCTGTTCTACCTGACGATGTCGATCTCGACCGGACGCGTCGCGCGCAAGATGCTGCCCGTCACGCCGCGCGCGGTGTGGCGCGACCTGGGCGCCGCGTTGCGCGGCCGGCTCGCGCACGACGACCCGAGCGTCTACAACGCGGTGCAGCGTGCGGCCTACCTGTTCGCGATCGCCGATCTGACCTTGCTCGTGCTGTCCGGGCTGACGATCTGGAAGTCGGTGCAGTTTCCGCTGCTGCGCGCATCGTTCGGCGGCTACGACAACGCGCGCATCGTGCATTTCTGGGCGATGACGCTGCTCGTCGCGTTCGTCGTCGTGCACGTCGCGATGGCGTTGCGCGTGCCGCGCTCGCTGCTCGCGATGCTGCGCGGACGCTGATTCGTCTGCTCACGATCGAGGAACTCATCATGTCCGAATCCGAATCCCCCGGCGAGCGCCGGCCGTGGACGCTCGACCGCCAGTCGCTCGCGCTCGACGTGCGGCGCGAGCTCGAAATGCCCTCCCGGCGCCTGTTCAACCGGCGCATCCTGACGCTCGGCGGCCTGACGATGCTGAGCGGCTGCACGCTGCACGACGATGCGTCGGTGAACACGTTTCTCGAGCAGGTGTCGCGCATCAACGATCGCGTGCAGGCGTGGCTGTTCAGCGGCGAGCGACTCGCGCCGACCTATACCGAGGCCGACATCACGCGGCCGTTCCCGTTCAATGCGTACTACGGCATCGACGAGGTGCCGCACGTCGACGCGTCGACCTACCGGCTCGTGCTGTCCGGTCGCGTGACCGGCAAGCGCGTATGGACGCTCGACGAGCTGCGCGCGCTGCCGCATGCGGAGCAGATCACGCGGCACATCTGCGTCGAAGGATGGAGCGCGATCGGCCGCTGGGGCGGCACGCCGTTCGGCGCGTTCCTCGCGCGCGCGGGCGCCGATACGCACGCGAAGTACGTCGGCTTCAAATGTGCGGACGACTACTACGAGAGCATCGACATGCCGACCGCGCTGCACCCGCAGACGCTGCTCGCGTTCGACTACGACGGCCGCCGCCTGCCGCCGGAATTCGGTTTCCCGATGAAGCTGCGGATGCCGACCAAGCTCGGCTACAAGAATCCGAAGCACATCATGGAGATCTTCGTGACCGACACCTATCCGGGCGGTTATTGGGTCGACCAGGGCTACAACTGGTTCGGCGGATCGTGAGCGGCGGGGCGGTGCGAGGCGCGCTGCGTCACGGCTGCGCACCGCGCGCGATGGTGGGCGATGGTGCGTGATGGTGGGCGGCGTCGCGCAGCGGCCGCCCCAGCCAACCGTCGACACACGCCCGACCTACCCGCACCGCCGCATCTCACCCGTGCCGCGCCCGCAAATGTCGCGCCGAAACGTCAGTCGACATCCTTTCGGCCGGGCCGGGCGATCCTTTCGAATCCTTGATGCCATAATGCCGGGCATGCGCGCACGATGCCGTGCGCGCACATCTTGTCCGACCCTCTGCCGCCGCTTGCCGGTTCCTATTCGTCGCCGTTCGCACTGTCATGTCGTTCCGCACGCTCGTCCCCGCTTTCCCGGTCCCGTCTGGGCCGCTTGCCGGTTGCTCCGGTGTCTTGCAGCGGAGCGCGCCACCTGCCGTGCGGGCGGGCTGAACGATGACGCCACTCGACCGTCTGCTGGATTTCCTCGCCCGGCTGCCCCGACTGCCATTGCGCATCCGCCTGCCGCAAAGCCGCGGCGGCCGCGTCGCACTGGCGCTGGTTTTCATCTACTTCGTCTGGGGCTCGACCTACAGCGGCCTGCATTTCGCGCTGCAGTCGTTTCCGCCGCTGCTGCTGTCGGGCCTGCGCAACCTGCTCGGCGGCATCGGGCTGTTCGTGTTCGCGCTGCGCCGCAAGCCCGCGCGGCCGACGCTCGTCGAAGTCCGCAACTCGGCGATCGTCGGCACGATGCTGGTCGCGCTGTCGTCCGGCACGATCGCGCTGGGGATGCGCACCGTCAGCAGCGGCTCGGCCGCGGTGATGGTCGCGACGGTGCCGCTCTTTGCCACCGTGATCGCGGCGGTCGCCGGGCGCCCGGTCGCGCGAGGGGAGTGGGCGGCCGTCGCGCTCGGGATGGTCGGCATCGTCGTGCTGAACTCGGGCGGCGGCGGCGCCGCCAACTCGGCGCTCGGCACCATCTGCGTGCTGGCCGGCGCGCTGTTCTGGGCAGGCGGCGCGCATCTCGCGACACGGCTGAAGCTGCCGTCCGACCTGTTTCTGTCGACGTCGCTGCAGATCGGCCTCGGCGGCCTGATGTCGACGCTCGCCGCCTGGCTGATGGGCGAGCGCATCGAGCAGCTGTCGGCCGGGCCGGTGTTCGCGTTCATCTACCTGATGGTGTTCTGCACGATGGCCGCGTATGTCGCCTACGGCTATCTGATCCGCCATACGAGCCCGATCATCGCGAGCAGCTGCATGTACGTGAATCCGATCGTCGCGGTCGCGCTCGGCGCGCTGATGCTCGGCGAACCGGTCACCACGGCGACCGTCGTCGCGACGGTCGCGATTCTCGGCAGCGTCGGGCTGTCGTTCGTGTTCGATCCGGCGCGCCGGCCGGCGGCCGACGCTTCGCCGGCCATGTCGTCGGCCACGTCGCCGGCCGCCGTCGAGCTGCAAGCCGGCGCTGCGGCCGCGCCGGATCAGCCGTCGATGCCCGAGCCCGCGCCGATCCTCGCGCCGTCGGCCGTGCCGCTGGGGGTGCCGGCGCCGGGCGCCGTCGTCGATCCGGCCGCGGTGGTCGAGCCCGCGTCGGTGTTCGCCGTGCCGCCCGCGGACCAGCCGGCCGCCTCGCGCACCGACGCGTGACGACGCCGCGCGGCGCCGCTCAGCTTCGGCGTGCGCCGCGGTGGTGGCACCATCCGGCGAGCGCGGTAAACAGCAAGCCGGCCGTGCACATCCCGATCCAGCCGAACGCATGCCATGCGGCGACGCCGATCGACGAGCCGAGCGCGCCGCCGATGAAGTAGCACACCATGTAGACGGTGTTCACGCGGCTGCGCGCGTCGGGCTTGAGCGCGTAGATGCGCGACTGGTTCGAGATCTGCGCGGCCTGCACGCCGACATCCAGCACGATCACGCCGATCACGAGCCCGACGAGGCTCGTGCCCGACACCGCGAAGATCGCGAACGACACCGCGATCAGCGCAATCGCGAGCGAGATGATCGTGCGCGGGCCGCGCTTGTCGGCGAAGCGGCCCGCATACGGCGCGGCCAGCGCGCCGGCCGCGCCGACGATCCCGAACAGCCCGGCGACCTGCGGGCCGAGATGGAACGGAGCGCCAGCGAGCAACAGCGTGAGCACCGGCCAGAACGCGCTGAACGCGGCGAACAGCGCGCCGCCTGTCAGCGACGCATCGCGCAGCCCGCGCAGTTCGACCGCCAGATGCCACATCGAGCCGAGCAGCTTGCCGTACGACAGCGTCGACGTCGGCGTGCTGCGCGGCAGGCGCAGCACGATCACCGCGGCGAGCACGACGAGCGCGGCGACCGACGCGCCGAACACCGCCCGCCATCCGAAATATTCGGCGACGAAGCCGGCCGCCGTGCGCGCGAGCAGGATGCCGAGCAGCAGCCCGCTCATCACCGTGCCGACCGCCTGGCCGCGCTCGGCCGGCGGCGCGATCTCCGCCGCGAACGGCACGGCCTGTTGTGCGATCGTCGCGAGCACGCCGATCGCGAGGCTCGCGGCTGCCAGCACCGCCAGCGACGGGGCGGCCGCGGCGACGATCAGCGCGATCGACAGGCCCGCAATCTGCATCAGGATCAGCCCGCGGCGGTCGAAACGGTCGCCGAGCGGCGCGAGCACGAACATGCCGGCCGCATAGCCGAGCTGGGTCGCGGTCGGCACGACGCCGATCCACGACGCGCGGTCCGGAAACGCCGAACGGAACGCGTCGAGCAGCGGCTGGTTGTAGTAGATGTTCGCGACCGACACGCCGGCGATCGTCGCGAGCAGCAACAGCAGGCTGCGCGAATAGTGCGGCGAGGCGGCGTCGGTCGAGCGGTCGGGGGCGGCGGAGGACATGGTCGCGACGGGACGGAGTGGAACGGCGGCGCGCGCGGCGCGGCGCACGCTTGTCGAGGGTGCCGATCATACCGGAGCGTCGCGAATCCTGCCGGCGTGCGGCCGCGCCGTGCGGAAGACGGGAGACGGGCCGCGCGAAGGCCGCGATGACGTTGTGCGCGGGGAGGGCTTAGGTGCGGCTCGGATCGGGCTCAGGTGGCGCTCCGGTCATGCTCGGGTCGTGCCGGTTCGTGTTCCGGTCGAGCGGGAGCCGCGCACCGAGCCGCGCCGGCGCGTACCGCCGCGCAGCGCCCATACCGACGTGCGCCCACGTATGCCGACGCACACGCGCTTACCTCGCACACGGACGCACACGCCAGCGTCCCTTGCCGGCGCCGCCCCTCGTCATCCCCCGCGCCGATGCCGCCCGTCAGTCGACCAGCTCGCCGCTCGGTTCATAGAACGGATACGGCCCGTCGCCTTCGTCGACATACACGTGATGCGACACGACGCCCGTGTCGGGCGCATGCGCGTGCACCGCGAACGCGGGCGGTTCGAGCCGGAACGCGGACGGCGCATCGGCGCGCAGGTCGAACGCGACCTGGTGCGCGGGCGCCGGCACGGCCGCCGCGAGCGTGCCGCCGAAGCGCGTGAACATCGTTCGGTGCACGTGGCCGCACAGCACGCGCTCGACGTTCGGATGGCCGCGCAGCAGCGCATCGAGTTTCGCGGCCGCGGCCGGCGCGAGCCGCAGCGCATCCATGTGGCCGATGCCGGACGCGAACGGCGGATGATGCAGCGCGACGATCACCGGCCGCTCGCGTGCGGCGTCGAGCTGCGCGGCGAGCCACGCGAGCCGTGCATCGCACAGGTCGCCGTGGCTCGCGCCCGGCACCTGCGAATCGAGCGCGAGCACGCGCACCGCGCCGATATCGAGCGCGTACTGCACGAACGCGCCGTCGTGCAGCTCGGCGCGCTCGGGGAACGCGCGACGCAGCGCCGCGCGGTCGTCGTGATTGCCGACCATCAGGTAGTACGGTATCTCGAGCGGCGCGAGCAGCGCCCGCAGATGCCGGTATTCGTCGTCGTGGCCGAAGTCGGTCAGATCGCCGGTGACGAGCACCGCGTCGGGGCGCGGCGTCAGCGCGTTCAGCTTCGCGATGCAGCGCGCGAGCGCGGCGGCGGTGTCGACGCGCCGGTACGCGAGCTGGCCCGGGCGCTTGATGTGGAGGTCGCTGATTTGAGCAAGCAGCATCGTGGGGTCCCGGAATGTCGGTTGATCGTGGGGCGGCGTCACGCGGCGAGCGCGATCAGCCCTTCGGCCGCGATCGTCAGGCCGACCGCCGTGCCGCGCGCGAGCTCGATGCGGCCCGGCACGTCGATCACGAGCGCATCGGGTGCCGCGTGCTCGATCGTGAGCCGCGTCCGCTCGCCCAGGAACGCGCACGCGCCGATCGCGCCGCGCAGCGGCGCCTTCGCGGGATCGGTGAGCTGCGCGTCCTCCGGGCGGAAGAACCACTCGTCGGCGGCATGCGGCGTGACGATCGAGCCGCCCGTCGTCGCGAGCGCGCCGTCGCGCCATTGTCCCGCGAGACGGTTCAGCGTGCCGATGAACTGCGCGACCGTGCGGTTCGCCGGCCGGTAGTAGATGTCGCGCGGCGTGCCGATCTGCTCGATGCGGCCGGCGCCCATCACGACGATCCGGTCGCCGAGCTCCATCGCCTCGGCCTGATCGTGCGTCACGTAGACGGTCGTCACGCCGAGCTCGCGCAGCAGCGCATTCATGTCGCGGCGCAGCACGTCGCGCAGCTTCGCGTCGAGCGCGGTCAGCGGCTCGTCGAGCAGCAGCACGCGCGGCCGCACCGCCAGCGCGCGCGCGAGCGCGACGCGCTGGCGCTGGCCGCCGGACAGCTGATCGACCGGTTTGTCCGCATGCGCGTCGAGCCGCATCATCGCGAGCAATTCGTCGACGCGTTCGCGCAGGGCGCGCGGCGCGGTCTTGCGGATCTTCAGCCCGTAGCCGACGTTGCCGCGCACCGTCAGGTTCGGGAACAGCGCGTAGTTCTGGAACACCATGCCGACCTGGCGGCGCTCGATCGGCAGGCGCGTCACGTCGTCGCCGCCGAACAGGATGCGGCCGCCGGCGTCCGGCGTGTCGAGGCCGGCGATCAGGCGCAGCGTCGTCGTCTTGCCGCAGCCGGACGGGCCGAGCAGCACGAGCGTCTCGCCGGCGCCGATCGACAGGTCGAGCGGTTCGAGCACGCGCGTGCCGCGGAAGGTCTTCGCGCAGCCGGTCAGGGTGATGGGAGTGGAGTCGAGTTTCATGGGGCAGGGTAAGGGGTGGCGCGACATCAGCGCGCGCGGCGTCGTGCGGCGCGCGTGCCGGACGGATCGACGCCGAGCCATTGCATCGCGACGAGCAGCGGCAGCGTCATCAGCAGGAACACGATCGTGTATGCGCTGCCGACTTCGAGGCGTAGCGACGCATACGTGTCGGCGAGCCCGACCGGCAGCGTTTTCGTATCGGGCGTGTGCAGCATCCACGTCAGGTTGAATTCGCCGATCGACAGCGTGAGCACCGCGAGCGCGCCCGCGACGATGCCGGGGCGCAGGTTCGGCAGCACGATGGTCACGAAGCGCGTGACGAACGACGCGCCGAGGCTCGCCGCGCCTTCTTCGAGCGTGCGCAGCTCGGCGCCGGCCGCCACGGCCGCGACCGCGCGCACCATGAACGGCAGCGTGAACACGACGTGGCCGACGACGATGAACCACAGGCTCATCCGGAACGCGGTGAAGCCGCCGTACACGACCAGCAGCGCGAGGGCAGAGGCGAGGCCCGGCAGCGCGACGGGCAGCACGAGCGCTTCTTCGATGGCGCGCGCCACGCGGCTGTTGCTGCGCGCGAGCGCATAGCCGGCCGGCACGCCGGTGACGAGCACGATCGCGAGCGTCGCGAACGCGACGCCGAGCGACAGCGCGACCGAGCCTTGATACTGCTGCCACACCTGCTCGAGCCAGCGCAGCGTGAGGCCGCTCGACAGGCCGCGGAAATAGTTGACGGTGACGCCGGCGAGCACCGACATCACGACGGGCACGATCAGGAACGCGCACAGCAACAGCGTGACGCTCCATTGCAGCGCGGCGATCGCGCGTGCGCCGCTCACGCGCGGCGCGCGCAGCGTGGCGCCGCGCGCGTCGGACGGGGCTGGCGCCGGCGACGGCGCGGATGAACCGGGAAGCGATTGCATGACTGCGTCCTCAGGCCGCGGCGGCGGCGGTGTGGCCGGCGAACCGGCGGGCGAGCGCGAGCACGGCCCACGTGACGATGCCGAGCACGATCGACAGGCCGGCCGCCGTCGCGATGTTCGCGTTCAGCGTGAACTCGGTGTAGATCGTCATCGGCAACACGTTCAGGTCGGTCGCGAGGGTGAAGGCGGTGCCGAACGCGCCCATCGCGGTCGCGAAGCAGATCGCGCCGGCGGCGATCAGGCCCGGCGCGAGCGCCGGCAGCACGATGTCGACGAAGATGCGCCACGGCGACGCGCCGAGCGAGCGCGCCGCTTCCTCGAGCGACGCGTCGAGCTTCGACGCGGCCGCGATCACGGTGACGATCACGCGCGGAATCGAAAAGTACAGGTAGCCGACGAACAGCCCGGCGACCGAATACGCGAACACCCACTTGTCGCCGGTCAGCTTCGAGGAGAGCATCCCGATCAGCCCTTGTCTGCCGGCGAGCATGATCACCATGAAGCCGACCACGACGCCGGGGAACGCGAGCGGGAAGGTCAGCAGCGCGAGCAGCACGCGCTTGCCCGCGAAGTCGCGGCGTGCGAGCAGCAGGCCGGAGATCGTCGACAGCGCGAGCGTCGCGAGCGTGACGCCGGCCGACAGCGCGACCGTTTCGCCGAGGCTCGTCATGTAGCGCGCGTTGCCGAGCAGCGCCGCGTAGCGCGCGAAGAACGCGCCGTCGGCGGACACCCGCACGAGCGCGGCCATCGGCAGCAGCCAGAAGGCGGCGAAGACCGCGAGCGCCGGCGCGACGAGCGCGACGCGCCAGCGCAGCGGAAAAGTGAGGTCGAGCATCGCGTCGTTCCTGCCGCTTACTGCATGATCTGCAGGTACTGCTGGCCGAACGCCTGCTGGCCGGTCGCCATCTTGCCGAAGTCGACCGGCTTGGCCCGTGCGTATTCGCTCGCCGGCAGGAACTTCGCGGCGAGATCGGCGCCGAGCGCCTGTGCGCGCACCGGCCGCAGGTAGGCGCTCGCCCACAGCTTCTGGCCTTCGTCGGACAGCACGAAGTCGAGCACCTTCTTTGCGTTCGCGTCGTGCGGCGCGCCCTTCACGAGGCTCATCACGTACGGCACCGCGATCGTGCCTTCCTTCGGAATCACGAATTCCACGTTCGCGTGATCCTTGTATTTCGCGCGATACGCGTCGAAGTCGTAGTCGAGCAGGATCGGAATCTCGCCGGACAGCACGCGCGCATACGCGGTCTGCTTCGGCACGATCGGCGCGTTCGCCTTGAGCTTGCGGAACCAGTCGAGGCCCGGCTTGAAGTCGTCGAGGCTGCCGCCGAGCGCCTGATTCACCGCGACCGCGCCCGCGTAGCCGACGAACGCGCTCGACGGATCGAGGTAGCCGACCATCCCCTTGTATTCCGGCTTCAGCAGATCGGCCCACGAGCGCGGCACCGGCTTGCCGTCCAGCGCATCCTTGTTCACGAAGAAGCCGAGCGTGCCCGAGTGGATCGCGAACCAGTAGCCTTGCGGGTCCTTCAGGTTCGCGGGGATGTCGTTCCAGTGCGCCGGCCGGTACGGCGCGATCACGCCCTTGTCCTTCGCCTGGAACGCCGACGACACGCCGAGATAGACGACGTCGGCGACCGGGCTTTTCTGCTCGGCGATCAGTTGCGCGATCGCCTGGCCCGAGTTCTTGTTGTCGAACGGCACGCGGATGCCCGTCTTCTGCTTGATCGCCGCGATCTGCGCGGCCCAGTCGGCCCATTCGGGCGGGCAGTTGTAGCAGATGGCGGTTTCGTCGGCGTGGGCGGCGGACGCGAGCGCGACGAGCGCGGCGCACGCAATGGGCGCTGCGACGAGGCGCAGCAGCGAGGTCAGGCGAAAGGACACGGTGGATCTCCGGGCAGGGTGGGGTAGCTTCGCGTGCCGCGCGCGGGCGCGCGGCGGGTGCATTCGGGGGTTCAGGCGTTGCGGGTTTGCAGGTCGGCGGCCGGCGGCGCGACGGTCGCGCCGTCGCGCACCGTGTGCGGCAGGATCAGCGACGTGCGTTCGATCGACGCGCCGCCGATGCAATCGACGAGGCGGCGCCACGCATGGCGGCCGATATCCTGGTTCGGCGTCGCGACGCTCGCGAGCGGCGGCGTGAGCAGCTCGCCGATTGCGATGCCGTCGAAGCCGAGCACCGACAGGTCGTCGGGAACCGAGAAGCCCGCGCGGCGCAGGCCGCGCATCACGACCATCGCGAGCAGGTCGTTGCTGCAGAACAGCGCGGTCGGGCGCGTCGCGCGCGCGGTGAGATGCGCGAGCACCGCGTCGGGCAGCTCGGCGGCGTTGAAGTCGACTTCGACGGGCGGCAGCGTCGCGACATCGGCTTCGGCGAGTGCCTGCGCGTAGCCGAGATGACGCTGGCGCGCGCGGTCGGATGCGGCGAGCGAGCCGGCCAGCATCAGCACGCGGCGATGGCCGCGCGCGGTCAGCAGACGGACGCCGTCGTAGGCGGCGCGGCGGTTGTCGACCGACACCGACGGGCGGCGCTGCGTGTCGTTGTGCATCAGCACGTAGTGCGGGCCGTCGCGATCGAGCATGTCGAGCAGCGGATGCGTGTCGGCGTCGGCGACGGTCAGGATCAGGCCTTCGACGCGTTGTTCGCGCAGCGTTTCGATCGCGTGCCGCTCGCGGGCCGCGTCGTATTCGGTCGTCATCAGGATCAGCTTGAAGCCGGCCGCGGTCGCCAGTTCGTCGATGCCTTGCAGGCAGTCGGCGAACACCGGGTTCGCGATCGTCGGCACGACGACGCCGACGAGGCGCGTGCGCTCGCCGCGCAATTGACGGCCGAGCGGGCTCGGGCGGAACTGCAGCGTGTCGATCGCGGTGCGGATCGCCGCCAGCGTCGCGGGGCTGACGGTGTGCGGCGCGTTGATCGCACGCGATACGGTGGCGATGGAGAAGCCGGCGAGGGCGGCGACGTCCTTGATGGTCTGGGGCATGGCGTGACGCGATGTAAACGTTTTCGGCGAGTGGATTATCGAAAACGTTTGTGACTTCGCGATGACGCGCGGCGAGGCAGTTTCGCAAGAACGCGTGGCGGGGGATGCGGGCGTTCGGTTGCGCACGAGCATGGCCGATCCGATTGTAGCGGCGGGAGGCTGCGGCGCGGGAAACGAGCGGCGGCGATGGCGGCGGCGCTCATGCGCGCGGCGCGGCGCGATGCGCCGCACCCGAATCGGGGAACGGATGCGCGAAGCAATGGTAGAATCGCGTCCGCCCTTTTGCCGGGGTGATGAAATTGGTAAACATAGCGGACTTAAACGATTGAGTGCCCGGCCGGAAACGGCCGGTGCAGAACCCTTCAAATTCGGCGAAACCCCTGATGCGCGACGCGCATCGAGGCAACACCGAGCCAAGCCTCGCGGCGCAGCGCCCGCGAGGAAGGTGTAGAGACTAGACGGGGGGCGCCTAAAGCGCACGGGCAGCGATAAAACGCCCGCGCGCGATGGCGAAGGCATAGTCCAGCGCACGAACGGCGTCGTCTTGGCGACGCCGGCTTTGAAAGAAGCAGTGTGACGAAAATCCGCCGCCTTAATTGGCTTGCCGGTTCGAGTCCGGTCCCCGGCACCAAATATCTCCGCGAGACGCCGAACGTAGCCTGAGTGCCGATCTCCAGTGATCGCGTCCGTGCCCTTGCGGGGTTCCGGATTGCCGCGTGCGTGCAAGCGTCCAGCAGTTGCGGCCTGCCTTCGACATCGGCTCATCTCCAATTGGGACCCGCTGATCTCCGTCAGGTCTCGATCAAACTCCAAACACTCCTCGGGTCGCATGACCTGATAGCGCACGCAGTCGACCGACAATGGTGTCTTGTTGTCAGACCGGTACAGCACCTTCTGTTGCCGGCCGCGCGAGCCCAGCCTTCCAGCGGTTGTTTCAGGGCGAGCTCTCTTTGCCACGACTTTGCCTGGGTTCGGCACCGACATACGCCATTGTCTGAACGAGACGCATGAGCGAAGTGCGCCGATGCGGAAATTCATCGACGGAGCGGCCGTAGCTGGCCGGGCTCAGGAAGGTGATATGTGATTCAAGAAATCCGGCTCACCAAGCAATCGGAAAGTTTTTCCTGAAAGAATGTGAAAATCCGGTAATTTTCACGCGTGAACGTCAGATTGCCAATTCATTCGAAATAGGCCGGTATGCAAGGCGCGCTATCGTCTTGTTCAGAAAGGCATTTATAATCAGCCCTCGGCAGAAACCCCACCTGAATACCAACCAAGGGAATGCTGCATGGGCCACACCGCACTTTATAAGACGCTGCGTCTCGGCGACGCGCAATACAATCGTCTTGTCAAACTCGATACGCCGCTTGGGGTTGACTGGTTATTGCCGCTTTATGTAAAAGGAACGGCTCGACTCGGTCGCGATTACGAATTCGAGATTGATGCCGTTTCGCCACGCGGCAGCCAGATTGAGCTGAGTGCGCTACTCGCCAAGCCCGTCACGCTCTGGATCCAGCAGACGGACGGCTCGTACATGCCGATCCATGGCTACGTCCACCGTTTCAGCCGGCTGGGTGCGGATGGCCCGTTGACTTTTTACAAGCTGGCGTTCTCGTCCTGGCTTTACTTCTTGCGCCTGCGCCGCGACATGCGCGACTGGCAGGAGCAGAACGGCGAACAGATACTGGTGGACGTCTTCAATGAGCACCCGCAAGCGCGGGGCGCGTTCCGCATCGATCTGCACAAGCCGCTGCCGTCCTATTCGAATCGCGTGCAGTGGGAATACGACCTGAATTTCGTCTATCGCAGCATGGAGGAGGTCGGCGTATTTCCGTACTTCGAGCAAGCCGAAAATGGCCGATCGCACACGATGGTTGTGACGGACGACGTTTATTTCGTCCCTCAACTGAAACAGCCGGTTGTCGAGTTCGGTCCCACCGAAATCAGTGGGGAACTGGATGGATTCGCGCAGTGGAAAGAGCAGCTTCAGATCGACAGTGCGCAACTGACGTCGCGCTCGTTCGACTACAAGCGCCCCGATCTCCCTCGCCAGGTACAGGGCGTGACGGACGTGAACGGCGAGTTGCCGACCGATGGGGAAATCTACGACTACCCTGGCGCGTACATGTGGTCGGACCGCGAGCAGGGTGAGCGTCTTGCGCAGATTCGGCTTGAAGAGCGCAAATCGCGGATGAAGCGTTTTCACGGAATAGGCGGCTTGCGCTGCGCGATGCCGGGGCGGCGCTTCGAACTTCGCGGTCATCCGGTGCATGATGCGGGCAGCCAACCGGATCGCGAATTTGTTCTGCTCGGAGTCGACTGGCTGATCTGCAATAACCTGCCTGGTCTGGACGAGGCGGATCAGTTTCCCGACGGGCTGGCTGCAGAAGTTGCGCAAGCAAAGGCTGGCGCAACGGTCCGCCACGCAGACGGCAGCGAAGGTTTCTTTCAGGTGGTGGTGGAGGCGCAACCGCGCAACGTCCCGTTCCGTAGCCCGTTCGAACACAAGAAACCGGTCATGCAGTTGCAGAATGCAATCGTCGCCGGGCCGAGCGGGGAAGAGGTGTACACCGATTCACTGAACCGGGTGAAGGTGTGGTTCCACTGGAATCGCCGCAATGGCCAGGATGAACGCGCATCGTGTTGGGTACGCCCGACGTTCCTTGATGCAGGCTCCAATCGTGGGGGAATTCAGCCGCTGCGCAAGGGTGATGAAGTGGTGGTCGGTTTCATGGAAGGTGACTGTGACCGGCCCGTGATCATTGCGAGAATGTACGGGGGTGCTACGCAGCCGGTGTGGCACACGAACGGCTTGCTGTCGGGTCAGCGCTCGCGTGAATACGGCGGCACTGGCTACAACCAGCTCGTAATGGACGACTCGACGCAGCAGAATCGGGTGCACCTTTACTCGAGCAGCTATCAGTCCCACTTGCATCTGGGGTACCTGATCCAGCAGACCGACAATACGCGCGGCGCTTTCCTTGGAAGTGGGTTCGACCTTAAATCCGACGCCTACGGCGCCATTCGGGCGGGACAGGGCTTGTTCGTATCGACCCACCCGACCGCGACGAACCAGCCGTTGAACGTGACCGCAGCGTCCGAGCAGTTGGCCAGTGCGGAGACCGTTATCGATCTGACGTCGCAGGCGAGCTCGTCGAATCAGGCTGAAAGTTTGCAGGAAGGGCAGGACGCACTCAAGAAGTTCACCGACGCGACGCACTATAGCGTGAGCGGTGGGGCTGGCAGCGGCGGCCGGACCGGTGGCGGCGGCACGGGTAACGCGAACGGCTTCTCGACGCCGATCATGCTGATGGCGAGTCCTGCGGGTCTGGGGCTGTCGACTCAGGATTCAGCGCAACTGACGGCCAACCAGCAAGTCAATATCGTGAGCGGCAAGAGCACGCACGTGGCGGCCGGCAAATCGCTGATAGCGAGCGTGATGGAGAAGATCAGCCTGTTCGCGCAGAATGCAGGGATCAAGTTGTTTGCGGCGAAGGGCAAGGTGGAAATTCAGGCGCAGAGCGACGAGATGAAGCTCGCGGCGCTCAACGACGTGACGATCACGAGTTCGAACGGGAGAGTCGTGATTTCGGCAGAGAAGGAGATCTGGATCGGTGCGGGTGGATCGTACATAAAGATAACGCCTGATCTGATCGAGAACGGGACGAGCGGGCAGATTCTCGAGAAGTGTTCGAGCTGGGATAAGCCGGGGGCGTCGTCAATGCGCCTGCCTTCACCGATTGCGAGCGTGCCGAAGGGGTGTGCCTGGAAGACGGCTTCGGCGGCCGCAGATAGCGCTTCGAGCGTTGTGCTGGAGTAGTGAATATGGAAAACTCAGACGCGCTCGGTATGGACGACTCGCCGGAGGTCATCGCGATAGACGCGGCCGTCAGCAGCTTGCGCACATACTTCAGCAAGCGGCCGGAGATGCACTGCTATCTTGTCGTCGATCCGAGTCAGCGAGATTTCACGAATGACGACGAGGAAGCCCAGCGGTTCCGCCAATTGAAGCGTGCGATCGTGGAGGTGATGCACGATGCGTTTCCTGACAATCACCGGCCATATCTCGTTGAGTTGGACCTTAATACTCCGGAAGGGGCTGGAGCATTTGCGGAGAGTGTGAGGATTGCCTTCGAGGACCGTCGTCCTATGTCAATGGCCGAAGGACTGGGGCAGCGCGTCGGTGGGTGGCTCGCCAGTGACGCATCGTTGGACGAGGTCGCGGAGCATTGGGGCCGCCACGTTTTGCAGTACAACGAGGAAGGGCTGCCGTGTGTGCTGCGCTTCTACGACACGCGAGCCCTTAGTCTGATCTGGCCAGTGCTCTCCCAAGAACAACAGCAGACGCTACTAGGGCCCGTAAAGGTATGGCATGCGCTTGACGCGAGCGCTAAACCTCGCACGTACAGTGTGTTGGCCGGGTCACGTGCCGATCTGTCGTTGACGACCGAGCAGTGGCAGCAGATTCATCGTCACGGATCGGTCAATAGAGCGCTTGCGTTGTATGCCATGAAGGTTGATCGCCAACCGGAACCCTCCGAAATTGCTGCAGCAGTCGCTGCCGCGGAGCGTGCAGAGCACTATGGACTGTTCGACCGGGACGATCGCGTGGCATTTGTCGAGAGTGCTCTAGCATGGCACCCGCAGTTCGACCTACATCCGAAGGTGCTGCAGCTTTTGGGTGCTAGAGCGCCAGACAAGTTTTATACGGCAGCAGTTAGTGTATTGACGGAACAAGACATTGTAGAAATTAGAGACGGTGCTTGGTACGAGCGATTGAGCGCTTCGTCGCCCCGTTGATTGGTGTTGGCAAAATTGCCTGAATTCGATACGAAGAGAGCGTATGGCAGCAAATAACCAGAAATGTGCCAACTGTGAGAAGACGGGGTTGCCGATCTTGCCGGTGCGGTACGCAGTCTTGCCCAACACGATCAAGGCCAAGATGCCCGCCGGCATCGTCGGCGACCGTGTCACCAATGTTAGCCTCTCCGAGCATCAGTATGGTTTGCGGACCTTGCGCGACGGGTGGCTCTATCTTTTCTACGAAGTAGGTGCACGTGGTCCTAATTACTGGGAAGTGTACAAGGTGACTGAAGACGGTCGGTTATGGAAGCAGTCGCGACCGCTCCCGTCCGTTCCGACGACCCATCCGAACTGTGCATTGTGTGCCATAGCCGTACCGATGGATGTCATCGCGATCGAGCAGCCCGAACTCTGTACGGGCAAGGTCTATATCGCATTCTCGCAACTTGCATGGCATCCACGAACATTCGATAAATACGAGATTTACGCAGACTTGCGTGAACAACGCATGCAATGGATCGAGCCGTCAAAATGGATCGCTACCGGAAAGGATGGGACAGGTCACGCGGTCGTTGCAACTGAGTCGTCAGTTAACGATGTACTCGAGTACATGCCGGGCCTAGACGCAAAACAGTTGCGCCCGTTTGACGACAAGGAGCGCTTTACTGCAGACGATGGTAGCTATCGAGAAGATCTGCTTGCCCGTGAGGTGTCGCGTTATCCTTTGAACATCCGACAGGCATCGCCACTGTCGGCGAGCCAGTCGCTTGTGAAAATGATGGTCCACGTTGGACAAACGGATTCTGGTGGAGGCCGGGCTACTCCGTCGAACTATCCCCCAATGTTGTTCGCTTTGTGGGATGCGGTCGGCAACGTTCACGAACTGAACGGCTTTCGCAACGACCCGGTGTCCTGGCTCGACCGATACGGATCGCAGCAGGAAGTCGGCATGAAAGTGATGGCCCTGAATGACATCGACACGGCCAAACGTATCGTCGATTCGCGTACGAAACAGAGTCTCGCGAACCAGGAGGCCATGGCGAAAGAGGCGCATGCCATGACTCCGCTCGGCTCGGCGACAGCCCGAGCTGGTTTGGCGGCGCAACGCACCAGAGCACTGGCGGGCGCCGATGCTGCGCGTGCCAAGGAGGTCAATGCGTATTATGACGATCTCGACTGGATGGCTGCCAACAACATCCCGGGAAGCTATCAGACGCGTCTTATCCAGATTGGCCGATTTAGCCGCGCGGGCAGCGCGAGTTCAAGCGCGCCTTACCTTGGCAAGTACCGCGACGAAATCATGAACGAAGCGCGTGAATATGCGAAAGCGCAACCCGGCTTCCATGATCGGAATCTGGACGGAATGCAGAAGTTCGAATGGTCTCGATACGAAGCTCGACTTCAGCGCAAGCGCATCGAGGATTTCCGCAAGCCATACAAGAAATTGCAAGACGCGGTGTTTAAATTGCAGGAAACGCGTAGCGACGATGTCGGGAAATGGTTGCGGGCAAAACTTCTTGTGGACACGCTTGAGGACTATTACTGCGACGATCTTAGTGACAGCTTCGAGTTCGAGGTTGCGGTAGCAATGGCAATCGACGGGTTGGGGTCCACACCCAAAGGACTTACGATTCTCGATGATCTGGTGGGGCGTTGGAAGCCGACGGACAAGGAAAGCATAGTGTGGCGAGCGGTCGCCATGAATCATCCCGCAGGCCGCGAGGAACTTGGGAAATTGCTGGCGAGCGCGCTGGAGCACAAGGATAAGCCATTAGAGGACGATGGTGTCAAATATGTCGTAACGGCGGTGAAGTATATTGGAAAACTGACTGACTACTATAAGAAATATTCAAAGTTGGCGCTCGAAACAAACTCGGCGAAGATCTCATACTTGGGGGCAATGTACAAAGAGCAAGGGCGTGACGTTTTGCTCATGACTATCGGTGACCGTGTTTTCGACAAACTCCGAATCAATAAGTTGGGGGATTTTGTCGGGGAGAAGATTGTTCAGACGCTGTTTCTCCAGCGAGCGGGCTTACCGGTCGAGGATGCGCTGGCACTCGTCCGCAAGCAGGCGCTGTATGACAAAGTGAGCCGAAGCGAAATTTTGCAACGCTTTCGTACGGCGCGAACCGTGTTAGTGGCGTCGACAAAGGCGGGGCCGAACCCAACCACCGAGCTGTATGAAGTGTGGGAAAAGTTGAAGGCCGACAATGATGCGAACGCGATGAAGGAGCTTCGTCTGGGTCGTATTGCGGTGGTTGCTGCGCTATGTGAGCTGGTGAACTTCTGGCATCTGTTGTCGGAGGCCAAGGACGAAGATACCACCACCAAATTGATCAAGTCGGGCGCATCGCTCAGTGCGTCGATCATCACAATCACGATGACTCCGTACTACGGGACGCTGAAGAAGGCTGTTCGGACGATGAGTTGGAAGATGGTGGGGGGCTTTTTGTCCGGAGCTGGGGCATTTGCTGCAGCGTGGTTGGACTATGGGGCAACTCAAAAAAAGCTGAAGAGTGGCCAGTATGACGTAATGTGGGTTTTGGTCGCCAAAACGTTGCTGGGCGTCGCCTCCGGCACGGCCTTCGTCATCGACGCCATCAGTACTGCTGCACCGTTATTCAAGAAGTTGGCGGCCCGCTCAGGGAATAGAGTGGTCATCATGGCGGTCGAGACTGTTGCCTCGCGGGTGGCAATGGTTGCATCGCTCCGAGTGGTAAGCATGCTGATTACGTGGGAGGCGACGATTGCGGTGTTTGCACTTCAAGCGCTTGCCGATGTCCTGACCCCGAACGAGTTGGAATCGTGGTGTTCTCGCTGTGCATTTGGCACCGGGCAAGAGGCTATTCTTCGTGTGAAAGATCACAGTGTCGAAAAATACGCGGATATGGTAGAGCAGGAAAAAGCCTTCGATAAGGCAATGACGGAGATGGCATGAGCTTAGAGCGTGAATACCCAGTTCAGGTATTGCGAGGCACGATCAGCAGGTTGAAGTGCCGACGGCGTCAGCAGGACTTTGTCTTGAATGATACCGAGCATGCTTATATGCAGGCAACGGCCGCAGGTGCTGCGTTGGCCGGCATGGGGGCATTTGCGATCGGATTGGTCCAATCGTCGGCGAATTCCGAGGAGGAAGCTGACTGGGTGGAATTTGAACTCGACGGCAAGCAGATCGAGGGATGGCTCTGGAAGATGCCGATGACAGATGGTGACGAGGTTGAAATTGTTGCGGAACCGAGGCCGCGTGACCGGTACTTTGCGTATTCGGTCCGGAGAGTCGGGGACGATACGGTTGCGGTGTACCCGCATGCGACGAGGGGCAGGACTGCCCTTTATCGATGGCTGATGAAGATCATGCTGTGGTTTTTTGTGCCGATCTACGCCCTAATGTGCTTCATGCTGTCACGTGATGCAGGTGGTATCGACAGGACGACTCTCGTGATAGTGCTCGGCGGGGCAGGTGCCTTTTCTCTATTGATATTCTGGATCTTATTTTATCGCGCTTATCTGAAGATGAAGCGCTTTGCCAAATTGGCTGAAGTCATTTTCTCGTGCTACGGCTGGAGCGACGTACGTAGGATTAATCTGGTGCGTTCGTCGAAGCAGATGAGGTCGGAGAATCCGGATCTCGAATATGGTATTCACTATTTTCGCTATCGTTCGTAAGGTATTCTACGATGATGAATTTCATCCGCGTCGGTGATGATACAGACCACGGCGGCAAGGTGATCACGGGTTCATCGACGATGCGTTTCGACGGCCGTTTCGTTGCTCGCAAGGGGGACGAGGTAACCTGCCCCCAACACCCAGACGTCAAACCGAATTTGATCGAAGAGGGCGATGAATCAATGACGGATAACGGTGTTCCGATTGCCCGGCACGGTCACCGGGCGACCTGCGGGTGTCACCTGATTTCGAGCCTTACCTGAGCGGCACGCGCTACCGAGTGACTTGATCTTCACGGTTTGGTGATAGAGAAATCAGGCGAGCATGACTGTGCCTGGTCGTGGCGCACAACGTCGAATTTCGCCGCCAGTGTTCGCCGACATCACGACAAGCTGAACAAAGCTGGTCGCCGGCGCATGCACAGCGAAGAAGTGGTCCATCACGCCGATGAACGCGTTCAAGCTGATGGCCGCAAACGCTTGTTCGTCGATCGTCAACGTCACTTCCAGACCGCGTACGAAGCTCGGCATCGGTTTTCCTGGAAGCCAGAGTTGTTTGGCCCGATGGCTCAGGTTCGTCAGTCCATCGAGCAGTTTTGCGTGCCCCGCTGAATGAGCAGTGAATTGGCGGAGCAGGCGTTTCAGCTCGGCAAGCCCGGTGCGAGTCAATTCGATCGAGTGTGGGGCAAACTGCGTGATGAGCCGCCAAGCCGCGTCGCCTTGGCTCGACAATCGCGCGACTTCGGTCGGGGCGTCCAGCATAACGATGCGTGAAACCATCGTTCCCTGCTCGTTCACCAGATCACCATTTTCGGCGCCGGCCCGCATCGTGTGCGGGAAACTGCCATTCGAACAGGTAACGTCGGCCGTTATTTGTTCGATTCCGGTGTCGGTTGCCGGTCGGCCGTCGGGGCCGACCAAGCTGACCGCAGTTTCCTTCTTTCCCGATGGCGAGGCCGCGTTATGGTGCGCGAGAATCCAATAGGGGCCGGCCGGCTTGGCGGAACTGCCGTGCATGAGCGACACGAACGGATGGATGATGCTCGCTCTGGAGCTAGCCGTCGTGGCACGGACCGAGTCGACAGACCAAACTTCAACACCCGCAACGTCCGTATTCTGGGATTGCACGGGATACGTGTTCGTGATCGGATTCCGCTTGAGTGGTAGCGACGTAAGCCGAAACAGGTTGACGATCGGCGTGCAAAAGAGCTTCAGATTGTCCGCCGACAGATTTTTTAGTTGCTGTGCCGTCCACGACTCTGAATGAACGCCGCAAATGGCGAGATGCAAAGTGAGCTGCTGGCTGGAGCCCGCCGTATGCGCGAGCGCGGCGAGATCGAGGTCAACGAAATCGAATTTCTTCGGAAACGCAAAATATTCGCTCAGTAGCCGCAGCGCGGGCGGGCCGTCGTCTTCGTCGACAAGCTTCTCGGCCTGATCGTCGCCGGCGGCGCCGAGCGGCGGTGTGGCCAGCGTTGACCAGCGACGTTCGGCGTTTTCGACGAAGGCGGCCGCCGTGCGCATCGTCATCGTATCCATTGCCGCACCGACGATTTCGCGAGGGCCGTTGACATGGATGCGCAACGGGCTTGGAACGGCTTCGAAGCGAAAGTCGGGGCGCGCAGCCTCAAAGGTGATGGAGAGCAGACCGGTTGTGCCGGTGGGCAGCACGACGTTGGAGGGAACTGCGGTTGCAGACGCGTAGCGCGCCGCCGAGATTCGCACGGGAGCTAACGTTACGTCATATACGGTTCGGAACAGGCAGTCGTCCGTTTTGCTCGCCAGTTCCGTGCCGCGGGCAATAAGCGACGGCTCAGTGAGCTTGTCGAACATGTCTGAGACATCGAACTGGGCAATTGCGCACGCGGGAATGGTTCGAAGAAACTGGGGATACAGCATCCCGAGGAGCGCCTCGGCGAATTCCGGATAGTTGTCGTCGAGCCGGCTGCCTATATCCGCGGCGAGGAGAGCGAACGACTGCAGCATCCGTTCAACGTGGGGATCCTCGGAGTGGTCCCCGGAAATCCCGAGGCGAACGGCAATTTTGGGATAGCGCGTTGCAAAGATTGCAACTGATCGGCGCAGTAGTGAAAGTTCTCGTTCGTAATGCGGAAGCAGATGATCCATCGCGCGAAATTATGAACCGGCCGGACAGTAAAACGCCATGTCTCCGTCTGATGCTATTGCGCTGAACAGTGTCGGGCGCGCCAACGATTGACGTCGCTATGATAACCGCTTAACCGAACGAAACCCGCCGATTACGTCGATTGCCTCGGAGCCTTGCTGGACACGGCGATCAGCGCGCCCCGAACATTTGTACTGCAGACAACGCATTTTTGTCGCATATACCCGTTCAACGAGACGAATCGCGCCCAATGCCGGGTCCCGGTCGAGTCTTGCGAAATGCAGCGTAAAAGCATGGGCTGGTTTGTCTGGATTCGACCTGCCGAGGGTTGAAGAAAAAACACCGGCTCGTGCGAATATGGTCACGTAACCCGTATCAGTCCGCGCAACCTGATTCGTCAGCGGGCACTCGATTGCGGAACGCGCGCAGATTGACGCCACGGCCCGCATGGGGCAGCCCGCGCAGATGGCGGATTCAATTTGCCCGAACGCAAGATGGCGAGCTGAACGGGCCAGAGTTTCATAGATGGGCCGCTCAGCGCGTAGCGCCGTTCAAACTCGACGGGTAACAGGTCGTCCGCGAGACCGTGTTGACGATCGGGCTTATAAAACACGTCCGTGGCGACCATTGCACGCCCTTCGCGCTTCCTGCCGCTCGCATCGCCCGCCCACCACGCACATCGTTTGGCATCGTCGCACACGCACTTCGCCACCCGCTATCCCCCATTCGCACCGCCAACCCCCCCGCTAACCCATTTCCCTCCCCCCAAAACACCCTCGATTCTGCACAGCACCTTTGCAACGCCGGTCACTAACAGCGGAAAAACGGCTCATTACACTGCGCCCGTCGCATCGCGGGGAAGCATCGATGCGACGCGAATTCGCAGCGCGTAAGCAAAGCGACCGGAAAACGAATGACTTGGGGGGTAAATCATCATGAACAAGCGTTGGGGGATCATCGTGCCCGCCGCATTGCTTGCCACGGCCGCGCATGCGCAAAGCAGCGTTACGCTGTACGGCAAGATCGAGGACGGCATCAACTACACGAGCAACGCACGCGGCCACGGGACCGTGCAGTTGCAAAGCGGCTACGACTACGGCAGCCGCTGGGGCATCAAGGGCACCGAAGACCTCGGCGGCGGCTATCAGGCCATCTTCCAGCTCGAGAGCGGCTTCGACGTCAACACCGGCAAGATGAGCCAGGGCGGCCGCGAATTCGGCCGCCAGGCGTTCGTCGGCATCGCGTCGGACCGTTACGGCACCTTGACGTTCGGCCGCCAGTATGACCCGAGCGTCGACATCTTCTCGCCGCTCACGGCCAACGGCAACTGGACCGGCTATCTGTTCGCGCACCCGTACGACAACGACAACACCGACTACTCGTTCCGCGTCAATAACGCCGTCAAGTACGTGTCGCCGGTGTGGCACGGCATCACCGCGGAAGCGATGTACGGGTTCAGCAACCAGTCCGGCTTTGCGAACAACCGTCTGTACGGCGCCGCGCTGCAATACCAGCAGGGCGGGCTGACGGTCGGCGCGTCGTACCTGAAGATCAACAACGCACACAACGGCGATTCGAACGGCGCGATCACTGGCGACAACACGTTCGACGCGTCGTCGCAACAGAACATCGGCATCGGCGTGAACTATGCGTTCGCGAACGCGCTGATCGGCTTCACGTACTCGCACGTCGACGTCTACGACCCGACCGCCAACGCATACTTCACCGGCACGACGCAGCCGGCCGGCGGCAGCTGGAACGCGTGGAAATTCGACAACTTCGAAGTGAACGGCCTCTATCACTTCACGCCCGCGCTGTACCTCGGCGCGGCCTACACGTACACGCAGGCGCGCGTGTCGTCGACGGTCGGCTCGTTCAATCCGAAGTGGCACCAGCTGAGCACGAAGCTCAACTACGACATGTCGAAGCGCACGTCGGTGTTCGTCGAAGGCGTCTATCAGCATGCGATGAACGCCCACACCGGCACCGACTTCGACTACGCGTACGTTCCGGGCGCAGCCGACATCTCGTCGGGCCCGAACCAGTACGTCGTGCGCGTCGCGCTGCTGCATCACTTCTGACCGACCGCTCACCCGCGGACACCGCCCGGCAAACAGCCGGGCGGCGTGCAGCCGGCGGCTGCATCGGCCAGGCTCCGGCGCCGCAACCGGTGCAGCGAATGCAGGCTCGTGTGATACTGGGCGCCGCCCGCCGCGCCGCTCGCATGTGCTTCACGCGGCCATGCGCAGCGGGCGATCGCCTTCCACGCACCTTGTCCGCTGCCCGAGCTCCGTCATGACGCACCCGACCTACCACTATTACGAACCCTCGCAAGGCCACGGCCTGCCGCACGATCCGCTGAACGCAATCGTGGGCCCGCGCCCGATCGGCTGGATTTCCTCTCGCGGCAGCGACGGCACGGTCAATCTCGCACCGTACAGCTTCTTCAACGCGTTCAACTATCATCCGCCGATCATCGGCTTTTCGAGCACCACGGCGAAGGACAGCCTGCGCAACGTGCGGGAAACCGGCGAGTTCGTCTGGAACCTCGCGACGCGCGATCTCGCCGAGCGGATGAACCGGACCTGCGCCGCGGTGCCGTACGGCGTGAACGAATTCGAACTCGGCGGGCTGACCGCGATTGCGTCGCGTCTCGTCGACGTGCCGCGCGTCGCGGAAAGCGGCGTCAACTTCGAATGCAAGGTCACCGACGTGGTCCCGCTGCGCGATCACCGCGGCGGCGAGACGTCGGCCACGCTGGTGCTCGGTGAAGTCGTCGCCGTCCACATTCGCGACGATCTGCTGAAGGACGGCATCTTCGACACGTTCGGCGCGGGCATCATCCTGCGCGCGGGCGGGCCGACCGCCTACGTGCACGTCACGCCGGACAGCCGTTTCGACCTCGCGCGTCCGGACGCGTGACCAAGGCGGCCTGAGCCGTCCGGCGCGCGGCCGCCCGCACCCGCAACGCTCCGCCTGACTGGACGAGCGCGCGGGGCGGTTCGCTCGGTGCGTGCCGGCACGACCGCCTGCGTCGAATCGCGGATCGACATCGCGACGCGCCGTTCATCCGGCCGGTGCAGCGAGCGACGCGCTTCGAGCCGCACGGCCCGCCTCGCTCCGGCCGAAATCGCACAGCCGCGGGATGCAGGCTGACCTACGATGGAAGCATCGCATCCGTCGTCCGTCGAACCATGTGCACCCACTACCGTGCTCCCGGCGAAGACCCGGGCATCAGCGAGCTGCGAATCGGCATCGGCGATCTGTTCGACCGCGAGCCGTGGGCACCCGACGTCTATCCCGATCACGCGGCGCCGATCGCACGCGCCGACGGCGACGGGCTCGCGGTCGTCAGCGCGGTGTTCGGCTTCTGGCCGAAGTTCATGCAGCCCGAACGCGTCGACGAGAATGGCCGCAGGAAACGCAAGCTGGACACGGTCAACGCGCGTGCGGAGACGGTCGGCTCGTCGCGGCTCTACGGCAACGCCTGGCGCAACGGGCAGCGCTGTCTGATCCCGGTGCGCTGGATCTACGAACCCTGTTACGAGACGGGCCGCAACGTGTGGCACCGGATCGGCCTGGCCGGCTGGCAGGCGTACTGTGTCGCCGGCATCTGGCGACGCTACGTAAGCGCCGACGGCCGCGAGCGCATCGGCATGGCGATGCTCACGGTCGACGCCGACGGCCATCCGCTGTTCGCGCGCATGCATCGGCCCGGCGACGACACGCGCGGCGTCGTGATCCTGCGCCGCGACGACTACGACGAATGGCTGCATGCGCGCGACGTCGAAGCCGTGCGGCTCATGCTGGCGCTGCTGCCCGCCGACGAGATGGACGCCGCGCCGGAACCGCCTCTGCCGCCGCCCGCCGGCGCTTGATCTTTCATCTTTCATACGGATCGCTGACGGTCCGGAAAGGCTGATACGCGCGGCGTGCGCGCACCATCCCGACCGCACCGAGTGCCTCGGGTAATCACCTATATCGTCCTAGTTGTATATACAACAATATCCGCTGACCAATGCCGGCGCCCGTCGTTCGAACGGCGGGCGGAAGCCGCAGAAGCAGAAGCACTTCGAGAAATTGAAACAGGGCGGCCCGACCCGGCGATCGTGTCGGCGACACCCTCCGTGATCCTCAGCATTCTGGAGATTTCCCGTGTCGACGAATTCCAGCGAAAGAGCCGGCGGTCTGATCGAGGTGCGCTCGATCGATTTCATTCCCGATGCCGAACGCCACGGCGGCCTGCTGAGCCAGTTCACGCTGTGGCTGTCGGCGAACCTGCAGATCACGGCGATCGTCACCGGCGCGCTCGCGGTCGTGCTCGGCGGCGACGTGTTCTGGTCGCTGATCGCGCTGCTGCTCGGCCAGCTCGTCGGCGGCGCGGTGATGGCGCTGCATGGCGCGCAGGGGCCGCAACTCGGGCTGCCGCAGATGATCTCGAGCCGCGTGCAGTTCGGCGTCTACGGCGCGATGATCCCGATCGTGCTCGTGTGCCTGATGTACATCGGTTTCTCCGCGAGCGGCTCGGTGCTGGCGGGGCAGGCCGTCGCGCAGCTGCTGCACGTCGACGACGCGGCCGGCATCCTGCTGTTCGCCGCGGTGATCGTCGCGCTGACGGTGTTCGGCTATCGCGCGATCCACTTCGTCGGCCGGATCGCGAGCGTGGTGGGCGTCGTCGCGTTCGTCTACATGTTCGCGCAGTTGTTTGCGCGCCACGACGTCGGCGCGCTGCTCGCCAACAAGCACTTTTCGCTCGCGAGCTTCCTGCTGTCGATGTCGTTGTCGGCATCGTGGCAGATCGCGTTCGGCCCGTACGTCGCCGACTATTCGCGCTATCTGCCGCGCTCGACGTCGTCGGCGGCCACCTTCGCCGCGGTCGGCCTCGGCTCGGTGATCGGCGCGCAGGCCGCGATGGTGTTCGGCGTGTTCGCGGCCGCGCTGGCAGGCAGCGGCTTCGCGCATCACGAGGTGTCGTACATCGTCGGCCTCGGCTCGACGGGCGCGGTCGCCGCGTTGCTGTACTTCAGCATCGCGTTCGGCAAGGTGACGGTCACGACGCTCAACGCATACGGCAGCTTCATGTCGATGGCCACCATCGTCAGCGGCTTTCGCGGCAAGCGCGCGGTGTCGTCGCGCAGCCGCGCCGCGTACATCTTCGGGATGATCTGCGTGTCGACCTTGATCGCGCTCGCGGGCCGGCATTCGTTCCTGAAGGAATTCACCGCGTTCATCCTGTTTCTGCTCGCGTTCTTCACGCCGTGGAGCGCGATCAACCTCGTCGACTATTACTGCTTCACGCGTTCGCGCTACGACGTGCCGGCGCTGTCCGATCCCGACGGCCGCTACGGCCGGTGGAACGCGATGGCGATCACGATCTACGTGGTCGGCATCCTGGTGCAGCTGCCGTTCATGTCGACGCACATCTACACCGGCCCGCTCGTCCACGCGCTCGGCGGCACCGACATCTCGTGGATCCTCGGCCTCGTCGTGCCGGCCGCGCTGTATTACGTCGGCGCGCGCGCGTCGCGGCGCAGCATCCCGGAGCATCTGATCCTGCCGCTCGAACACGGCGGAATTCCGCACTGACGTCGCGCGCCCCGCGCAGCGTTCGCGCCGCCGCATCGCGCGCCGCCGCATCCACGGCCCGGTGCGCGCGTGCCTACGCGCCGAGCCGCTCCGCGAGCGAATGGCGCTGCATGCAGCGCTCCATCGCGTCGAGAAACGCCTGCTCGGCCGCGTTCATCCTGCGCTCGCGATGCCACAGCAGGAATACGTCGACGTCGATCAGCCCGTCGTCGGGCGGCAGGCGCCACAGGCGCTGCTGCGCGACGTCGTCGCGCACGATGTGCTCGGGCAGGCAGCCGATCCCGTAGCCGGCGAAGATCAGCCGCCGCACTTCATCGAGGCTCGGCGACGACGCGACGATGCGTCCGGTGAAGCCTTTCTGATCGCGGAACACGGTGAGCGGCGACAGGCTGTCGCCGATCTGGTCGCTGGTGAACGACACGAAGTTCTCCGCGAGCAGGTCTTCCATCCGCAACTGCGTCTGCCCGAACAGCCGGTGATGGCGGCCGCAATAGATCGCATAGCGCTGGCGCAGGAAGCAGCGCATCTGCAGCTTGTCGTGCGGCGTGCGGCACAGGCCGAGCCCGGCGGTGGCCGTCTTCTGCAGCAGCGACGACAGGATGTCCGACGAACGCATCACGTCGATCTGCAGGTCGATGCGCGGATACGCGCGATGGAATTCGGCGAGGAATTCGTCGTAGACGGGCGACTCGATGCGGCTCACCGTCAATAGCCGGATCGACCCGGTGAGGTCTGCGGTGCTGTCGTCGAGCTCCGTGTCGAGGCGCGACACGCCGCCGTAGATGTCGCTCGCGATCCGGTACACGGCTTCGCCTGCCGCGGTCGGCGCGAAGTGCGCGCCGCGCCGCTCGATCAGCTTGCGGCCGAGCGCGTCCTCGAGCCGCCGCAGCGCCTGGCTGACGGCCGGCTGCGTGACATGCAGGCGCGCGGCCGCACGGCTCACGCTGCGCTCCTGCATGATCACCAGGTAAGTGCGCAACAGGTTCCAGTCGAGGCGGTCGTTGACGAAGCGGGCGAGGTCGGCGCGCATCGGGGCTCCAGGCTGAACGTCGGAACGTTGGAATGGGTATTAGCCAGATTTATACGCGAAATAATAATTTGAAATTGGACTAATGATATGTGGCCGCCGATAAAGGAGGCGTGCCGCACCCGGCGGCACGGGGCCGCGACAGACGGCCGGCCATCACGATATTGCGCGTGCCGCGGCGCGCGTCAGGAGCCCCGCATGAGCCAGTCCCTTCCTAGCGCGCGTCAGCCGGCGCGTGCCGCGACCGCGGCGTTCATCGGCACGATGATCGAGTGGTACGACTTCTACATCTACGCGACCGCCGCCGCGCTCGTGTTCGGTCAGCTCTATTTCCCGTCGCACGACCCGTTCGTCAGCACGATGGCGTCGTTCGCGACGTTTGCCGTGGGCTTCTTCGCGCGGCCGCTCGGCGGCATCGTGTTCGGCCATCTCGGCGACCGCATCGGCCGCAAGAAGGCGCTGATGACGACGTTGATGATGATGGGCGTCGCGACGGTGTGCGTCGGGCTGCTGCCCGACTATTCGAAGGTCGGCGTGCTCGCGCCGGTGCTGCTGGTGGCGCTGCGCGTCGTGCAGGGGATCGCGGTCGGCGGCGAGTGGGGCGGCGCGGTGCTGATGGCCGGCGAGCATGCGCCGCAGGGCCGCCGCACGTTCTTCGCGTCGTTCGCGCAGCTCGGCAGCCCGGCCGGGCTGATCCTGTCGCTGGTCGCGTTTCGCGCGGTCACGTCGATGGACAAGGCCGACTTCCTCGCGTGGGGCTGGCGCGTGCCGTTTCTGGCGAGCGCGGTGCTGCTGGTGGTCGGCATCCTGATCCGGCTGGGCGTGAACGAGTCGCCGGAATTCGCGCGCGTGAAAGAGGCGAACCGCACGGTGAAGCTGCCGGTCGCCGAAGTGTTCCGCTCCGCGTCCGGGCTCGTGCTGCTCTGCATCGGCGCGAACACGATCGGGATCGCGGGCGTCTACTTCACCAACACGTTCATGATCGCGTACACGACGCAGTACGTCGGCGTGTCGCGCTCGCTGATCCTCGACAGCCTGTTCGCGGTCGCGATCATCCAGTTCGCCGCGCAGCCGGCTGCCGCGTGGCTCGCCGAACGCATCGGCAGCGCGCGGTTCCTGAAGATCGCCGCGCTGCTCGCGATGCTGTCGCCGTACCCGATGTTCATGCTGGTGCAGGGCGGCACGTCCGCGTCGCTGATCGCCGGCATCGCGCTCGCGGTCGTCTGCATGGCCGGCTTCTATTCGGTGATCGCCGGCTTCGTGAGCGACGTGTTTCCGGCCCACGTGCGCTATTCGGCGATCTCGCTCGCGTACCAGGTGTGCGGCGCGCTCGCCGGCGGCCTGACGCCGCTCGTCGGCACCTGGCTGGCGCATCGCTTCACCGGCCAGTGGTGGCCGCTCGCGGTGTTCTACACGGGCCTCGCCGGCATCTCGCTGCTCTGCATCGTCGCGCTCGACGCACGGCGCGCGTCCCGGCCGGCTGCCGCCGAGGCGCTCGGCTCGCGCTGAATCCCGACGCTTCGATCAGCCGCGCCGCGTGTGGGCGAACGCTGCCGGTACGCGACCGTCGCAGGGCGTGCGCGGCGGGATCGGCAGCGTGCGGAAATCGATACCCCCGACGAACGAATTCATTGGAGTGCACATGAACGACTTGCTGGAAGTCGACGGCCATCGCCTGTGGCAAAGCCTCGCCGACATGGCGCGCATCGGCGCGACGCCGCGCGGCGGCGTGCGCCGCCTCGCGCTGACGGACGACGACCGCCGCGCGCGCGACCTGTTCGCGCAATGGTGCCGCGATGCGGGGATGACGGTGCGGGTCGATGCGATCGGCAACCTGTTCGCGCGGCGCGACGGCGCCGATGCGCAGGCCGCGCCGGTGCTGATCGGCAGCCATCTCGACACGCAGCCCGAGGGCGGGCGCTTCGACGGCGTGTACGGCGTGCTCGCGGCGCTCGAAGTCGTACGTGCGCTGAACGACGCGCGCATCGCGACCGACAAGCCGCTCGAGATCGTGTCGTGGACCAACGAGGAAGGTGCGCGTTTCGCGCCGGCGATGCTCGGCTCCGCGGTGTTCACGGGCGCGCTGCCGCTCGACGACGCGCTCGCGCGGCAGGATGCCGACGGCATCGCGCTCGGCGCCGCGCTCGACGCCTGCGGCTATCGCGGCACGCACGCGCCCGGCGGCGCGGTCGATGCGTACTTCGAAGTGCATATCGAACAAGGCCCGGTGCTCGAGGCGAACGGCACGACGATCGGCATCGTCACCGGCGGCCAGGCGATCCGCTGGCTCGATGTGCGCGTGACGGGCCTGGCCGCGCATGCGGGCACGACGCCGATGGCGTATCGCCGGGACGCGTATTTCGCGTGCGCGCAGATCGCGCTGGAGCTGGAGCGGATCGTCGCCGGCTACGCGCCGCGCGCGCTCGCGACGATCGGGCAGATCGGCATCCGCCACGCGTCGCGCAACACGATCGCCGGCGACGTGACGTTCACCGTCGACCTGCGCCATCACGACGATGCGTGCGTCGACGCGATCGAGCAGGCGTTGCGCGAAGCGTGCGCGCGCGTGGCCGCCGCGCGCGACGTGCAGGTGTCGCTCGACACGTGCTGGCGCAGCCCGGCGACGCCGTTCGATGCGGCGTGCGTCGATCTCGTCGCGCGGGCGGCGCACGCGTTCGGCTATGCGAGCGAGCGCATCGTCAGCGGCGCCGGCCATGACGCGATCGTGCTCGCGCGCCGCGTGCCGACCGCGATGGTGTTCATTCCGTGCGTCGGCGGGCTGTCGCACAACGAGGCCGAGGACGCGCTGCCCGACGACGTGACGCGCGGCGCGAACGTGCTGCTCAACGCGGTGCTCGCGAGCGCCGGTGTCGCGACGCACGCGGCGGCCGCCGCGTTCGACGCGTGACGAGACGAACCGACGAGGACAACGATGAAAACCTTCTTCCATCCCGAACAGTTGCTGCACCATCCGCGCACCTACCTGTCGCGCGGCAGGATGCGCGAGCCGCAGGAGGTGCCCGAGCGTGCGGCGCGCCTCGTCGCGGCGGTGCGCGCGCTCGCCTTCGACGTGTGCGAGCCGGCCGACCGCGGCACCGCGCCGATCGCGGCCGTGCACGACATGAACTACCTGCGCTTTCTCGAGGAAGCGCACCGCGACTGGAAGCGGATGCCCGACGACTGGGGCGACGAAGTGATGTCGAACGTATTCGTGCGCGACCCGAACCCGCTGCGCGGGATACTCGCGAAAGCCGCGCGCTATCTGGCCGACGGCAGTTGCCCGATCGGCGCGCACACGTGGCGCGCGGCGTACTGGTCGGCGCAGAGTGCGCTCGCGGCGGCCGCGCACGTCAACGACGGCGCGCGCGACGCGTACGCGCTGTGCCGTCCGCCCGGTCATCATGCACGGCGCGACGCGGCCGGCGGCTTCTGCTACCTGAACAACGCGGCGAGCGCCGCGCAGGCGCTGCTCGGCCGCCATCGCCGCGTGGCGGTGCTCGATACCGACATGCATCACGGGCAGGGCGTGCAGGAGATCTTCTACGATCGCGACGACGTGCTGTACGTGTCGATCCACGGCGACCCGACCAACTTCTACCCGGTCGTCGCCGGTTACGAGGACGAGACGGGCGCGGCGGCCGGCGACGGCTACAACCTGAACCTGCCGATGCCGCACGGCGCGCCGGAGTCGGCGTTCTTCGAGCGGCTCGACGATGCGTTGCGCGCGCTCGCGCGTTTCGAGCCCGATGCGCTCGTGCTCGCGCTCGGCTTCGACATCTACAAGGACGACCCGCAGTCGCAGGTGGCCGTCACGACCGACGGGTTCGGGCGGCTCGGCGGCGCGCTCGGTGCGCTCGCATTACCGACGGTGATCGTGCAGGAAGGCGGCTATCACCTCGAGAGCCTCGACGCCAACGCGCGCGCGTTCTTCAGCGGGTTCGCCGCTGCACGCTGAGCGTCGCGGGCGCGGCCGCCGCGCGCATGCCGCTGACGATGAAGAGCGCATCGGCATCCCGGTGCGGGCCGGTCGCCCGTTGCCGGTCGCCGGTAACCGGTTGTCGCGCCGCGTGCCGGCGTAATGCGGATCGCGCGGCGTTTACGAATTCGCGGCAACCGGTGCGCGCCGGCGTTGCGCCCGCTGCAGCGCGACCAGCGCGAGGCCGGCCGCGGCGATCAGCGCGCCGACGAGCGGCACGGCCGGGTAGCCGAAGCCGGCCGACAGCGCGGCGCCGCCGGCTGCCGCGCCGAGCGCGTTGCCGAGGTTGAACGCGCCGATGTTGACGGCCGACGCGAGGCCCGGCGCTTCGTGGGCCGCGCGCATCACGCGCATCTGCAGCGGCGGCACCACCGCGAACGTCGCGATGCCCCACACCAGCAGCGTGAGCGCGGCGCCGACGTGCGTGCGGGCGAGCAGCGGAAAGGCGGCCATCGTCGCGATCAGCAGCACCAGGAAGCCGATCAACGTGCCGTCGAGCGAGCGGTCGGCGAGCCGGCCGCCGGCGATGTTGCCGATCGAGAAGCCGACGCCGATCAGCACCAGCATCGCCGTCACGAAGGCGGGCGTTGCGCCGCTCACGTGCGCGAGCGTCGGCGCGACGTACGTGTAGAGCGTGAACATCGCGCCGGCGCCGAGCACCGTCGTCGCGAGCGCACCGAGCACGACGGGACGCGTGAGCACCGCCAGCTCCGCACGCAGGTCCGGCATCTTGCCGGCGTCGCCCTTCGGCAGCGCCGCGAACAGGCCGGCGATCGCGATCACGCCGAGCGCCGCGGTGGCCGCGAACGACATCCGCCAGCCGATCATCTGCCCGAGCCAGGTCGCGGCCGGCACGCCGCCGACGTTGGCGATGGTCAGACCCATGAACATCGTCGCGACCGCGCTGGCCTGCCGCTCGCGCGGCACCAGGCTGGCCGCGACCACCGAGCCGAGCCCGAAGAACGCGCCGTGGTTCAGGCTCGTGACGAGCCGCGCGAGCAACAGCGTCGTATAGCCCGGCGCGACGGCCGACAGCAGGTTGCCGAGGGTGAAGATCGACATCAGCGCGATCAGCGCCGAGCGGCGCGACCAGCGCGCGAGCAGCAGCGTCATCAGCGGTGCGCCGGCCATCACGCCGATCGCATACGCGCTGATCAGCATGCCGGCCTGCGGAATCGACACGTGCACGCCGTCGGCGATCACCGGCAGCAGGCCCATCGGCGCGAATTCTGTCGTGCCGATGCCGAACGCGCCGGCGGCGAGCGCCAGCAGCGGCAGCGCGGTGCCGTGGGCCGCGCGGGAGGGAGAAGTGGAGTTGGGGTTCACGCGATGCCTTCCTGTCAGCGTTGCGCAACGGCAGCGGGCCGTCGCGGACAGCCTGCAGTGTGCCCACATTGTTCTGATGAAAAAAGCCGCATGCGCACGAAATAATCTTGATTCGATGTCAAGAATGCGTGAGGCGGGCGGCGTGCCCGCGCGCTGCGACGGCCGCGTCGGCGGGCCTCGAGCAAAAAAAGCCCCGGTCACAGGGGGACCGTGACCGGGGCGAAAAGGCATCCTCTCTTTGGCACGAGGAATGGATGCGCGCGAAGTATATTTCGCGGCATTGCGATTCGAAATGACGTTAAACGGCTGTTTTTGGCGTCAATTTAAAAATACCGACACGGTAATGTTGTGCGTTATGTATTTGAAAGGATTTTCGTCGGGGTGCTGAAGTGTTTAGTGCGCGATGGCCGCGAAGCCGGTCGCGGCGGCAGGCTGGCGGCCTGCCGTCCGAACGAGCGCCGACGAGTGCGGCTGCCGTGCGCGCTTGCGCTCAGTCCGCCCGGTCGACCACTGCGTGCACGGCTTCGAGAAACCGCGCGACGACGGGAGACGCCGGCACGGCCGCGCCGTCGAACACGAACTCGATGTCGAAGCGGCTCGCCAGCTCGTCGAGCGCGACGAGCCGGACCGTGTGCGGACACGTCGGCGCCGCGCTGTGCGGCACGAACGCGCAGCCCATGCCGGCCGCGACGAGGCCGATCAGCGTCGGGATGTCGCTGCCGACCTGCGCGATGCGCGGCGTGAAGCCCGCGCGCTCGCATTGCGCGATCAGGAAGCGGTGGTGCGCGGCCGAGCGCTGCGCGTCGAACCACACGAACGGTTGGTCCGCGACGTCCGCGAGCGAGTGCGGCGCATCGAAGGGCTCGCCGGGCGGCGCGGGCATCGCGAGCACGAAGCGGTCGCTCAGCAGCCGCACGCCGGACAGGTGCGGCGCCTCGTCGCGACGCCACGCCATGATCCCGCCGTCGAGCTGGCCGCGCACCAGCGCGTCGGCCTGTTCGGCCGACAGCATCGGCGCGATCGACAGCTTCACGTCCGGGCATGCGGCGCGAAACGCCTTCAGCACGTTCGCGAACACCGGCAGCGGCAGGCAGTTCGGCAGCGCGCCGAGCCGCAGTTCGCCGAGCTGGCCGGCCGCGCTGCGCAATGCGCGTTCGCGGCTGTCCCGCACCGTGGCGAGCACGGCGGTCGCATCGCGCAGGAAGCTCGCGCCGGCCGCCGTCAGCGTGACGCCCGTCGCGCGGCGGATCAGCAGCGGCGTGCCGATCGCGTCCTCCAGCTCGCGGATCTGCCGCGACAGCGCCGGCTGCACGATGCCTGCCGCGCGGGCGCCGCCCATCACGCTGCCGGCTTGCGCGACGGCCACGAAATAACGCAGGTGACGCAGTTCGATCTGGCGCATGCGGGTGGGGACTCCGGTTTCCGGTTTCGGTTGGTGAGAATGATATGCCTGACAAGCATGGCGAATACGCTTCGATGGTATTGGAAAAGCATGGCCCGCGTGCCGTACGATGGTTGCCGTTGCCGTTGCCGTTGCCGTTGCCGTTGCCGTTGCCGTTGCTTGATCGACGGCTGCGCCCGTCCCTCGTGTTCCATCGTGATCCGCACCATGCCGCTCCATATTCAGACGCCGTACCTCCGCTCGCACACCGCCTCCCGCCGGCTCGGCGCCGACGTCTGGTTGAAGCTCGATGCGCTTCAGCCATCCGGTTCGTTCAAATTGCGCGGGATCGGCGCGGTGTGCGCGGCGCGACAGGCGGCCGGCGCGCGTCGCTTCGTGTCGTCGTCGGGCGGCAATGCGGGCATCGCGGTCGCGTATTGCGGGCGCGAACTCGGCGTGCCGGTGCTGGTGGTGGTGCCTGAAACCGCGTCCGTGCGCGCACGCGAACTGATTCGCGGCGAAGGGGCCGAGGTCGTCGTGCATGGCGCGAGCTGGGTCGAGGCCAACGCGTTCGCGCTGGCGGCCGTCGGCGAGCACGACGCGTTCGTGCACCCGTTCGACGATCCGGTGTTGTGGGGCGGCCACGCGACGATCGTCGACGAGATCGCGGCCGTCGGCCCGAAACCCGACGCGATCGTGCTCGCGGTCGGTGGCGGCGGGCTGCTGTGCGGCGTGCTGGAGGGGCTCGCGCGCAACGGCTGGCACGACGTGCCGGTCGTCGCGGTGGAGACGGCGGGCGCCGACTGCTATGCGCGCTCGGTCGCGCAGCGGCGTCCGGTGGAACTGCCGGCGATCGAGAGCATCGCGACGTCGCTCGGCGCGAAGCGGCCGTGCGACGCGGCGCTCGAGTGGGCGAGCCGGCATCCGATTCATCCGGTCGTCGTATCGGATGCGCAGGCGGTGGCCGCCTCGTTGCGGCTGGTGGACGAGCACCGGCTCGTCGTCGAGCCCGCGTGCGGCGCCGCGCTGGCTGCGCTCGAACGGCCGGTGCCGGTGCTGGCCGCGGCGTCGAACATCGCGGTGATCGTCTGCGGCGGCGTGACGGCGACCATCGAGCAACTGCAGTCGTGGAGCGCTACGTTGCGGTGAGGTGTGGCCGTCCGTGACGCTCGGCCGGTGACTGGCGGCGATCGAGCCGGATGCGTGACGGCGGTGCGAACGGACGGCGATGGCTTGTCGGTGTGACTTCGCGGTGTCTGTCGCGCGGTGCTCGGCGGGGCTGGCTCGCGATTCGCGTTGCCGTGAGCGGATGCGAGCGCGGCGCGTGAGGTGGTCGGCCGCAGCGGCGCAGATCGCTATGCGACGACGAGGACGAGGGCGTGTCGTACCCGCCGTCGGCCGCATGCACGAGCGGCGCGCTCGCGATCGGTTCCGCACACGGCGGGCGAAGCGCCGACGCATCGAAGCACTGTGTCGCGCGAAACGTCCACCGTTCCGTCGCTACGTGCGCATGGCACGCGTGGACGAGGGGCGCGTGGTCAGTTGGCCGGCGCTGCGCTGACCGCGGTCGGCGCGAACGATGCTATGGGATCGGCGGTGGGTGCGGACGCCGACGTATTGCTTGCGGAGGCCGCAGCGGCGTGCGTGGTTGCCGTTGCCGTGGGACCGGACATTGCCAAAGCTGCGCTCGAAGCGACCGGCGTGCCGCGCGTGCCGGTGGGTGCCGACGCGGAAACCGCTTCCGACGCAGCGGCATGAGGCGGCGCAGACGAAGCCGTGGAAGCGAGGACGGGAGCCGAAGCGAGTGCTGCGGCCGTAGCCGATGCAGAAGCCGCAGCATGGGCCGCAGCCGAAGCAGCTGAACCGGCTGCCGAAATCGAAGCAGTCTCGAGTGCTTGCGGTGAAGCCGGAGAGAGCGTCGCGGCCGGAGCGGACGCCGAAGCCGAAGCAGGTGCAGCGGTCGAAACAGCGGCTGGCAGCGACGCAGTAGCTGAAGCCGGGCCGTGGGCTGAAACAGGAGCGGAGGCCGAAGCCGGTGCGGGTGCCGAAGCGGGAGCAGGAGCAGCTGTCGACCCCGAAGCAGGTGAAGGCGAAGCAGGTGCCGCGGCCGGAGCGTGTGTCGAAACTGGACCGTGGGCCGAAACCGGAGCGGATGTCGAAGAGGCTGCTGGCGCGGAGGCCGCTGCGGGTGCCGAAGCGGGTGCCGGAGCCGAAGCAGGTCCGGAGGCCGGGGCAGGCGCCGAAGCGGCACCAGCGGCCGAAGCCCGAGCCGCAGCCGAACCAGTCGCCGAACCCGCTCCTCCACCCAGCGTCGCCCCGCGCATCGCACTCGGCGCGACCACGGCCGACCCAGCCGCCGCCCCCACCGGCCCCCCCGAACCCGGCGCGACCCCCGTCCCCGAAAGCGGCACCGGCGCGGCCGGCGGCGTCGGTACGACCGGCGTCGTCATCTTCATCGGTTCGCCTTGCGGCGTCGGCGCCGGCTCGGGCAGCGGCGCGACATGCTCCTTCTCGGCCGCTTTCACGGTCGCGCGATCGCGGCGGGCCGGATCGATCTTCAGGAAATGGTCGACCAGATTGAAAAAGCGTTCATAGAAGACGCCCGCCGGAATCGTCTCGCTCGCCGTTTTCACGAGCGCGTCGTCGCTCGAGCCGATCGGCAGCGACAGCGAGCCGAACACGCTCAGGCCGACGCTCGCCGACGTATTCGACTTCTTCAGCGTATAGCGGTCCTGCACCGCATTCACGTACGCGATGCTCGACGAGCCGTCGGCGTTCGCGTCCGCGCACACGACGTGAAACTCGATCACGACGTGCATGTCGTTGTTCGGCTGGAAGTTCTTGCTGCCGTCGACCGCATCGTTGCGCGACGACGACACCACGTAACCCTGGCTCAGCAGCGAGCGCCGCGCGGCCTCGCAGGCCGCCTCGGACTTCGCATGGAACGTATGCGCATACGGGCTGCTCGTCGCGTCGAACTGTTCCTGCTGATAGATCGGCTTGGGCGGCGACGAGCACGCGGCCAGCACGGTGGCGGCCGCGAGCGCGCACGAAACGGAGGACAGGCGAAATCGGTTGTGCATGGCGTCTTTCAGAGGGCTCGGCGAGTTGCCGCGACGGCGGGCGAGCGCGAGGTCGCGCGACGTCGGTGCGCGCACGGCGCGCGAGGCAATCTCGTATGGCCGGGGCGTCATTATAGTTTCGTTTGATGTCGCGCTCGCTTCAGTCGGCCGGCGTCGCGCGTGCCGCCGCGAGCAGTTGCGACGCCAGCGGATGGTGCTCGCCGCGGCGCGAGCGGATCGCGTGGATTTCCTCGGTCACGTCGCCCGCCCGCCCGAGCCGGCGCAGGCCGCGCAGCAGCGCCGCATCGTTCGCGCCGAGCTCGCTGAGCGGAAACACGCCGAGGCCGCGCGCGCCGAACACGGCCATCAGCGCGCTGTCCTCGAATTCGCCGGTCACGCGCGGCACGATCCGTTCCCGTTCGAGCCACAGGTCCAGGCGCGCGCGCAGCGCCGAATGCGCGGTCGGCAGCAGCACCGGCAGCTCGGCGAGACACTGCGGAAAACGCTGCCGCGCGGCCGGTGTGACGAGCGCCGCGGGGCCGTACCAGTCGACCGGCGATGCGACGAGCCGCTCGCTCGTCACGCGCAGGTTCGAGCCGGCCGGCGCGCCCTGGCCGGCCAGCACGAGGTCGAGATGATGCAGCGCGAGCTCGGCCAGCAGCGCATCGTGCTCGCCCTCGTGGCACAGCAGCCGCAGCGCGGGCGTCTCGAGCACCGGCGCGAGGATCGCATGCGCGGCGAGCTTCGAGATGCCGTCCGCGAGGCCCACCGCGAGCCGCACGGTCGGCCGGCCGGCGGCCGCGCGCACGTCGTCGGGGATCAGCCGGCCCATCTCGAAGATCACCTCGGCGCGCGCATACGCGGCGCGGCCGGCGTCGGTCAGCGCGACGCCCCGGCCGGCCGGACGCAGCAACTGATGACCGAGCGACTTTTCCAGCTCCCGGACCTGCGCGCTGATCGTCTGCACGGCCATGTCGAGCCGCTGCGCGGCGCGCGCAAAACCGCCTTCTTTCACGACGACCCAGAAGTAGTACAGATGGCGAAAATTCAGCATCGCGACGATATATCGAAAAAACCGCACCAAAGCTCAGATTCTCGCTGATTTTTCCGAAGTCGTGGATTGCCTATCATCAGGTTTTCCTCTCGCGAACCGGGCCTTCCATGGACTACCTGCTGACGCTTGCCGCCGACCCCGCCGTCTGGGCCGCGCTCCTGACCCTCGTGGTGATGGAGGTCGTGCTCGGCATCGACAACCTGATCTTCATCTCGATCCTCAGCAACAAGCTGCCCGAAGCGCAGCGCGCGCGTACGCAGCGCATCGGCATCGCGCTCGCGCTCGTGATGCGCCTCGCGTTGCTGGCCAGCGTCGCGTGGATCGCCAGCCTCACCGAACCGGTGTTCACACTGTTCGGCCACGCGTTCTCGTGGCGCGACGTCATCCTGCTGTCGGGCGGCCTGTTCCTCGTCTGGAAGGCGACCACGGAGATCCATCACCACGTGTCGCACGACGGCGACGACGACGGCGCGCGCAGCGGCGCGGCCGGCCTGACGATGTGGGCCGCGGTCGGCCAGATCGTGATGCTCGACATCGTGTTCTCGATCGACAGCATCGTGACCGCGATCGGGATGACCGAGCACGTGCCGATCATGTTCGTCGCGGTGATCGTCGCGGTGAGCGTGATGCTGTTCGCGGCACAGCCGCTCGCGCGCTTCATCGACCGCAACCCGACCATCGTGATGCTGGCGCTGTCGTTCCTGGTCGTGATCGGCATGACGCTGATCGCCGAAGGCTTCGGCTCGCATGTGCCGAAGGGCTATATCTACGCGGCCATGGCGTTCTCGGCGTTCGTCGAAGGCATGAACATGCTGGCGCGGCGCGCGAAGGCGAAGCGCGCGGCGCGGGCCGAGCATCACTGAGCTTCGCCGAGCGTCACCGAACGAGCCGGCGGGCGGGCGACGCCCGCCGCCGATGCGCAATCCAGTCCCGAAGGAGCCGCCTGATGAAATGCCCTGTCTGCAAGACGCCGGACCTGCTGATGGCCGAGCGCCAGTCGATCGAGATCGACTATTGCCCGACGTGCCGCGGCGTGTGGCTCGATCGCGGCGAACTCGACAAGCTGATCGCGCGCGAAACCGGCGAGGTACGGCCCGATGTACGGCACGACGCACGGGCTAACGCACCGGCTGACGGGCGGCCCGATCGCCACGCGCCGCGCGGCCGAGACGGGGGCTGGCCGCGCGACGCGCGCGCCGACGACGACCGCCATCGGCACGGCGGCCAGCGGCGCAAGCGGTCGGTGTTCGACCTGTTCGATTTCGATTGAACGCGGCCGCGCGGGCGCGGGCCGCCGCATGTGAAAAATCCCCGTCCGGGACCATGCCCGGCGGGGATTTCATCGCATGTCGTCGTCGGCCGGTTTTCGCGCGCTTACGCGCCGTCGACCGTCACGTCGATACGGCGCGGACGCGCTTCTTCGCGGCGCGGGATCGTCAAGGTCAGCACGCCGTCGCGCAGGTTCGCGTCGATGCGCGTCGTGTCGAGATCGGCGCTCAGCACGAACGAGCGCACGAAGCGCGGCACGCGCACTTCCGCATGCCGCACGCGCAGGTCGGCCGGCGTGTCGATGCGCGCTTGCGCGTCGATCGTGAGCGTGTTGTCGTGCACCTTGACGTCGAGGTTCTCGCGCGGCACGCCGGGCAGGTCGGCGCGCAGCGTGACGCGCTGTGCGTCCTCGACGATGTCGACGGCCGGCGTGATCGCGGGCCGGCGCGCGCCTTCGGCAGCGGCGGCGGCCGGCTGTGCGGCGTCGGTTGGACGTTCGGTCAGGGTCTGGCTCGTGTTCATGTCGGTCTCCTGAAGTTCACTGAACGGTGATGGCACGCGGCTTCGATTCCTCGCGGCGGCCGACGCGGATCAGCAGGCAGCCGTTTTCGTAGCGCGCGCTGACCTTGTCGGGATCGGCGTTCTGCGGCAACTCGACCACGCGCCGGAAGGCGCCGTGAAAGCGCTCCTGCGCATAGGTGCGCACGTCGTCGCCGCCGTCCTGCGGCACCGGCTTGCGCTCGCCGCTGATGGTCAGCAGGTCCTTGTCGATCGACACGTCGAACTCGGCGGCGGCCATGCCGGGGGCGAACGCGACGATTTCGATCGCGTCGTCGGTCGCGCCGATGTTCAGCGCCGGGAACGCGGTGGGCCGCACCGCGCGGATGCCGGTCGGCAGCTCGCCGAACAGGCTCGCCATCTGCCGCTGCAGGCGCGTGAATTCGTCGAACAGATCGTTGCCGAAATACATACCGCTCATGATGGTCCTCCTGAACGTGAAGCGCGGAATACGCGCCGACGCAGCCCCGTCGACGCGCACGGTGCGCGTGGTGGGCATTGCCTGATGACGCTTAGTTAGTGGCCGGCGAGCGGCATTTCAAGAGGGTGGATTGCAGCGGTGGCGGCGGCGTGTCGCGACGCGTCGCCGTGGCTCACGTTCGACGCCGCCCTCGACCGCCGCCACCGTCGCGACCGCGACGCATCCCGCTACAACCCCGCCGCCGCCGCGATCAGCGTCGCCTCGAGCGCAAGCGTCGAGCGTGACGCCGCGGCCGGCCGGTCGATCACGTATTCGAGCTCGCCGAGTTCCGGCAGCCCGGCGTCGAGCCGCGCGAGTCCGGCCGGGATCACGTAGCCGGCGAACGCGCTCACGCCGAGCCCGGCGCTCGCGGCCGCCCGCAGCACCGCGATGCTGCTGCTCACGACGGCGATCCGGTAAGGGCGGCCGACCGCTTCGAGCGATTCGAGCACGCGGCGCCGCGACACGCTCGGCTCCGGATGCATCGCGAGCGGCAGCACGGCCTCGTGGCCGGTGATCGCCGAATCGGGGCCGGTGCACCAGTACAGCGGCTCGCTGCGGATCACGCGGCCGCGCCGGCTGCCGGCGACGCGCTTGGCGAACACCAGATCGTGGCGGCCTTCGTCGAGCGCGTCGAACAGATCGCCCGACAGCCCGGTCGAGATCGCCAGCTCGACGTCCGGATTGCGCTGCACGAAGCTCGCGAGCGCGGCCGTCAGATGCGCGGACGCGAAATCCTCCGACATCGCGAGCCGCACCTTGCCGGACAGCGGCGGCCCGCACACCGACGTGACGGCTTCGTCCATCAGCTCGAGAATGCGCACCGCGTAGCGCAACAGCGCGTCGCCGTGCTGCGACAGGCGCACGTTGCGCGTGTCGCGCTCGAACAGCGGCCGGTCGAGCAGCTCCTCGAGGCGGCGGATGTGCTGGCTGACGGTCGACTGCGACAGGCTCACGCGCTCGGACGCGGCGGTGAAGCTGCCGGACTGCGCGACGGCGACGAAGCTGCGCAGCAGTTCGGGCGGTAACGGACGCATTGCTAAATCCACTGAATCGGTTTCGACAACTTCATAAATCGCCGGATTTTGCGGCGCTAGTATCGGATCACGCGCCAGTGCGGCCCTTCAAGGCCGGCCGCACCGGCGGCGTAGCCCGTGTCGCGCCGGCGGCTGCTTCGGTCAGTCTAAGCCATCCGGCGTTCGGCCCGAACCCGCATCATCCCATCGACCCCGAGAACGCGCTCGCACGACGAGCCGCCGGGCCGCGGCGCCGCGCCGCAGGAGACGGACAGTCCGCCCGGGTATCGGCGGCCGGGCCTCCCTCCCGCACGCGTCAGGCGCCGCACCAAGAGACTGGAGACGACTCATGATCATCTACGGAACCGCGCTGCTGGCGTTCTGCCATCTGGCCGGGCTGTTCCTCGGCGACCTGCTGGGCGCCACGATCGGCGTGAAGACCAACGTCGGCGGCGTCGGCATCGCGATGCTGCTGCTGATCTGCCTGCGGCTGTGGCTGCACCGGCGCGGCTGGCTGCCGAAGGAGACGGAAGCGGGCGTCGGGTTCTGGGGCGCGATGTACATCCCGGTCGTCGTCGCGATGGCGGCGAACCAGAACGTCGTCGCCGCGCTGAAGGGCGGCCCGGTCGCGCTGCTGGCCGCGCTCGGCGCGGTCGCGATCTGCGCATGCTGCATCGCGGTGCTGGTGCGCACCGGACGCGACGACACGGCCTTCGCCGGCGTGCCGCAATTCGAAGAACAGTGACGGAGGCCGCCATGCTGCAGATGCTCGAAAAAACCGTCGCCCACAACGGGCTCGTCGCGTCGTTCGCGCTGGTCGGCCTGATCATGTGGCTGTCGTCGATCGCGTCGCGCCGGCTCACGTTCGGCCGCGTGCACGGCTCCGCGGTCGCGATCGTCATCGGTCTCGCGCTCGCGTACGTCGGCGGCGCATTCACCGGCGGCGACAAGGGCCTCGCCGACGTGCGGCTGTTCGCCGGCATCGGCCTGATGGGCGGTGCGATGCTGCGCGATTTCGCGATCGTCGCGACCGCGTTCGAAGTGCAGCCGGCCGAGGCGCGCAAGGCCGGCCTCGTCGGCGTCGTGTCGCTGTTGCTCGGCACCGTGCTGCCGTTCATCGTCGGCGCGAGCATCGCGCGCGCATTCGGCTACACCGATGCGGTCAGCATGACGACGATCGGCGCGGGCGCTGTCACCTACATCGTCGGGCCGGTCACCGGCGCGGCGATCGGCGCGAGCTCCGACGTGATCGCGCTGAGCATCGCGACCGGCCTCGTGAAGGCGATCATCGTGATGGTCGGCACGCCGGTTGCCGCCAACTTCATGGGGCTGAAGACGCCGCGCTCCGCGATGATCTTCGGCGGGCTGGCCGGCACGGTGAGCGGCGTGAGCGCGGGCCTCGCCGCGACCGATCGCCGGCTCGTGCCGTACGGCGCGCTGATCGCCACGTTCCATACGGGCGTCGGCTGCCTGCTCGGGCCGTCGCTGCTGTTCTTCGCGACGCGCGCGCTGGTCGGCGCGTAGCGTGCGCCGGCGGCCCGCGCGGCTCGTGCGTGCGGCCGGCACGCGCGTGCGGCGACCGGCCGCATCCATCGCGGCGCCCTCTGAGTCGCATTCGTCATCGTCATCAATCGGCGGCAGCCCGCGGCTTAGAATGCCGCTGAACCATCGAAGCGGGAGAACTCTTCATGACCGGATGGAATCACGCGCGGCAGGCGCGCGACGCACGCATCGCGGCCGGCGCGGCGTTCGCGCGCGGCAAGCGCGTCGAGGCACGCGACGCCGTCGCGCTGCTCGAAGCGGTGCTGCAGCCGGGCGATCGCGTGTGCCTCGAAGGCGACAACCAGAAGCAGGCCGACCTGCTCGCCGTCGCGCTCGCCGACGTCGACAACACGAAGATCCACGACCTGCACATGGTGCAGTCGGGCGTCGTGCTGCCCGAGCATCTCGACGTGTTCGAGCGCGGCATCGCGAAGCGGCTCGACTTCGCCTATTCGGGCCCGCAGTCGCAGCGCATCGCGAAGCTGCTGTTCGGCGGCAAGATCGCGCTCGGCGCGGTGCACACGTATCTCGAGCTGTTCGCGCGCTACTTCATCGATCTGACGCCGCAGGTCGCGCTGATCGCCGCCGTCAGCGCCGACGCCGACGGCAACCTGTACACCGGCCCGAACACCGAGGACACGCCGACCGTCGTCGAAGCCACCGCGTTCAAGGACGGCATCGTGATCGCGCAGGTCGACCGCATCGTCGACAAGGTGCCGCGCGTCGACATTCCGGGCGACCGCGTGCATTTCGTCGTCGAGGCGGGGCGGCCGTTCTACGTCGAGCCGCTGTTCACGCGCGACCCGGCCGCGATCACCGAAACGCAGATCCTGACCGCGATGCTCGCGATCAAGGGCATCTACGAGCCGTACGGGATCAAGCGGCTGAACCACGGCATCGGCTTCAACACGGCCGCGATCGAGCTGCTGCTGCCGACCTATGGCGCGAAGCTCGGGCTGAAGGGCAAGGTCTGCACGCACTGGGCGCTCAATCCGCACCCGACGCTGATCCCCGCGATCGAATCGGGCTGGGTCGAACAGATTCACTGCTTCGGCTCCGAAGTCGGGATGGACGACTACATCCGCGCGCGCTCCGACGTCTGGTTCACCGGCCCCGACGGCTCGCTACGCTCGAACCGCGCGTTTTGCCAGACGGCGGGCCTCTACGCGTGCGACATGTTCATCGGCTCGACGCTGCAGATCGACCTGGCCGGCCATTCGTCGACGGTCACGGCCGAGCGCATCGCCGGTTTCGGCGGCGCGCCGAACATGGGCAGCGACGCGCGCGGCCGGCGCCATCCGAGCGAGCCGTGGCTGAAGGCCGGCGCGCAGGCCGACCCCGACACGCCCGCGGCGCTCAGGCGCGGCCGCAAGCTGGTGGTGCAGATCGGCGAGACGTTCGGCGACAAGAACGTGCCGATGTTCGTCGAGAAGCTCGACGCGCTGAAGCTCGCCGACAAGCTGCAGCTCGATCTCGCGCCGATCATGGTCTACGGCGACGACGTCACGCACATCGTCACCGAGGAAGGGATCGCGAACCTGCTGATGTGCCGCGACCTCGACGAGCGCGAGCAGGCGATCCGCGGCGTGGCCGGCTACACGGAGGTCGGCCGCGGCCGCGACCGCCGGATGGTCGAGCGCCTGCGCGAGCGCGGCGTGATCCGCCGCCCGGAGGATCTCGGCATCGATCCGCTCGACGCCGACCGCCGCTGGCTCGCCGCGCGCTCGATCAAGGACCTCGTGCACTGGTCGGGCGGCCTCTATGCGCCGCCGGCCCGGTTCCGCAACTGGTGAGGAAGACGGGATGGAACAGTTGAACTATCGGTTCGCCGCGCGCGCGCGTGCGAAGGGCCGGCTGGCCGCGGCGCTCGTCGGCGTGGTCGCGTCGGGCAACCTGGAGGTGCTCGTCGAGCGCGTCCTGCCCGACGATCAATGCGAGATCGACATCCGCACCGCGGCGGTCGGCTTCGGCGCGGTGTGGCGGGCCGTCGTGGCGGACTTCGTCGAACGGTGCGCGCCGGGCGGGCTGAAGCTGTCGATCAACGACGGCGGCGCGCGGCCCGACATGGTGTCGCTGCGGCTCGCGCAGGCCGTGCGCGCGATCGAGGGGGGCGCATGACGAACCCGACGATTCACGACCACGACGCGCCCGCGTTCGTCGCGAACGACGCGAGCTGGTACGAGGCGTCCGCGCGGCAGCGCATCGACGCGCTGCTCGATGCGGGCAGCTTCGACGAATTCCTCGGGCCGGCCGAACGCGTGGCGAGCCCGCATCTGCCGTTGTTCGGGCTGCCGCAGCAGTTCGACGACGGGATGGTGGTCGGCCACGGCCGGCTCGACGGCAGGCCCGTGCTGATCGCCGCGCAGGAAGGCCGCTTCATGGGCGGCGCCTTCGGCGAAGTGCACGGCGCGAAGCTCACGGGGCTGCTGCGCGCGGCGCGCGAGGTCGGCAAGCCGGTGTTGATCCTGTTCGATACCGGCGGCGTGCGGCTGCAGGAAGCGAACGCGGGCGAGCTCGCGATCGCCGAGATCATGCGGGCGCTGGTCGACGCGCGCGCGGCCGGCGTGGCGGTGCTCGGGCTGATCGGCGGGCGCGCCGGCTGCTACGGCGGCGGCGGTCTGCTCGCGGCCTGCTGTTCGGCGTTGGCGGTGTCCGAGCAGGGACGCATCAGCGTGTCGGGGCCCGAGGTGATCGAGACCAATCGCGGCGTGGAGGAATTCGACGCGAAGGATCGCGCGCTGATCTGGCGCACGATGGGCGGCAAGCACCGGCGGCTGATCGGCGGCGCGGACCGCTACGTCGCCGATACGCCGGCCGCGTTCCGTGCGGCGGCGCTCGAACTGCTCGGCTGCGCGCCGGCGTTCGATACGGCGATGCTGCGCGCGGAGCAGGCGCGTCTCGAAGCGCGCGTCGCCCGCTTCGGCCGATGTGCGGATGCGCTCGACGTGTGGCGCGCGCTCGGCGCGGATCGGCCGGAAGCGATTCCCGGCATGCCCGACGACGCATTCGCCAAGCTCGCCGACCAGTTACAGGAGCCGCAGCATGACGCTCGATGAAGTACTGACCTCGCTGTTTCCCGCGGGCCATTCGATTGCGCGCGATGGCGGCCTGCTGACGGGCTCGGCGCAACTGGGCGGCACGCGCGTCGACGTGATCGGCGTCGCCGAGCGTCTGCCGTTCGGCATCGACGAAGCGCTGGCGCTCGCGTCGCAGGTGCTCGCCACGATCGAGCGCGGCGGCGACACGCCGATCCTCGTGCTCGTCGACAGCGACAGCCAGCGGATGAGCAAGCGCGACGAACTGCTCGGCCTGAACGAAGGGCTGTCGCATCTCGCCAAATGCCTGATGCATGCGGAGCTCGCCGGGCACCGGACGATCGGCTTGCTGTACGGCCATACGGCCGCCGGCGCGTTCATCGCGACCGCGCTCGCGACGCGCACGCTGCTCGCGCTGCCGGGCGCTGAGCCGGAGGTGATGGACCTGCCGTCGATGTCGCGCGTGACGAAGCTGCCGATCGACGTGCTCGAGGCGATGGCGCGCTCGACGCCGGTGTTCGCGCCGGGGCTCGACAATCTCGTGAAGATGGGCGCGGTCGACGCGGTGCTCGATCCGGCCTGCGCGCTCGACGCGCAGGTCGGCGAGTGGCTCGCCAGGCCAGTCGATCGCAGCGACACGCGCGCCGCGCGCGGCCGCCCGGTCGCGGCCGACGTCGCGCGTCGCGTCGAGGCGCTCGCGCGTGCCGCGCGCTGACGCACCGCTGCGCCGCCACACGCTCGTCACGCTGACGGCGGCCGGGTGGTCCGCCGCGTTCGCGCGCGATCCCGCGCTCGCGGCCGATCCGGTCGTGCATGCGTGGGCTGCCGACGGCCGGCCGCTGATCGTGCGCCGCGCCACGCCCGACGAAGCCGACGCGGCGCGCGTGCCGCTCGGCATCCCGTTGCCGCCTGCCGCCGGCAAGCGGCGCGTCGCGCTGAACGTCGCGGCCGATGCCGTCGCAGCGCGTCGCGCGTTGCCGGCGCTGGCCGACGTGCTCGCCGCCGCGCCCGCCGCATGGCAGCCAACGCTGCGCGAACTGGCTGCGCTGGGTGCGCGCTGCGGCGTCGAGGGGCGCGTGTTCGGCAGCCTCGCATGGCAGACGCTGACCGGCGAACGCTATCTGAGCGACGGATCCGATCTCGACGTCGTGTTTCCGCTGCCGGCCGCGGCGCTGCGCGACGCGCTGCTCGACGGCCTCGCGGCGCTCGACGCGCGCGCGCCGATGCGCATCGACGGCGAATTGCTGCGCGACGACGGCGCCGGCGTGAACTGGCGCGAACTGTACGCGCGGCTGCCGGAAGTCGCGGTGAAGACGGCGCTCGCCGTCGAATTGATGTCGGTGGAAGCCTTCGCGCGAGGTGTGCGATGAATGCGTGGGCTGCGTGCCGCACGCTCGCGCCGTCCGGCGCCGAGCGCATCGCCGAACTCGCCGAGCGCAGCCTCGTGCTCGAAATCCGGACTTATCCGAAACCGGGGCTCGTCAGCCACGTCGACACCGGCAGCCATGCGGACATGGACGCGGCGACGTTCGCACGCAGCGCGGCCGTGCTGCGGCCGTACTTCGCGGAACTCGCCGAGGCCGGCGCGCGCGACGCGGACATGGGCGCGCTGCGCAAGATCGGGCTGCGCGCGGAACATGCGATGCTTGCGGCGACGGGTGGCGTGAACACGCATCGCGGCGCGATCTTCGGGCTCGGGCTGCTGTGCGCGGCGGCCGGCCGGCGCGCCACGGCCGATGCAGCCGGTGCGGCCGCCCGCACGATGACGCTCGGCGCATTCGTCGCACGGCGGTGGGGCGCTGAGATCCTCGGCGGCCCGCGGCTGCCGGACAGCCACGGCGAGCGCGCGAGCCGTCGCTACGGCGTCGGCGGCGCGCGCGGCGAGGCGGCCGGCGGCTTCGCGACGGTATATCGCGTCGGCTTGCCGGCGTTGCGGCGCGCCGCGCGCTGGATGCCGGGCGATGCGGAAGCCGCGCGCGTCGAAGCCTGCTTCGCGCTGATCGCCGCGCTCGACGATACGAACCTGCTGCATCGCGGCGGGCGCGACGGGCTCGACTTCGCCCGCGCGAGCGCACGCGCATTCGTCGCACGCGGCGGCATCCGCGCGCGCGACTGGCGGCTGCGCGCCGCTGCCGCGCACCGCGCATTCGTCGCGCGCCGCCTCAGCCCCGGCGGCGCGGCCGACCTGCTCGCGATGAGCGTATTCGTCGACGCGCTCGACGCCGACGAGGCGCAACGATGACGCTCGCGATCCTGTGTTCAGGGCAGGGCGCGCAGCGCGCCGACATGTTCGAGCTGACCGGTGCGGCGCCGCAGGCCGAACCGCTGTTCGCACACGCGGGCCGGCTGCTCGGCGACGATCCGCGCGACTGGGTGCGGCGCGCCGGGCCGGACGCGCTCGGCGAGAACCGCGCAGCGCAGATCCTCTGCACGTTGCAGGCGCTCGCCGCGACCGCACTGCTCGCGGCCGCGTGGCCGCGCCGCCGCTGCGTGGCCGGTTACAGCGTCGGCGAAGTCGCGTCGTGGAGCGTGGCCGGGATGATCGATCCGCACGACGCGCTGGAGCTCGCCGATGCGCGCGCGCGTGCGATGGATGCGGCCAGCGGCGGCGATGAACGGATGGTGTTCGTGCGCGGGCTTGCGCGCGCGCAGCTCGCGGGCCTGTGTGACGGCCGCGACGCGGCGATCGCGATCGCGAATCCGGACGATGCGTTCGTGGTGGCCGGCGCCCAGCCCGACGTCGCCGCGGTGGCCGACGCTGCGGCGGGCGCGGGCGCATTGCGCGTCGCGCCCGTGTGCGTGCGGATCGCATCGCACACGCGCCGGCTGGCGGCAGCGGTGCCGCCGTTTCGCGCGTCGCTCGCCGCGGCGAACGTGCGCCGGCCGCTGCCCGGCACGCGCGTGTTTGCCGGGATCGATGGCGGGTCGGTGCTCGATGTCGACGTGGGGCGCGACAAGCTGGCGCGGCAGATCGCGGAGCCGGTCGAATGGGCGGCGTGTCTGGCCGCTTGCGCCGAGGCCGGCGCAAGCGCGTTCGTCGAACTCGGGCCGGGCCGCGCGCTCGCCGAGATGGCGGCGGCCGCGTATCCGGCGCTGCCGGCGCGCAGCGTCGCCGATTTTCGCTCGGTCGACGGCGTCGAGAGCTGGCTCGCGCGGGTCGCGGGCGACTGATCGGTAGCGCGTGGCGCGGCGCAATCGGATGCAAGTCGGCGTGTAGCTCGGCACGTTACTCGGCGCGCAATCCGGCACGCGACACGGCCCGTGCGATCGCCGTGGCGCTATGGGTGTTGCGCCGGCGCAGCATCGTGTCGGCTGGCGCTTGCCACGCGAATTGGCATCGCTAAAATGGCGCCCGCCATGAGACCAGCCGCCATTCTTCTCGCCGCGCTCGGCTGCGCGGCGAGCGCCCACGCCAGCCCCATTCCGTCCGACGCCGCGTCGGTCGGCACATACTTCTCCTATGACAATTTGGCCGCCGACGCGACCGTCGACCTGATCGACAACGCGCAGCGGCGCGTGCTGCTGGCCGGCTATGCGCATGTGCCGCCCGCGGTCGCGGCCGCGCTGCGGGCGGCGCGCGCGCGCGGCGTCGACGTGCGCGTCGTGCTGGTGCGCTCGGCGCGTGCAGGCAGGTATAGCGGCGCCGGTTACCTGAAAGCGGCCGGCATCGACGTCGCGATCGACTCGCGGCACGACGATCCCGCGCCGCGTTTCGCGATCGTCGACGACAACGTCGCGCTGCCGACGCTGTCCGAAGGCGCTGCCGCGCACGCGGAGACGGTCAACGTATTCCAGCGCGCGCCGGAGCTCGCGCAGTCTTACGCGCAGTCGTTCTGGCGTCTGTACCGGCAGGCCGCCGGGCGGTGAGCGGGCGGGGCGGGCTGCGCGGCTTATGAGCCGCGTGTCGGCGCGCTCCGCGTTGCGAGCTCCGCGCGCAGCGGGCCGGCTCGGGTTCTGGGCCGCGTTGGTCTACCGCCCAACTTTCGCGCGACGCTCTTCGTCGCGTTCCCTGCGGGCGGTGCCCGATACGCCGGTATGACCCCGCTTGCATCGGCGTCAGCGATGAACCATGCTCGTTGAACGGGCGCAGGTGCGGCTCGGCATCGATCGCGGTAGCGCGTACCGCATGTCCCGCATCTTTCATCACGCATCCCGCCCCGAAGCCCCACAACCGCGCCGCGACAGCATGGCCCCGAACCTGCCCGAATGTTTCACCGATCGCGCCGACGCCGGGCGCCGGCTCGCGCATGCGCTCCACGGCTATGCGGACCGTCGCGACGTCGTCGTCCTCGCGCTGCCGCGCGGCGGTGTGCCGGTGGCGTTCCCCGTCGCGCAGGCGCTGCGCGCGCCGCTCGACCTGCTGATCGTGCGCAAGCTCGGCATGCCGTCCGATCCGGAGCTCGCGATCGGCGCGCTCGCGACGGGCGGCGCGATTCATCTGCGGCATGCGGCGATTCGCGCGATGGGCGTGACGCGCGACCAACTGGCCGACGTGATCGCGCGTGAAGCCGCCGAGCTGCAGCGCCGCGACGCGCTGTATCGCGGCGCGCGGCCGCCGCTGCCGGTCGAAGGGCGTGTCGTGATCGTCGTCGACGACGGCGTCGCGACCGGCGCCTCGATGCGCGTCGCGCTGCAGGCACTGCGCGCGCGCCGTCCCGCGCGCATCGTGGCTGCCGTGCCCGTCGCGCCGGCCGGTGCCGCGCATATGTTCGACGACGTGGCCGACGCGTTCGTCACGGTGTTGCAGCCCGCGCGGTTCTTCGGCATCGGCCAGTTCTATGCGGATTTCGACCAGGTCGGCGACGACGAGGTGCGCGCGCTGCTCGACGCGGCACGCGTCCGGCACGACGGGATCAGCCCCGCCTGATGCGGCGCCGGCGCGGCCGCGGGCGTTCGGCTTCGGCCTGCGCGAACATCCGCTGCAGCGCCGGGTGGACGTCGGCGTGCCAATGGTCGCCAGTGAAGAGGCCGTAGTGATCGCACTCGTCGACATCGACGCGATGACGCTCGCCGGCCGTCAGCCCGCCGCACATGTCGAGCGCCGCATGGGTCTGCCCGGCGCCGGTGACCGCGTCGCAGCGGCCTTCGACGGTCAGCAGCATGACGCCGCGCAGCACGGCCGGCTCGACGCGCCGGCCGCCCACGTCCCACGTGCCGTTGGCGAGGCACATCCGCTGGAACACGATGTCGACGGTATCCAGAAAATACTCGGCCGGCATGTCGAGCAGCGCCGTGTACTCGCGCAGGGCGCGCCGTGCGTCGGCCAGCGCCGCCATGTCGACGCGCGATGCGGCGCGCGCGTAGTTTTCGATCAACGACATGAAACGCTGCGGATACAGCAGTGCGATTTCGCCCTGCTGAAGATAGGTTGGGAACACGTGACGGCCGTGGCCGGGGAAGCATGGCGGCACGATATCGATCAGATGACGGCGGCACCACGCGAGCGAATGCGACGCGGCCGTCGTGCCGAGCGCGCTCGGATTGACGCGCGCGTCGATTGGGCCGCCGATCAGCGTGATGCTCGCGGGCGGCGGCAGGCCGCGCGCGGCGCGCAGCGCGAGCGCGCCGAGCGCGGGCACCGTCGCCTGGCATACGGCGACGACGTGCAGCGGCCGGGCGTCGCTCGCGAGCGCGTCGACGAAGCCGTCGAGCGTCGCCACGTACTCGTCGAGCCCGAAGCGGCCCGCGGCGAGCGGGACGTCGCGCGCATTGACCCAGTCGGTCACGCAGACGTCGCCGTCCGCGAGCAGCGCCTCGACCGTTTCGCGCATCATCACGGCCGCGTGCCCGGCGAGCGGCGCGCACAACAGCACGGTGCGGCGCGTGCCGGCTTGCGCGAAGCGTCGCAACTGGCAGAACGGCGTGTGCGCGACGATCCGCTCGTCGATGCCCGGCTCGCGCAGCTCGAAGCGCGGCGGGCCGGCGGCCGGGCCGAGCAGCGGCTCGAACAGGTCGTCGTAACACGTGGACGCGCTGTGCGGCAGCGTCGCGGCCGGCCACACGTCGAACGCGTGACGCGTCGCCGCGCGCCAGGCGCGCATCCATTCCCGCTGCTGTTCGACGACGGCGTACCACATGGGAGACCTTGACGCGGAAGGGGCGTGAATCTGCATTATGGTCATTCCGGACGCGCCGCGGGTGTCCGATGCGTGACCGGGTGATGCGCATCAATCGCGCGGGGGGCCGCGCGTCGCTAGGCGGCCGCCTGCGTCGCTGCTACAGTCGATGGCCCTGGTTTGTCACTCGGAGCGTTTGCAATGAAGCTGATCGGTATGCTGGATTCCCCGTTCGTGCGCCGTGTCGCCATTTCGGCGAAGCTGCTGGACCTGCCGTTCGAGCACGAGTCGGTTTCGGTGTTTCGCCATTTCGACCGGTTCCGCGAGATCAATCCGGTCGTGAAGGCGCCGACGCTCGTGACCGACGATGGAGTCACGCTGATCGATTCCTCGCTGATCGTCGACTACCTCGACCATCTCGTCGCGCCGGAGCGGCGCCTGTTGCCCGAGGCCGTTGACGCGCGGTTGCGCGCGCTCGTGCCGGTCGGCTTCGCGCTGGCCGCGGCCGAGAAGACGGTGCAGGTCATCTACGAACAGGCGCTGCGGCCGGCCGACAAGCAGCACGCGCCGTGGCTCGAGCGCGTGCTGGGCCAGCTCGAGGCCGCGTACGGCGAACTCGAGCCGCTGGTGGCGGCCGCCAACGGCTGGCTCGGCGGCGCGCGGCTGCTGCAGTCCGACGTGACGGTGGCCGTCGCGTGGCGCTTCACGCAGTTCATGACCGCCGAATATGCGCCGCTCGCGCGGATCGATCCGGCCCGTTATCCGGCGCTCGCTGCGCATTCGGCGCGGGCCGAGCAGCTTCCCGCCTTCGTCGAAACGCCGCTCGATTGAACGCGGCGGCGCATCGCGCCGGTACGCGAGCGAGCGCGGGGAGGCTCCGCGATCCGCTTGCGCCGCACCGCTTCGCGCTGCGCCGCGCTGCGCTGCGCGGTGCGGTGCGGTGCGGTGCGGTGCGGTGCGGTGCGGGCGTCCCGCACGGCCGAACCGCGTGGTTCGCCGACGGCCGTGCGATAGCCCAGCGCGTTGGCCGACCCACGGCGCGGCTACCCGGCGCGTTCGCGCAACCCCGACACAGCCGCCCCCACAGGCCCCCGGACGACGCCGTCAGCCGCACCAGCCAAGGGCGTGGCCGATTGTTCACCGGCGGCAACAAGTGACTTCGCAAATGTGCCGTTTATCGGGATCAGGGTGATCCCTAGAATTCACTCCATCGAATATGCGTTGTCTGATGGAGCCGAAGATGAGAGCCCTGATCGAATCGAGCCTGTACCACCCGTCCGTCGTGTTGCCGCTCGCCGCGCTGACGCAGCTGATGGTCGAGCGCGATTTCAATCTCGGCCAGGTCGGCCTGATCGTCGCGGCGCGCGGTGCCCAGGCTGCTGTGTCGCGCTCGCGTGCGCTGATCTTCTGCCGCGAATGCGAAGCGCACGCCTGAACGCCGCTTCGGCGAACGAATAAAGGAACGCCCGGCCGGCAGGCGCCGGTCGGGCGAATCGGAGTAGATCTGGCCCCGGCTATTGCCGGGGTTTTTATTGGGCGCTCATTGGGCGCTTGTTGAGCACTCAGGCGCGTGCGGCCGACACGACGCCGTAGATTTCGGCTTCGTCCTCGTCGCGCAGCTGGCGCACCAGCTGGTGTGCTTCGCGGTGCGTCGCGACGGCCGGCGGCGAGCCCTTGAGCGGCTGACGCGCGGTCTCGGCGAGCGCGACGACCGACACGATGCCGATCACGGCGGCGCCCATCATGTAATAGGCGGGCATCATCAGGTTTTGCGTCACGTCGACGAGCCAGGCCGTCACCAGCGGCGTCGTGCCGCCGAACAGCGACACCGACACGTTGAAGCCGATCGCGAGCGCGCCGTAGCGGATCTCCGTCGGGAACAGCGCGGGCAGCGCCGACGGCATCACGCCGGTGAAGCACGACAGCAGCACGCCGAGGATCAGCAGGCCGCCGAACACCGACGCGGTGGTGCCCGCATGGATCAGCATCATCGACGGGATCGACAGCGCGAGCAGGCCCACGCAGCCGGCCAGCATGACCGGCTTGCGGCCGATGCGGTCCGACAGGCGGCCGGCCGCGAGCGTGAGCGGCATCATCAGCACCATCACGATCAGCACCAGCACGAGGCTGTGCGACTCGTCGAAGTGCAGCGTGGACGACATGAAGCTCGGCAGGTACGACAGCACCATGTAATCGGTCACGTTGAAGATCAGCACGAGGCCGACGCAGAGCAGGAGCGCGCGCCAGTTGGCGAACAGCGTTTCGCGAAAGCGCGTCTTCGGCACGGCCTTGTCCTGCGCTTCGCGCGCTTCGGCCTGACGCTTGAACGCCGGCGTCTCCTCGAGCTTCATCCGGATGTACAGCCCGATCAGGCCGAGCGGCCCTGCGATCAGGAACGGCACGCGCCAGCCCCACGACAGCAGCGCGTCCTCCGACAGCGACGCGGTCAGCAGCGCGACGACGCCGGCGCCCATCACATAGCCGATCAGCGTGCCGAACTCGAGGAAGCTGCCCATGAAGCCGCGGCGCTTGTCGGTCGAGAACTCGGCGATGAAGGTGGCGGCGCCGCCGTATTCGCCGCCGGTGGAGAAGCCCTGCACGAGGCGGGCGACGAGCAGCAGCACGGGCGCCATGATGCCGATCGACGCGTAGCTGGGGATCAGGCCGATCGCGAAGGTGCCGACGGCCATCATGATCATGGTGGCGGCGAGCACGCGCTGGCGGCCGATGCGGTCGCCGAGCGGGCCGAACACCATGCCGCCGAGCGGGCGCACGACGAACGCGGCCGCGAACGTGCCGAAGGTGGCGAGCAGCTGCGCGGACGGGCTGCTCGACGGGAAGAACACCTTGCCGAGCGTGACGGCGATGTAGCTGTAGACGCCGAAGTCGAACCATTCCATCGCATTGCCGATGGCCATTGCGCTGACGGCGCGCTTGAGCAGGCTCTGGTCGACGACGGTGATGTCGTCCGCGGCGAGCGGGGCCTCGCCGGACGACGGGGAAGGGGAAGCAGCGATCGGGCTGACGTGTGTTGCGGTCAAGGTCATGCACTCCTTTGACTGCGCCGGAACGGATGGCCGTCCGACACGGTTTGCCGGCAAGCGCGAGGTCGTGTGCAGCGCGTCGGGGCAGGCCTTTGAGCACTTACTGCGCGAATGGCGGTAAAGAGCCGCAAGGGACTGCTTCGACGCGGGCCCGATGGGCCGCCGCGACGGTGCGCTCATGAAGAATGGGCCGCGTGATGCAGGCGGCGGATACCGGTGCGGACGAAAGTCCGGCGCTCCGGCAAGTGCCCCGGAAGGGCAACGAAACGAGAAAAGCGGGCCTGTCGGGCGGGCTTTCCTGTGGATGCAATGTCGATCGGAGCGCCGGCCTGCAGGCGCGGGCGGCATTCGATCGAGATCGAAAAAAGAAAGAGATTCGAGGTTGAAACAGGCGACATGATAGCACGATGACAGACGATCGTGCAAATTGCCGGGAATCGCCCGTCCCACGGAGGTTCCGGCGCGGCTCGCGCGGGTATGATGGGCCGCGCCGGGCATGCCGTCGCGGGGCCCTCGCGGACCCTGCGCGACGGACGCTCATTCCAAGAGGAACCGGATGACCGAACTGATCAGGATCGCGGCATTGTTCGCCGTTACCGCGGTGGCCGAAATCGTGGGCTGCTACCTGCCGTGGCTCGTGCTGAAAGGCGGGCGGCCCGTGTGGCTGCTGGTGCCCGCAGCGCTGTCGCTCGCGCTGTTCGCGTGGCTGCTGACGCTGCATCCGAGCGCGGCGGGGCGCACCTACGCGGCGTATGGCGGCGTGTATATCGGCGTGGCGCTGCTGTGGCTGCGGGTCGTCGACGGCGTCGCGCTGACCCGCTGGGACGCGGCCGGCGCGGCGCTCGCGCTCGGCGGGATGGCGATGATCGCGCTGCAGCCGCGCGCGTAGGCGCGGGTGCAGTGCAGCGGAGCGGTCGGATGCGTCAGGCCGCTTCGACGGCGTCCACTTCGGCGGACGTGCGCCAGACGCAGGTGCCCTTGACCGACTTGTCCAACTCGTCGAGCTGCGCCTGGTGCGCGGCGAGCTCGTCGTCGCTGGCCGCGACGACCGGCAGGTCGAGCGACGCGAGCGAGATGCGCTGGCCGTTCGCCGTGCCGCCGTCGGCGCCTGGGTCGTCGAGCATGTCGATCACGAGGCTGTCCTGGCCGCGCGTCATCGCGAGATAGACCTCGGCGAGCAGCTCCGAGTCAAGCAGTGCGCCGTGCAGCGTGCGGTGCGCGTTGCTGATGCCGAACCGGTCGCACAGCGCGTCGAGCGAATTGCGCTTGCCGGGGAACATCTGCTTGGCCTCTGCCAGCGTGTCGATCACGCCGTCGCAATGCTCGATGAACGGCGGCAGGCCGAGCCGCGCGAATTCGGCATCGAGGAACCCGAGGTCGAACGGTGCGTTGTGGATGATCAGTTCCGCGCCCTTCACGAAGTCGCGGATCTGGTCGGCGACTTCCGCGAACTTCGGCTTGTCGCTCAGAAACTCGGTGGTCAGCCCGTGCACGGCCAGCGCGCCCGGATCGCTGTCGCGCTCGGGGTTCACGTAGATGTGCAGGTTGTTGCCGGTGAGCCGCCGGTTCAGCAGCTCCACGCAGCCGATTTCGATCAGGCGATCGCCCGAGCGGGGATTGAGGCCGGTGGTTTCGGTATCGAGAATGATCTGGCGCATGTCGGATAAATCGGGAAAGACGGTAGGGCGGCCGGCGTTCAGGCCGCGAGGGATTCGACGCCGCGATTCGCGAGCGCGTCAGCGCGTTCGTTTTCGGGATGGCCCGCGTGGCCTTTCACCCAGCGCCACTCGATCTCGTGCTGCGCGACGAGCGCGTCGAGCCGCTTCCAGAGATCGGCGTTCTTCACCGGGGTCTTGGCCGCGGTGACCCAACCTTTTTTCTTCCAGCCGTGGATCCACTCGCTGATGCCTTTCTGCACGTACTGCGAGTCGGTATGGACGATCACGCGGCACGGGCGCTTCAGCGCCTCGAGCGCGGCGATCACGCCCATCAGCTCCATCCGGTTGTTGGTCGTGTTCGGCTCGCCGCCGAACAGCTCCTTTTCGCGGTCGCCGTAGCGCAGCAGTGCGCCCCAGCCGCCGGGGCCGGGGTTGCCCTTGCAGGCGCCGTCGGTATAGATGTCGATGGTGTCGATGGTCATGAATGTTCTTGATGGGTGGTCGGGGTGGCCGCCGGCGTGAGGCCCGGCGCGAGCACCGGCTTTTTCATCTTGATCGGGCCGATCAGGCGCATGCCGCGCACGCGCTTGACGGCCGTGACCATGTAGACGGCGCCGAAGATCGGCCACCAGCGGTCGCCGGCGGCTTCCATGAAGCCGTAGCGGGCCAGCCACTTGTCGGTGACGAGCGGCGGCCGGTAGCAGCCGAAGCGGCCGCGCTCGAGATCGAAGCCGAGCAGCTTGATCCAGTCCTTGAGCCGAATGAACGCGATCTGGTCGCGCGCGGCCGGCACGAACGGGCGGTTCGCCATGCGCCCGAACGATTGCCGCATGCCCCACAGGCTCAGTGAGTTGAAGCCGGTGATCACCAGCTGCCCTTCGGGCATCAGCACGCGTTCGGCCTCGCGCAGCAGCCGGTGCGGGTCGGACGTGAACTCGAGCGTGTGCGGCATCACGATCAGGTCGACGCTCTGCGACTCGAACGGCAGGTCGAGCAGGTCGCACCACGTGGTGCTGCGCTCGGCCGGCGCATGCTCGGGGGCGGATGCCTCGCGCGCCCACGGATACTGGTAGGGCGCGCTCGCGCCGCTGGCGGGATCGAGCACGAGGCCGCGATACGGCATGCGGTTCTCGCGCAAGGCATCGAGCTGCGGCAGCCCGAGCTGCAGCGCGTGAAACCCGAACACGTCGGACACGATCCGGTCGAGCTGCGCCTGCTCCCAGCCCAGCACGTAGCGGCCGGGCGGCGAGTCGGTCCAGGCGGGCCAGTCTATAATTTGAGGATCGGACATAACGATGATTGCGCGCCCATGAACGAGCTGGAATACGTGCCGGTGCCGGCATTCGAAGACAACTACATCTGGCTCGTGTCGGACGGCCGCGATGCGATCGCCGTCGATCCGGGTGAAGCCGCGCCGGTACGCCGCGTTCTGGCGGAACGCGGCTGGCGGTTGACCGCTATTCTACTCACCCACCATCACGCCGACCATGTCGGCGGTGTCGCCGCCCTGCGCGATAGCCAGCCGGACGATGCGCCGCTCGTCGTATACGGCCCGGCCGCCGAGGCGATCGGCGTCGTGACGCGGCCGCTGGCCGGCGGCGCTCGCGTGACGCTCGACGCGCCGGCGCTCGCGTTCGACGTGCTCGACGTGCCGGGTCACACGCGCGGCCACATCGCGTATTTCCAGGCGGCCGGCCACGGCGCCGCCATCCCTCACGTGTTTTGCGGCGACACGCTGTTCTCGTGCGGCTGCGGCCGCCTGTTCGAAGGCACGCCCGCGCAGATGCTCGCGTCGCTGGATGCGCTCGCGGCGCTGCCCGGCGACACGCGCGTGCATTGTGCACACGAATACACGCTGTCGAACATCCGCTTCGCGCTCGCGTGCGAGCCCGGCAATGCGGCGCTCGCCGCGTGGCGCGACGACGCGCAGGCGCTGCGCGCGCGCGGGATGCCGACGCTGCCGACCACGATCGCGCACGAGCGCGCGGTGAACCCGTTCCTGCGCGCGGACAGCGCGGCGATCCACGCGACGCTCGAGGCCGAGTTGCACGAAACGGTGCCCGACCGGTTGGCGGCATTCACGCTGATGCGCGAATGGAAAAACCGCTTCCGATGACGCAATCGGGAGGACTCCGTACCTCAGGCGCTACCTGTAAAAATTGCCCCAAACGTAGGATTTCGCTGAGTTTTCGGTGTTTTTATTGACGTGAAGCACGCACTTCCGTAGTATCGCCTGCAATTTCCAGCCGTCGGAAGCCGAGATTTTCATGCGACTTATATTGAGTGCGATGGTGGTCCTGCTGCTCGCCGCATGCGCGAGCCAGGGTCCTGTCGCCAACAACGCCGCCGATTCGCAGGCGGCGTCCAATTACCTCCGTAAATCAGCCACCGCGAAAGAAACCGTCGACGTCGACAAGCAGTCCGTCGGCGATCTGACCAGTGCGGATTCCGACCTGTGGGCGCGCATTCGCCGCGGCTTCCAGATGCCGGACCTGCAGAGCGACCTCGTCGACATGCAGACGACCTGGTACACGCAGCGTCCCGATTACGTGCAGCGCATGACCGAGCGCTCGCAGAAATATCTGTATCACATCGTCGAGGAACTTGAGGCGCGCCACATGCCGACCGAGCTCGCGCTGCTGCCGTTCATCGAATCCGCCTACAACCCGCAGGCGCTGTCGGTCGCGAAGGCGGCCGGCATGTGGCAGTTCATGCCGGGCACGGGCCGCACGTACAACCTGAAGCGCAACATGTGGCAGGACGAGCGCCGCGACGTGCTGGCGTCGACGAGCGCCGCGCTCGATTACCTGTCGCGCCTGCACGACATGTTCGGCGACTGGTATCTGGCGTTGGCCGCATACAACTGGGGCGAGGGCAACGTGCAGCGCGCGATCGCGCGCAACCAGGCGGCCGGCCTGCCGACCGATTACCAGAACCTGCGGATGCCGAACGAGACGCGCAACTACGTGCCGAAGCTGCAGGCGGTGAAGAACATTATCGCCAATCCGCAGCAATTCGGTTTGGCGCTGCCGGACATTCCGAACCACCCGTACTTCGTGACCGTCACCACGTCGCGCGACATCGACGTGGCGGTGGCCGCCAAGCTCGCCAATCTGTCGCTCGACGAATTTCGCTCGCTGAACCCGTCGTTCTCGAAGCCGGTCATTCTCGGCGCGACCGAGCCGCAGATCCTGCTGCCGTTCGACAACGCGGCGGCGTTCGAGAAGAGCCTGAAGGCGTACAACGGTCAGCTGTCGTCGTGGACCACCTATACGGTCAGCGAACGCGCGCGGCCGGCTGCGATCGCCGAGAAGATCGGCGTCGACCCCGATACGCTGATGTCGGTCAACAAGATTCCGGCCGGCATGCGCCTGAAGCCGGGCTCGACGATCGTCGTGCCGCGCGGCGACGACGATGACGAGGACATCAGCGCCGACGTCGCCGAGAACGGCGTGCTGGCGATGGAACCCGACGTGCCCGACACGCGCAAGATGCTGATCCGCGTGCGCCGCAAGCAGTCGATGGCCGCGCTCGCCGGCCGCTACGGCGTGTCGGTCGGCCAGCTGAAGGCGTGGAACCGCACGCATCGCGACATCGCGATGCCGGGTCAGGCGCTGGTGCTGCACGTGCCGGTCGGCCGCGCGGTGCCGGCCGAGCCGGGCCCGGAGCGGATCGCGACGTCGGCGGCCGGTGCGCACATCGAGCGCGCGAGCCTGTCGGTGGGCGGCAAGTCGCGCGGCGGCAAGCATGCCGCGGCGAAGCCAGCTGCGCATGCGGCGAAGGCGGCGCCCGCGAAGGCAGCGCCGAAGGCCGCCGCGCACAAGGGCAAGAAGAAGTAACCCACGCGGCCGCGCGCGCAGCGCGCTGGCCCGGTCGGGCGGCGCGATTGCGCGACGATCCGACACGAAGCGACGCCGTCACCGAGGTGACGGCGTTTTCGTTTGTGCGCGGCGGCGGGCGAACGCTTCGCGCGGCAACCCGCGGCAACCCGCGGCAACCGGTTGCGAGGAGAGGGCGATGTCGGCGGTGCAGATCAGGGTGCTCGCGCTGTTTGCGCTCGGCTATTTCGTGTCGTACGTGTTTCGCGGCGTCAATCTCGGCTTCGCGCCGTTCGTCACGCACGAGCTCGGGCTGTCGGCGGCCGATCTCGGGCTGCTCACCAGTCTCTATTTTCTCGGCTTCGCCGGCGCGCAGGTTCCGGCCGGCGTGCTGCTCGACCATTTCGGCCCGCGCCGCGTGGCGGCCGGGATGTTGCTGTTCGCGGCCGCCGGCGCGGCCGTGTTCGGCACAGCGCATGGTCTGGGTACGATGATGGTCGGCCGGCTGCTGATCGGCGTCGGCGTGTCGGTGTGTCTCGGTGCGGCCTTCAAGGCGCTCGCGCAGCATTTCCCGGTCAGCCGGCTGCCGCTCGTCAACGGGCTCGTGATGGCCGTCGGCGGCCTCGGCGGCGTCGCGGTGGGTTCGCCGCTCACCTGGCTGCTCGGTCTGACGAGCTGGCGCGCGATCTGCGGCGGGCTCGCGGCGCTGACGCTCGTCGTCGCGGCCGCGATCGGCTGCGGCGCACCCGAGACCGCGCAGCCGCGCCACCAGGGCGGGCTCGTCAGCCAGTTCAAGGGCACGTGGCACATCCTCGCCAGTCGCGCGTTCTGGAAGATCTCGTCGTTCTCGATCGTCACGCAGGGCGTGTTCTACGCGATGCAGTCGCTGTGGGTCGGCCCGTATCTGCGCGATGTCGGGGGATTCGACGCGCAGCACGCGGCGCGGCTGGTGTCGGTGCTGGGCTTCGCGATGATGGCGGGGTGTGTCGGCTTCGGCGCGGCGGCGCGCGCGCTCGAGCGACGCGGCGTGTCGGTCCATGCGTTCTGCAGTGTCGGGATGGCGCTGTTCGTGGCGACGCAGGTCGCGATCGTCGCGCGTGCACCGCTGCCGCCCGCGCTGTTGTGGGCCGCCTACGGGATGTTCGGCGGCGTCGGCATCCTGACCTATGCGGTGCTCGCCGCCCATTTCCCCGCGCATCTGATCGGCCGCGCGAATACGACGCTCACGCTCGCCATCTTCGTGCTGATCTTTACGTTCCAGATCGGGATCGGTGTCGTGCTGTCGCGCTGGCCGGCAACCGACGGCCATTATCCGGCGAGCGCGCATGCGACGGCGTGGGGCGTGCTGCTCGCGCTGCAGCTCGCGAGCGCGGCGTGGTCCGCATGGCCCGCGCGCAGTGCTGGCAAGCGGGCCGATCCGGCAGTACGCTGAAGGGTGATGCGGCGGCGCAAACGGGGCCGCAGCAGCGGAGGCCACGGGCCGGCGATGGATGCGGCACGCGGCGCGCACGATCGGGCGCCCATGCCGATTGAAAATTAGGCCATTTTCGGACTATAATTTGAAAGTTTGTGCTGATCAACCTCGCACCCTAGCGCCTACCTCATTCACCCCGTTCATCCGCCGCACGCCGCCTGTCGGGCGATGCCGCGAAGCCTCGTGCGCGCTGCGCCGGCTTCGCGTGTCGACCACCCAGGGGCGTCAAGCCAGCGACCGACGCGCGTCCACGCAGCGCGGCGCTCGCGCGGCCGGGTAGACAGGTCGGCAGCAGGGTGTTCCCCAAGGAGCCTCCCGTGTTGCCGTCTTTTTCCCCCGCCTTGCTTGCACTCGCCGACGGCACGGTCTTTCGTGGTTATTCGATCGGGGCCGAAGGCCATACGATCGGTGAAGTCGTGTTCAACACCGCGATTACCGGCTATCAGGAAATCCTGACTGATCCGAGTTACGCGCGCCAGATCGTCACGCTTACCTACCCGCATATCGGCAACGTCGGCGTCAACGCCGAAGACGTCGAAGCCACGAAAGTCCATGCCGCCGGGCTGATCATCCGCGATCTGCCGACGCTCGCCTCGAACTTCCGCAAGGAGCGCACGCTCGGCGATTACCTGCGCGACGAAGGCGTCGTCGCGATCGCCGGCATCGATACGCGCAAGCTGACGCGCATCCTGCGCGACAAGGGCGCGCAGAACGGCTGCATCCTCGCCGGCTCGGACGACGAAGCAAAGGCCGTCGAGCTCGCGCGCTCGTTCCCCGGCCTGGCCGGCATGGACCTCGCGAAGGTCGTGTCGACCGCCAAGCCGTTCGAATGGAAGCAGACCGAGTGGCGTCTCGGCAGCGGCTACGGCATGCAGCAGGCGCCGAAGTACCGCGTGGTCGCCTATGACTTCGGCGTCAAGTACAACATCCTGCGCATGCTCGCCGAGCGCGGCTGCCACGTGACGGTGCTGCCGGCCCAGGCGAGCGCCGCCGACGCACTCGCGCTGAATCCGGACGGCATCTTCCTGTCGAACGGCCCCGGCGATCCGGAGCCGTGCGACTACGCGATCGCGGCGGCCAGGGAATTCATCGAGCGCGGCGTGCCGACCTTCGGCATCTGCCTCGGCCATCAGATCATGGGCCTCGCGGTCGGCGCGAAGACGCTGAAGATGAAGACGGGCCACCACGGCGCGAACCACCCGGTGAAGGATCTCGGCGACGGTCGCGTGGTGATCACGTCGCAGAACCACGGCTTCGCGGTCGATGCGGATTCGCTGCCCGCGAACGCGCGCGTGACCCACGTGTCGCTGTTCGACGGCACGCTGCAGGGCTTCGAGCTGACCGACAAGCCGGCGTTCTGCTTCCAGGGCCACCCGGAAGCGTCGCCCGGCCCGCACGACATCGCGTACCTGTTCGACCGTTTCACCGCACTGATGGACGCGGCGAAGCAGCGCAGCGCCTGACGCGATAGAAGCAACCGAAGCAAACGAAGAACGGGAGAGTCGCATCATGTTCGGCCACGCACTCGGCATCACCGATATCTGGACCTACGTGTTCGGCGTGGTGTTCATCATCCTGCTGCCGGGGCCGAACTCGATGTACGTGCTGTCGCTCGCCGCGCAGCGCGGCGTGAAGGCCGGCTATCGCGCGGCCTGCGGCGTGTTCGTCGGCGACACGGTCCTGATGGTGCTGTCGGCCGCCGGCGTCGCGTCGCTGCTGAAGGCGAACCCGCTGCTGTTCTCGGTCGTCAAGTACGGCGGCGCCGCGTATCTGCTGTACATCGGCGCCGGGATGCTGCGCAGCGCGTGGCGCAAGCTGCGTGCGGGCGCGGCCGACACGGCCGACGCGCCGCAGCCGCCCGCCGGCGAGCGCTCGTTCGACACGCCGTTTCGCAAGGCGCTGGTCGTGAGCCTGCTGAACCCGAAGGCGATCCTGTTCTTCATCTCGTTCTTCATCCAGTTCGTCGACCCGGCATTCCCGCATCCCGCGCTGTCGTTCGTCGTGCTCGGGGCGATCGCGCAAAGCGCGAGCTTCCTGTACCTGAGCACGCTGATCTTCGCGGGCGCACGGCTCGCCGAGCATTTCCGCCGTCGCCGCAAGCTCGCGGCCGGCGCGGCGAGCAGCGTGGGCGGCCTGTTCATCGGTTTCTCGGTCAAGCTCGCGCTTGCCACCATGAGCTGAGCGCGGCCCGCCGACCCACGACAAAGATTACTTACTGAATTCACAAGCCATGCCAAAACGCACAGACATCAAAAGCATCCTCATCATCGGCGCCGGCCCGATCATCATCGGCCAGGCGTGCGAGTTCGACTACTCGGGCGCACAGGCATGCAAGGCGCTGCGTGAGGAGGGCTACAAGGTCGTTCTCGTCAACAGCAACCCGGCGACGATCATGACCGACCCGAACACGGCCGACGTCACGTACATCGAGCCGATCACGTGGGAAGTCGTCGCCCGCATCATCGAGAAGGAGCGCCCCGACGCGATCCTGCCGACGATGGGCGGCCAGACCGCGCTGAACTGCGCGCTGGACCTGCATCACCACGGCGTGCTCGAGAAGTTCGGCGTCGAGCTGATCGGCGCGTCGCCGGAGGCGATCGACAAGGCCGAAGACCGCCAGAAGTTCAAGGAAGCGATGACCAAGATCGGGCTCGGTTCCGCGAAGTCGGGCATCGCGCACTCGATGGAAGAAGCGACGAAGGTGCACGCCGAGATCATGGCGGAGACGGGCGGCAGCGGCTACCCGGTCGTGATCCGTCCGTCGTTCACGCTCGGCGGCTCGGGCGGCGGCATCGCGTACAACCGCGAGGAATTCGAGGAGATCTGCAAGCGCGGCCTCGACCTGTCGCCGACGCGCGAGCTGCTGATCGAAGAGTCGCTGCTCGGCTGGAAGGAATACGAGATGGAAGTCGTGCGCGACCGCGCCGACAACTGCATCATCGTGTGCTCGATCGAAAACCTCGACCCGATGGGCGTGCATACCGGCGACTCGATCACGGTCGCGCCGGCGCAGACGCTGACCGACAAGGAATACCAGATCCTGCGTAACGCATCGCTCGCGGTGCTGCGCGAGATCGGCGTCGATACGGGCGGCTCGAACGTGCAGTTCTCGATCAACCCGAAGGACGGCCGCATGGTCGTCATCGAGATGAACCCGCGCGTGTCGCGTTCGTCGGCGCTCGCGTCGAAGGCGACCGGCTTCCCGATCGCGAAGGTCGCGGCGAAGCTGGCGGTCGGCTACACGCTCGACGAGCTGAAGAACGAAATCACCGGCGGCCAGACGCCGGCGTCGTTCGAGCCGACGATCGACTACGTCGTCACGAAGATCCCGCGTTTCGCGTTCGAGAAGTTCCGTGAGGCCGATTCGCGCCTGACCACGCAGATGAAGTCGGTTGGCGAAGTGATGGCGATCGGCCGCACCTTCCAGGAGTCGTTCCAGAAGGCGCTGCGCGGCCTCGAAGTCGGCGTCGACGGGCTCGACGAGAAGTCGACCGACCGCGACGAGATCGCAATCCAGATCCACGAGCCGGGTCCGGACCGGATCTGGTACGTCGGCGACGCGTTCCGCATCGGCATGACGGCCGAAGAGATCTTCGCTGAGACGTCGATCGATCCGTGGTTCCTCGCGCAGATCGAGCAGATCATCCTGAAGGAGAAGGCGCTGTCGGGCCGCACGCTCGCGTCGCTGACGTTCGACGAGCTGCGCTTCCTGAAGCAGAGCGGCTTCTCGGACCGCCGCCTCGCGAAGCTGCTCGGCGCGACGCCGGAAGACGTGCGCCGCCGCCGCGTGGAGCTGAACGTGCGCCCAGTCTACAAGCGCGTCGACACCTGCGCGGCCGAGTTCGCGACCAAGACGGCCTACATGTACTCGACCTACGAGGAAGAGTGCGAGGCGCAGCCGACCACCAACAAGAAGATCATGGTGCTGGGCGGCGGCCCGAACCGGATCGGCCAGGGCATCGAGTTCGACTACTGCTGCGTGCACGCGGCGCTCGCGATGCGCGAGGACGGTTACGAAACGATCATGGTCAACTGCAACCCGGAAACGGTGTCGACCGACTACGACACGTCCGACCGCCTGTACTTCGAGCCGCTGACGCTCGAAGACGTGCTCGAGATCGTCGACAAGGAAAAGCCGGTCGGCGTGATCGTGCAGTACGGCGGCCAGACGCCGCTGAAGCTCGCGCTCGACCTCGAGGCGCACGGCGTGCCGATCGTCGGCACGTCGCCGGACATGATCGACGCGGCCGAAGACCGCGAGCGCTTCCAGAAGCTGCTGCAGGACCTCGGCCTGCGCCAGCCGCCGAACCGCACGGCCCGCGCCGAAGAAGAGGCGCTCGCGCTGGCGGCCGAAATCGGCTATCCGCTGGTCGTGCGCCCGTCGTACGTGCTGGGCGGCCGCGCGATGGAAATCGTGCACGAGCCGCGCGACCTCGAGCGCTACATGCGCGAGGCCGTGAAGGTGTCGAACGATTCGCCGGTGCTGCTCGACCGCTTCCTGAACGACGCGATCGAATGCGACGTCGACTGCATCTGCGACGGCGAAGCGGTGTTCATCGGCGGCGTGATGGAGCACATCGAGCAGGCGGGCGTCCACTCGGGCGACTCGGCATGCTCGCTGCCGCCGTACTCGCTGTCGAAGGAAACCGTGGCCGAGCTTAAGCGCCAGACCGGCGCGATGGCCAAGGCGCTGAACGTGGTCGGCCTGATGAACGTGCAGTTCGCGATCCAGCAGGTGCCGCAGGCGGACGGTTCGAAGCAGGACGTCATCTACGTGCTCGAAGTGAACCCGCGCGCGTCGCGCACGGTGCCGTACGTGTCGAAGGCGACCAGCCTGCCGCTCGCGAAGATCGCGGCGCGCGCGATGGTCGGCCAGAAGCTCGCGCAGCAGGGCGTGACGAAGGAAGTCGAGCCGCCGTACTTCAGCGTGAAGGAAGCGGTGTTCCCGTTCGTCAAGTTCCCGACCGTCGACCCGGTCCTCGGGCCGGAAATGCGTTCGACCGGTGAAGTGATGGGCGTCGGCCGCACGTTCGGCGAGGCGCTGTTCAAGTCGCAGCTCGCGGCCGGCTCGCGCCTGCCGGAGTCGGGCACCGTGCTGCTGACCGTGATGGATGCGGACAAGCCGAAGGCCGTCGAAGTCGCGCGCATGCTGCACGACCTCGGCTACCCGATCGTCGCGACCAAGGGCACGGCCGCCGCGATCGAAGCGGCCGGCGTGCCGGTGAAGGTCGTGAACAAGGTGAAGGACGGTCGTCCGCACATCGTCGACATGATCAAGAACGGCGAGATCGCACTCGTCTTCACGACGGTCGACGAGACGCGTCAGGCGATCGCCGATTCGCGCTCGATCCGCATGAGCGCGCAGGCGCACAAGGTCACGTACTACACGACGATGTCGGGCGCGCGCGCGGCGGTGGAAGGCCTGCGCTACCTGAAGGATCTGGAAGTCTATGATTTACAAGGTCTTCACGCTCGCCTAAACTAAGCGTTCAGTTACCTGTCGAAGCAACACGTGCCGCGGTTAAGCGGTGTTTCCGGTTCGCCGGAAACGCGCTTAATCGCGGTGATTTTTTTTATAGCCGTTTTTAGCGATTGACCCGTTTATGAGCACCATTCCGTTGACAAAGCGTGGCGCAGAGCAACTGCGCGATGAATTGCAGCGCCTCAAGTCCGTCGAGCGGCCGGCCGTGATCAACGCGATCGCCGAGGCCCGCGCACAGGGCGATCTGTCCGAAAACGCCGAATACGACGCCGCGAAGGAAAAGCAGGGCTTCATCGAGGGCCGCATCGCGGAAATCGAATCGAAGCTGTCCGCCGCGCAGGTCATCGATCCCACCGTGCTCGACGCCGAAGGCCGCGTGGTGTTTGCGTCGACCGTCGAACTCGAGGATCTCGAGTCGGGCGACACCGTCAAGTACCAGATCGTCGGCGACGACGAAGCCGACATCGATCACGGCCTGATTTCGGTCAGCTCGCCGATCGCACGTGCGCTGATCGGCAAGAGCGAAGGCGACGTCGCGGCCGTGCAGGCGCCGGGCGGCGTGCGCGAATACGAGATCATCTCGGTCAGTTACATCTGAAGCGGGGCAACGTGATGCCGCATCGCGTGTTCCGTTTGCTGTCGGCCGTATGGGTCGGCAGCCTGCTGACGATCGGGTATGCGGTCGCACCCGTGCTGTTCAGGACGCTGGAGCGGATGACGGCCGGTTCGGTCGCCGCCCAGCTGTTTCGTATCGAGGCGATTCTCGGTGTCGTGTGCGGCGTGTTGCTGCTCGCGCTGTCGAACCAGCAGGTGCGGCGCGGCAGCGGCGATTATCGGCGCGTGCGCTGGATCGTCGCCGCGATGATCGCGTGCGTGCTGATCGGCTATTTTGCGCTGCAGCCGTTCATGAATGCGCTGCGGGTGGCCGCGATGGATGCGGGCACCGATATCGCGAACTCGCCGTACGCGAGCCGCTTCGGGATGCTGCACGGCGTCTCGAGCCTGTTCTATCTGGTCGAGAGCGTGCTGGGGCTGATGCTGATCTGGCGTTTGCCGGCGCGGGACGCGTAAGCGACCAAATGACCAAACGGCCGGCACGACACGGGACACCCCGTGCCGCGCGCCGGTGTTACTTGCCCTGGTGCGGCCGCTTCGTGCTGGCCTGACGCTTTTTCGCACGCTTCACGGTGCCGCCCGCGGTCACGCGCTCGTTGCCGCGCACGAGGACCTTGACCGGCTTCGGGCGACGCACGGGGCTCGCGTTCGGCGACACCTTGACGACCTTCACGGTGCGCGGCGCACGGCCTTTGCGATCCTCGGCGGCTTCGGCTGCGCTCGGCAGCGCGCCGGCGCGGCGGCGGGACGGGGCGGCCACGGGCGCCTCGGGCTTCCAGATCACCAGCAGCTTGCCGATGTGCTGGATCGGCGCCGCGTTCAGGCGATCGCAGATCTCGTCGTAAATCGCGACGCGCTCGTCGCGCTCGTCGCCGAACACGCGGATCTTGATCAGCTGGTGGGCGGCAAGGTGGACCTTGATTTCCTTCAGCACGGCGTCGGTGAGCCCCTCGGCGCCGATCAGCACGACGGGCTTGAGCGCATGGGCCTGGGAGCGCAGCGCGGAGCGCTCGGCGGGGGAAAGCGAAAGGGCGGGCATGGAAATGTCGAAATCTAAATAAGGGCGCGCTGCATCAGATGCGAACGCGGTAAGTTACCGCGTCAGCCGCGCGCCGAAACCACGTAAAATCGCGGCTTGGGCCCCGAAAGGGGCCGCAGCCGCGCGAATAAGACGCGTATTATCCGCCAAAAGCCCGGCTTCACGAAGCAAATAGCAGCAATCACTCTCTCGAATGGCAAAAAACCGCTTTAACCAGCACTGGCTGCACGATCACATCAACGACCCGTACGTCAAAATGGCGCAGCGGGAGGGCTATCGCGCGCGCGCGGCGTACAAGCTCAAGGAAATCGACGAGCAGGACAAGCTGATCCGTCCGGGTCAGGTGATCGTCGATCTCGGCGCCGCGCCCGGCAGCTGGAGCCAGTACGCGCGCAACAAGCTCGCGCAGGGCAAGCAGCGCGACGCGCAGCGCGAAGGCGGCATCGACGGCACGATCATCGCGCTCGACCTCCTGCCGATGGAGCCCATCGCCGACGTGCACTTCCTGCAGGGCGACTTCCGCGAGGACGACGTGCTGCATCAGCTCGAAGGCGTGCTCGAAGGTCGGCCGGTGGATCTTGTTATTTCCGACATGGCCCCCAACCTGTCCGGAGTGGCGTCGGCAGACGCCGCGCGCATCGAGCACATCTGCGATCTGGCGCTCGAGTTCGCGCAGAATCACCTGAAGCCGGAGGGCGCGCTGCTCGTGAAGTGTTTCCACGGCAGCGGCTACAGCCAGATCGTCGAAAAGTTCAAACAGCAGTTTAAGGTCGTCGCACCACGCAAACCCAAGGCGTCTCGCGACAAATCGTCCGAAACGTTCATTTTGGGTCGGCAGCTCAAGCATCCGCGGTGACGCGGAGCGGGATGCCGCAAACGGGCTCCGGCCCTTGCCAGACAAGCGCAGCGCTATCGTGGCGTTTGTCAATGCTTATGGCAGGGGTGGTCGGACTGGATTAGAATGACCGAGGAGCGCCGCAAGGAAAATGTAGGCGCTCGTCTACGAGTGAAGGAGTGGTGCTTTGAACAACAATATGTTTTCGAAGGCAGCAGTGTGGCTGGTGATTGCACTGGTGCTGTTTACAGTGTTCAAGCAGTTCGACAAGCCCCGCGTCCAGGAAGGTGTGTCCTATTCGCAGTTCATGGACGACGCCAAGAACGGCAAGGTCAAGAACGTCGTCGTGCAGGGGCGCAACCTCACCGTCACTCCGGCTGATGGCCAGAAATACCAGATCGTGTCGCCCGGCGACATCTGGATGGTCGGCGATCTGATGAAGTACGGCGTGCAGGTCAGCGGCAAGGCCGACGACGAGCCCAATGCGCTGATGTCCGCGCTGTATTACCTCGGGCCGACGATCCTCATCATCGTGTTCTGGTTCTACATGATGAGACAGATGCAGGGAGGCGGCAAAGGCGGCGCATTCTCGTTCGGGAAATCGCGCGCGCGGCTGATCGACGAGAACAACAACGCGGTCAACTTCTCCGACGTCGCAGGCTGCGACGAAGCGAAGGAAGAGGTGTCCGAGCTCGTCGACTTCCTGCGCGACCCGCAGAAATTCCAGAAGCTGGGCGGCCGCATTCCGCGCGGCGTGCTGCTGGTCGGCCCTCCGGGTACCGGCAAGACGCTGCTCGCCCGCGCAATCGCCGGTGAAGCGAAGGTGCCGTTCTTCAGCATCTCGGGTTCCGACTTCGTCGAAATGTTCGTCGGCGTGGGTGCGGCCCGCGTGCGCGACATGTTCGAGCAGGCGAAGAAGCACGCACCGTGCATCGTGTTCATCGACGAAATCGACGCGGTCGGTCGCCATCGCGGCGCCGGCATGGGCGGCGGCAACGACGAACGCGAGCAGACGTTGAACCAGATGCTGGTCGAGATGGACGGCTTCGAGGCGAACTCGGGCGTGATCGTGATCGCCGCGACGAACCGCTCCGACGTGCTCGACAAGGCGCTGCTGCGCCCGGGCCGTTTCGACCGTCAGGTCTATGTCGGGCTGCCGGACATCCGCGGCCGCGAGCAGATCATGCGCGTGCACCTGCGCAAGGTGCCGATCGCCAACGACGTCGACGCAGCCGTCATCGCACGCGGCACGCCGGGCTTCTCGGGCGCCGACCTCGCGAACCTCGTCAACGAAGCGGCGCTGTTCGCCGCACGCCGCGGCAAGCGGATCGTCGAAATGCAGGATTTCGAGGACGCGAAGGACAAGATCTTCATGGGTCCGGAGCGCAAGTCGGCCGTCATTCGCGAGGAAGCGAAGCGGGCGACGGCTTATCACGAGTCGGGCCATGCGGTCATCGCCAAGCTGCTGCCGAAGGCCGACCCGGTGCACAAGGTCACGATCATCCCGCGCGGTCGCGCGCTGGGCGTCACGTGGCAGCTGCCGGAGCATGACAACGAAACGTACTCGAAGGATTATCTGCTCGACCGTCTGGCGATCCTGTTCGGTGGCCGCGTGGCCGAGGAGCTGTTCCTGAACCTGATCAGCACCGGCGCGTCGGACGACTTCAACAAGGCGACGCAGACGGCGCGCGCGATGGTCGCCCGGTTCGGGATGACCGATGCGCTCGGGCCGATGGTCTACGTCGACGACGAGAGCGACAATGGCCCGTTCGGGCGCGGCTTCACGCGCACGATCTCGGAAGCGACGCAACAGAAGGTCGACGGCGAAATCCGCCGCGTGCTCGACGAGCAGTACAACCTCGCGCGGCGCCTGCTCGAAGAGAACCGCGACAAGGTCGAGGCAATGACGGCCGCGCTGATGGAGTGGGAAACGATCGACGCCGATCAGATCAACGACATCATGGAAGGGCGCCCGCCGCGCTCGCCGAAGAGCTCGCCGGCGGTCGGCGGCGACTCGTCGGGCGGCGGCACGACCGCCGAGGTGAAGACCGGCAACGCGCCGGCGCCGGCTTCCCCGGCCTGACCTTCGTAGTCGCTCCGTTCACGGGCTGGTGTGGCTTCACACCGGCCCGTTTTGCATTCATCAACGCATCCCTCCCGTGTCCGAATCTGCAGTCAGCGTATCCGCTCCCGCGCCGCTCCAGTGCGGCCGCTTCTCGCTCACCTTCGAGCGCCCGCTCGTGATGGGCATCCTCAACGCCACACCCGATTCGTTTTCCGACGGCGGCCGCTTCCTCGCGCGCGACGATGCGTTGCGCCAGGCCGAGCGGATGGTTGCCGACGGCGTCGATCTGATCGACATCGGCGGCGAATCGACGCGCCCCGGCGCGCCGCCCGTGCCGCTCGACGAGGAGCTCGCGCGCGTGATCCCGCTCGTCGAAGCGTTGCGCCCGCTCGACGTGCCGCTGTCGATCGACACGTACAAACCGGCGGTGATGCGCGCGGCGCTCGCGGCCGGCGCCGACCTGATCAACGACATCTGGGGGTTCCGACAGCCGGGCGCGATCGATGCGGTGCGCGACGGCAACTGCGGGTTGTGCGCGATGCACATGCTCGGCGAGCCGCAGACCATGCAGGTGGGCGAGCCGGACTACGACGACGTCGTCGTCGACGTGCACGACTTTCTCGCCGCGCGCGCGCAGGCGCTGCGCGATGCGGGCATCGCGCCGCAGCGGATCTGCGTCGACCCGGGCTTCGGCTTCGGCAAGGCGGTGATCGACGACAACTACGCGCTGCTGGCCGCGTTGCCCGACACGGCGCCGCTGCGGCCCGACGGGCGCGCCTATCCGATCCTCGCGGGCATGTCGCGCAAGTCGATGCTCGGCGCGGTGATCGGCGGCAAGCCGCCGCTCGAGCGCGTCGCGGCGAGCGTGGCGGCGGCCGTGTGCGCGGTCGCACGCGGCGCCGCGATCGTGCGCGTGCACGACGTGGCCGCGACGGTCGATGCATTGAAAGTTTGGAACGCCGTGCGCGAAGCCGCGCGGCAACGATAAGTCAGAGTTCAGGAAAGACGAAGGAGGAAGGTTCGCATGGGACGTCGATATTTCGGCACGGACGGCATTCGCGGGACGGTCGGCGATACGCCGATCACGCCCGATTTCGTGTTGCGTCTCGGCTATGCCGCGGGCAAGGTGCTGGCCGGCGCCGCGGACGGCGCGACGGGCGCGCGACCGACGGTGCTGATCGGCAAGGACACGCGCGTGTCGGGCTACATGCTCGAGGCGGCGCTCGAGGCCGGCTTCTCGGCGGCGGGCGTCGACGTGATGCTGGCCGGCCCGATGCCGACGCCGGGTGTCGCATATCTGACACGCGCGCTGCGGCTGTCGGCCGGCGTCGTGATCAGCGCCTCGCACAACCCGTATCAGGACAACGGCATCAAGTTCTTCTCGGCCGACGGCAACAAGCTGCCCGACGAAACCGAGGCCGAGATCGAAGCGTGGCTCGACAAGCCGCTCGAATGCGCATCGTCGGACCGGCTCGGCAAGGCGCGCCGGCTCGACGACGCGGCCGGCCGCTACATCGAGTTCTGCAAGAGCACGTTCCCGGCCGCCTACGACCTGCGCGGGCTGAAGCTCGTGATCGACTGCGCGCACGGCGCCGCCTACCAGATCGCGCCGCACGTGTTCCACGAACTCGGCGCGGACGTGATCCCGATCGGCGTCGCACCGAACGGCTTCAACATCAACGACGGCGTCGGCGCGACGGCGCCCGACGCGCTGGTGCGCGCGGTGCGCGCGAACCATGCCGATCTCGGCATCGCGCTCGACGGCGATGCGGACCGCCTGCAGGTCGTCGATTCGAGCGGCCGGCTGTTCAACGGCGACGAGCTGCTCTACGTGCTCGTGAAGGACCGCATCGCGACGGCCGGCAAGGTCGAGGGCGCGGTCGGCACGCTGATGACGAACCTCGCGGTCGAGGTCGCGCTGCAGCGCGAAGGCGTCGAATTCGTGCGGGCGGCGGTCGGCGACCGCTATGTGCTCGAACAGCTGCGCGAGCGCGGCTGGCAGCTCGGCGCCGAAGGCTCCGGCCACATCCTGTCGCTCGACCGTCATTCGACCGGCGACGGCATCGTGTCGGCGCTGCTGGTGCTGGCCGCGCTCAAGCGCAGCGGCCGCACGCTCGCGCAGATGCTCGACGGCGTCACGCTGTTCCCGCAGAAGCTGATCAACGTGCGGATGAAGCCGGGCGCCGACTGGAAGGGCAGCGCATCGATTCGCGCCGCGATCGACGCGGCCGAGAGCGCACTGGCGGGCCATGGCCGCGTGCTGATCCGCGCCTCGGGTACCGAGCCGGTGCTGCGCGTGATGGTCGAGGCGCAGCAGGCGGCCGACGCGACGCGCCACGCGGAAGCGATCGCGGACGCCGTGCGCGAAGCGACGAGCTGAGCGAAGCGGGCGGCCGGCACGCGTGACGATTCGATCGCGCATGCCGGCTGAACGATGGCCGAGCTACCGTGAGCGTCGTCAATTCGTCAGACGCAAAGGTTTGCGCTAATAAATAGAGGACGCTCTCGGTGGCGTCCTTCGTACTCGATGAAGTCTTCTGCGCCCAACCGGAAGACGAGCGCGCACCGGGCGGTGCGCGATGCGGGAAGCGGCGCGCCCTGCGCCGCACACTGCCCGAAACGGGGCGCGGCCACTCCGCGCAACGGGCAATTCTTGCCGCTTTTCCCAGCGCGCCGCGCGCGAACACGGGCTCGCGCATCACCGAATATCACCTTTCAAGCAGTCATGTTACTGTCACGCCAGTTTCATTCATTGTCACATTACCGTCATGAGGAGCCCCTAACCTTCGCGGTGCCGTAGTCATCCGCTCACACACTGGAGGTCTCATGAAATTGATGCAAACCGCGATTGCTGGCCTGGCTGGCGCACTTTTCGCAGTTGCTGCGCACGCTGCCGACATCACGGGCGCAGGCAGCACGTTCGCTATGCCGATCTATACGAAATGGGCTGCCGACTACCAGCAGTCGGGCGGCGCGAAGGTGAACTACCAAGGTATCGGCTCGTCGGGCGGCCTGAAGCAGATCATCGCGAAGACGGTCGATTTTGCCGGCTCGGACGCTCCGCTGAAGGATGAAGACCTCGCGAAGGACGGCCTGTTCCAGTTCCCGACGGTGGTCGGCGGCGTGGTGCCGGTCGTCAACGTGCCGGGCGTGAAGGCCGGCGAACTGACGCTGTCGGGCCCGGTGCTCGGCGACATCTACCTCGGCAAGATCAAGAAGTGGAACGACCCGGCGATCGCCGCGCTGAACCCGAAGGTCAAGCTGCCGGATACGGACATCGCGGTCGTGCGCCGCGCCGACGGCTCGGGCACGAGCTTCATCTGGACGAACTACCTGTCGAAGGTCAACGACGAGTGGAAGTCGAAGATCGGCGAAGGCACGACGGTCAACTGGCCGACGGGCACGGGCGGCAAGGGTAACGACGGCGTCGCGGCGTTCGTGCAGCGCCTGCCGGGCGCGATCGGCTACGTCGAATGGGCGTACGCGAAGAAGAACAACATGATCTACACGGCCCTGAAGAACTCGACGGGCACGGTGGTCGAGCCGAAGACGGAAACGTTCAAGGCCGCTGCAGCCGGCGCGAACTGGTCGAAGTCGTTCTACCAGATCCTGACGAACCAGCCGGGCAAGGAAGCATGGCCGGTCGTCGGCGCGACGTTCGTGCTGCTGCACGCGAAGCAGGACAAGCCGGAGCAGGGCGCCGAAACGCTGAAGTTCTTCAGCTGGGCGTTCAAGAACGGCGAGAAGGCAGCGGACAGCCTCGACTACATCTCGCTGCCGCCGGCAGTCGAAGCGGAAATCCGCAAGCAGTGGAAGACCAAGGTGACGGACGCAGCGGGCAAGCCGGTCGCCACCGAGTAAGCAGCAGAGCGGTTCGCTGCCCGGCCGTGCCGGCCGGGCAGTGCGTGCGGTAAGGCCGGGCGTCACGGCGCCCGGCGATCCACAACAGGCACCCAATGTCTGACACTTCCTACACGTCCTTCCGGTCCCCCGATGCCGCGCAGCAACGCGCGCCCGGCCGCCTCGGAGACGTTCTGTTCGGCGGCCTCGCATGGCTTGCCGCGATCGTGACCCTGCTGCTGCTGGGCGGGATCATCGTTTCCCTGATCTTTGCGTCGCTGCCGACCATCGAGAAGTTCGGCTTCGGCTTTTTGTGGCAATCCGAGTGGGATCCGAACTCGGATGTGTTCGGCGCCCTCGTGCCCATCTACGGCACGATCGTGACGTCGATCATCGCCCTCGTCATCGCGGTGCCGGTCAGCTTCGGCATCGCGCTGTTCCTCACCGAGCTGTCGCCCGTGTGGCTGCGCCGCCCGCTCGGCATCGCGATCGAGCTGCTCGCCGCGATCCCGTCGATCGTCTACGGGATGTGGGGCCTGCTCATATTCGCGCCGATCTTCGCGGAATACTTCCAGAAGCCGATCGGCCGCCTGTTCAAGGACGTGTGGGTGCTCGGCCCGCTGACGTCCGGCCCGCCGATCGGGATCGGCATCCTCGCGGCCGGCGTGATCCTCGCGATCATGATCATCCCGTACATCGCGTCGGTGATGCGCGACGTGTTCGAAGTCACGCCCGTGCTGCTGAAGGAATCGGCCTACGGGATCGGCTGCACGACCTGGGAAGTGATGTGGAAGGTCGTGCTGCCCTATACGAAGACCGGCGTGATCGGCGGCGTGATGCTCGGCCTCGGCCGCGCGCTCGGCGAAACGATGGCCGTGACCTTCGTGATCGGCAACACGAACCTGCTCGACAGCGTGTCGCTGTTCGCGCCGGGCAACAGCATCACGTCCGCGCTCGCGAACGAATTCGCGGAAGCGCAACCGGGCCTGCATACGTCCGCGCTGATGGAACTCGGGCTGATCCTGTTCGTGATCACGTTCATCGTGCTGTCCATCTCCAAACTGCTGCTGCTTCGTCTCGAGAAGGGAGAGGGCAAGAAATGAGTCAGCCCATCATGAATTTCCCCGGCCCGGACGGCGCCGTGCTGGAAGCGATGCGCAGCCGCCTGCAGCGCAAGCGCAAGGCGGTCAACGCGATCGCGCTGACCGCGTCGCTCGGCGCGATGGCGTTCGGCCTGCTGTGGCTCGTGTGGATTCTGTACACGACGGTGCACCTCGGTATCGGCGGCCTGTCGCTGCAACTGTTCACCGAATCGACGCCGGCGCCGAACACGACCGGCGGCGGTCTCGCCAACGCGATCGTCGGCAGCCTGCTGCTGTGCGGCTTCGGTACGCTGGTCGGCACGCCGATCGGCATCCTCGCGGGCGTCTATCTCGCCGAATACGGCCAGAAGAACCTGCTCGCGAGCACGATCCGCTTCATCAACGACATCCTGCTGTCGGCGCCGTCGATCGTGATCGGCCTGTTCGTGTATGCGATCGTCGTCGCGAAGTCCGGGCGCTTCTCGGGCTGGGCCGGCGTGATCGCGCTCGCGCTGCTGCAGATTCCGATCGTGATCCGCACGACCGAGAACATGCTGAAGCTGGTGCCGAACGCGCTGCGCGAAGCAGCGGTCGCGCTCGGCACGCCGAAGTGGCGCATGGTGATGAAGATCACGCTGCGCGCCTCGGTGGGCGGGATCGTGACCGGCGTGCTGCTGGCAGTCGCGCGGATCGCCGGCGAAACCGCGCCGCTGCTGTTCACCGCGCTGTCGAACCAGTTCTTCTCGTGGGACATGAGCCAGCCGATGGCCAACCTGCCCGTCACGATCTACAAGTTCGCGATGAGCCCGTTCGCGGAATGGCAATCGCTCGCGTGGGCGGGCGTGTTCCTGATTACGCTCGGTGTGCTCGGACTCAATATCCTGGCACGCTCGATCTTCTCGAAAAAGTAACGGCGGAGCGATCCGATGAATATGGCAGAAAGCCACCTGAATCCCGTCGAGCGCACGGTTGCGCCCGCCGGCACGCAAGACACGGCAAACGACCGCCCGCTCGAGCCGTTGAACGCGAAGATCGAGGTCAACAACCTCAATTTCTTCTACAACAAGTTCCACGCGCTGAAGAACATCAACCTGCGCATTCCCGAAGGGAAGGTGACGGCGTTCATCGGCCCGTCGGGTTGCGGCAAGTCGACGCTGCTGCGCACCTTCAACAAGATGTTCGCGCTCTATCCGGAACAGCGCGCCGAAGGCGAGATCCTGATGGACGGCGAGAACCTGCTGACCACCAAGCGCGACATTTCGCTGCTGCGTGCGCGCATCGGCATGGTGTTCCAGAAGCCGACGCCGTTCCCGATGTCGATCTACGACAACATCGCGTTCGGCGTGAAGATGTTCGAGAAGCTCACGCGCTCAGAGATGGACGACCGCGTCGAATGGGCGCTGACCAAAGCCGCGCTGTGGAGCGAGGTGAAGGACAAGCTGAACCAGAGCGGCTACGGGCTGTCCGGCGGCCAGCAGCAGCGGCTGTGCATCGCGCGCGGCATCGCGATCCGTCCGGAAGTGCTGCTGCTCGACGAGCCGTGCTCCGCGCTCGACCCGATCTCGACGGGCCGCATCGAGGAGCTGATCGCCGAGCTCAAGAGCGACTACACGGTCGTGATCGTCACGCACAACATGCAGCAGGCCGCACGCTGCTCGGACTTCACCGCGTACATGTACCTGGGCGAGCTGATCGAATTCGGCGAGACCGAGAAGATCTTCATCAAGCCGGTACGCAAGGAAACGGAAGACTACATCACCGGCCGTTTCGGCTGATGACGGAGAACAACAGCCATGTCGGATAAACATCTGTCGAGCCAGTTCGACGCGGACCTGAACGCCGTGTCGTCGAAGGTGCTGGAAATGGGCGGACTCGTCGAGTCGCAGATCGTCGGCGCGATGTACGCGCTGAACGAATTCGACCGCGAGGCGGCGGAGAAGGTCGTCACGGCCGAGGAAACGCTGAACGCGATGGAAGTCGAGATCGACCAGGAGTGCGGCAACATCATCGCGCGGAGGCAGCCTGCCGCGCGCGATCTGCGTCTTCTGATGTCGATTTCGAAAACGATTACGAACCTCGAGCGCGCAGGCGACGAAGCCGAGAAGATCGCGAAGCGCGTGCGCCGCCTGATCGACGAGCCGGCCGCGCGCGCGGTCAACATCGCCGAGATCAAGGTGTCGGGCGAGATGGCCGTGACGATCCTGCGCCGGGCGCTCGACGCGTTCGCGCGCCTCGACACGGTGGCCGCCGCGCAGATCGTCAAGGACGACAAGGAGATCGACCTGGAATTCCGTGCGTTCGTGCGCAAGCTCGTGTCGTACATGCAGGAAGATCCGCGCACGATCTCGGTCGGCCTCGAGTACCTGTTCATCGCGAAGGCCATCGAGCGCATCGGCGATCACGCGAAGAACATCGCCGAGTTCATCATCTACATCGTGAAGGGCACCGACGTGCGGCATCAGCCGCGCGACACGCTCGATCGCGAAGCCAACAGTTAATCGACTCCGTATAGGAAGAACAGAGGTGCCGATGCCCAGCAACATTCTCGTCGTCGAAGATGAGCCCGCGATTTCCGAACTGATCTCGGTGAATCTCCAGCATGCCGGTCACTGCCCGATCCGCGCCTACAACGCGGAGCAGGCGCAGAACCTGATCAGCGACGTGCTGCCCGACCTCGTGCTGCTCGACTGGATGCTGCCGGGCAAATCGGGCATCGCGTTCGCGCGCGACCTGCGCAACAACGAGCGGACCAAGCACATCCCGATCATCATGCTGACCGCGCGCGGCGACGAGCAGGACAAGGTGCTCGGCCTCGAGATCGGCGCGGACGACTACGTGACGAAGCCGTTCTCGCCGAAGGAGCTGATGGCGCGCATCAAGGCCGTGCTGCGCCGCCGTGCGCCGCAGCTGACCGAGGACGTCGTGTCGATCAACGGGCTGCGGCTCGATCCGGCCACGCACCGGGTCGCCGCGCACGGCGACGGCAGCGAGATCAAGCTCGACCTCGGCCCGACCGAATTCCGCCTGCTGCATTTCTTCATGACGCATCCGGAGCGCGTGCACAGCCGCACGCAACTGCTCGACCAGGTGTGGGGCGATCACGTGTTCGTCGAGGAGCGCACCGTCGACGTGCACATCAAGCGCTTGCGCGCGGCCTTGAAACCGGCCGGCTGCGATGCGATGATCGAGACCGTTCGCGGCAGCGGCTACCGGCTCGCGAAGCACGCGTAACGTATCCGCACGTGCCGTGTGCCACGGCATGCCGTTCATTCATTCGGGCGCTGAAACATGAACATCATCTGGGCGCGCTTTCTCGTGTCGCTCATGCTGCTCGTGCTGATCAGCGTATTGGTCGGCGTGTTCGCCGGCCCGATTGCGGGCCTCGCGTTCGCGGTCGTGATGCTGGTTGCGCAGGGCTTCTTCAGTACGTTCCACACGCAACGCCTGTGGCGTCTGCTCGATGCGCCCGTCTATGGCGAGGTGCCGAGCGCGCCGGGCATCTGGGGCGAAATCTATTACCGGCTGCACAAGCTCGCGAAGCAGTGGCATGCGCAGGTGCGCCAGGTCGAGCAGCAGCATTCGCGCTTCATCCAGGCGATCCAGGCGTCGCCGAACGGCGTCGCGATGCTCGACGATCACGATCAGATCGAATGGTGCAACGCGATCGCCGAGGTGCACTTCGGCGTCGACGCGAAGCGCGACCTGCGCCAGCACATCACGAACCTCGTGCGCCATCCCGAGTTCGTCCGCTACCTGAACGGGCAGCATTACGACGAGACGCTCGTGATGCGCGGCATGGGCGAATCGCGGCAGAACGTGCTCGAAGTGCAGGTGTTTCCGTACGGCGAGAACCGCAAGCTGCTGCTCACGCAGGACATCACCGAGCTCGAGCGCACCGATGCGATGCGGCGCGACTTCGTCGCCAACGTGTCGCATGAGCTGAAGACGCCGCTGACGGTGTTGTCGGGCTTCCTCGAGACGATGCGCGAGCTGCCGCTGAACGAAGACGATCGCGCGCGTTATCTCGACTTGATGGAGCAGCAGGCGTCGCGGATGCGGCATATCGTGACCGATCTGCTGGTGCTCGCGAAGCTCGAGGGCGAAAGCCGGCCGCCGACGGATCACGCGGTCGACATGCGCGCGCTGTTCGATCATCTGAAGGAGGATGCGCAGACGTTGTCGAACGGGCACCACGACATCACGTTCTCGATCGACGAGACGCTCGGCGTGACCGGCGCGCAGACCGAAGTGTTCAGCGCGTTCGCGAATCTCGTCACCAATGCGATCCGCTATACGCCGGACGGCGGCAAGATCGCCGTGTCGTGGCGGCGCGAGGGCGCGCAAGGCGTGTTTTCGGTCACCGACAGCGGCTTCGGCATTCCGGCGGCCGACCTGCCGCGACTGACCGAGCGCTTCTACCGCGTCGATCGCAGCCGCTCGCGCGACACGGGCGGCACGGGGCTCGGCCTCGCGATCGTCAAGCACGTGCTGCAGCGGCACGACTCGCACCTGTACGTGCAGAGCGAGGAAGGGCGCGGCAGCACGTTCACCGCGCGGTTCCCGGCGTCGCGCGTGATCGCGATCCGGCCCGCGGCGTTCGAGGCGTGAGCGCGTAACGCGCGCGCCGGGCGCTGCATCGGCGCGCGGCCCGGAATGAAAAAAGCACAACCTGCGGGTTGTGCTTTTTTGTTTGCTGCACGGCGCGCGAGCGCGCGCACGGCGTCGCTACGAACAGAACTTCGCGAGCAGCCCGAGCTGCGCGTTGCGGACCGTCTTGCCCGCGCGCCGGCGGCGGTAGTGGCCGTCGCTCTGCATCAGCCAGGCCGACTGGTTGTCGCCGAGGCAGACCGACAGCCCTTCGGCGATCACGCGGCGCTTGAGCTTGCGCGCGCGGATCGGGAACGCGACTTCGACGCGGCGGAACAGGTTGCGGTCCATCCAGTCGGCGCTCGACAGATAGACTTCCTCGGCGCCGCCCGCATGGAAATAGTAGATGCGGTGATGTTCGAGGAAGCGGCCGACGATCGAGCGCACCGTGATGTTCTCCGACAGCCCCGGCACGCCCGGCTTCAGTGCGCACACGCCGCGCACGATCAGGTCGACCTTGACGCCGGCCTGCGACGCTTCGTACAGCGCGGCGATCACCGACGGCTCGAGCAGCGCGTTCATCTTCGCGACGATGCGGGCGCGCTTGCCGGCGCGCGCGTTGTCGATCTCGGCGCGGATCGAATCGATGATGCGCGGATGCAGCGTGAACGGCGACTGCCACAGCTCGTGCAGCGTCAGCTCGCCGCCGATGCCGGTCAGCTGCTGGAACACGTGGTGCACGTCCTCGCAGATCTTCTGGTCGGCCGTCATCAGCCCGAAGTCGGTGTAGAGGCGCGCGGTGCGCGGATGATAGTTGCCGGTGCCGAGGTGGACATAGCGGCGCAGCGTCGCCTTGCCGCCTTCGACCACGCGCCGCACGATCAGCATCATCTTCGCGTGGCACTTGTGGCCGACCACGCCGTACACGACGTGCGCGCCGACCGCTTCCAGCTGCGACGCCCAGTTGATGTTGGTTTCCTCGTCGAAGCGCGCGAGCAACTCGACGACGACCGTCACTTCCTTGCCGTTGCGCGCGGCTTCCATCAGTGCGTCCATCAGCGGCGAATCGGTGCCGGTGCGATAGATCGTCTGCTTGATCGCGACCACGCTCGGATCCTTCGCGGCCTGCTGCAGCAGCTCGAGCACCGGCTGGAAGCTCTCGTACGGATGGTGCAGCAGGATGTCGCCGGCGTCGATCGCGTCGAACATCGTCGGCGCATTCGCGATCGCGGGCGGGATCGACGCGACGAACGGCGCGAATTTCAGGTCGGGGCGGTCGACGAGATCGGGGATCTGCATCAGCCGCACGAGGTTCACCGAGCCTGCCACGCGGTAGCAGTCCTTGTCGCCGAGGCTGCTTTCGTCGAGCAGGCGGCGCACGATGTGCGCCGGCGTGTCGGCCGAAACTTCGAGGCGCACCGCGTTGCCGAGGTGGCGCGCGGGCAGTTCGCCTTGCAGCGCGACGCGCAGGTTGGTGATTTCGTCTTCGTCGACGAACAGCTCGCTGTTGCGGGTGATGCGGAACTGGTTGCAGCTCTTCACGACGAGCTGCGGGAACAGTTCGCCGACGAAGCGTTGCATGAACGAGCTGAGCAGCACGAAGCCGTGCTCGAAGCCCGACAGCGATTGCGGCATGCGCACCACGCGCGGCAGCGCGCGCGGCGCCTGCACGATGCCCATCACCGCCTGCCGGCCGAACGCGTCGCGGCCTTCGAGCTCGACCACGAAGTTCAGGCTCTTGTTCAGCACGCGCGGGAACGGATGCGCGGGATCGAGGCCGATCGGCGTGAGCACCGGCAGCAGTTCGTCGAGAAAGTAGCGGCGCGCCCATTCGAGCTGCGCGTCGTTCCAGGTGTCGCTCGCGTGGAAGTAGATGCCTTCCTGTTCGAGCGCGGGCAGCACGGTTTCGTGCAGCATCGTGTACTGGCGATGGACGAGCCGCTGCGCGCGCTCGACGACGAGATCGTAAGCGTGTTGCAGCGACATGCCGTCGGGCGTCAGCGCACCGGGATTGTCGCGGATCTGTTCCTGCAGGCCCGCCATCCGCACCTCGAAGAATTCGTCGAGGTTGCTGCTGGTGATGCAGATGAAGCGCAGGCGCTCGAGCAGCGGCACTTGCGGGTCGGCGGCCTGGGCCAGTACACGCTCGTTGAAACCGAGGATGCCGAGTTCACGATTGAGTAGCGGGTAGCGAGCGGACATCGGCAGAGTAACGGATGATTCGGGCGATGATTCGAAAGGACGCTCGGAAACTCTCACGGTAGGATGACGTGCTGATGACGTTGGTTTATTGGTATCTGGAAATTCTACGCCGGAACCCGTTTCGTCTCATAAATGTTTCGGATATATGGAATCTACCTGTTTACATGCCCGTGAAGCGTGGCAATGGCAAGGGTTCCACGCTTAAAATGACGCCTTTGACAGTCGTCCAGCGGGCCTGACCGGTTGCGGTTGCCGCGGGCGTACGCGCACGGAGCCCCTTCTGATGGTTACATCCCCCCACTTGCTGGCGGCCGTCGATCTCGGCTCGAACAGCTTCCGGCTCATCGTCGGGCGCGTCGAGGAAACGTCGGCGGGCAGCCAGATCTATCCTGTCGATGCGTTGCGCGAGCCCGTTCGACTGGCCGCGGGGCTGTCGAGCGACAAGATGCTCGACCGTGCGTCGCAGGAGCGTGGCTGGGACGCGCTCAAACGGTTCGGCGAGCGCCTGCGCGATTTCCATCCCGATCATGTGCGCGCGGTGGCGACCAATACGTTGCGGGTCGCGAAGAATGCGGGCGAATTCCTCGGCGAGGCCGAGGCGGCGCTCGGATTTCCGATCGAAGTGATCGCCGGTCGCGAAGAGGCGCGGCTGATCTACGCAGGCGCTGCGCATTCGGTGCCGGCGAGCGCGGGCAAGCGGCTCGTGGTCGACATCGGCGGCGGCTCGACCGAGTTCATCATCGGCTCGCACTACACGCCGCTCGTGATGGAGAGCCTTTATATCGGCTGCGTGAGCCACAGCCGCACGTTCTTTCCGGCCGGCAACGTCGACGAATACACGATGCGACAGGCCGAGCTCGCGGCCAAGCGCGAGATCCAGATCATTTCCAGCGAGTACAAGAAGGCCGGATGGGACCAGGCGATCGGGTCGTCCGGTACCGCGCGTGCGCTCGCCGAGCTCGTCGAGGCGAACGGCTTCAACGATGCGGGCATCACGCACGGCATTTCGCGCGGCGGGCTCGAGCGCCTGAAGCGCGCGCTGATCAAGTCGGAGAACGTGAACCGGCTGAAGCTGATCGCGCTGAAGCCCGATCGCGTGCCGGTGCTCGCCGGCGGCCTCGCGATCATGCTGGCCGTGTTCGAGGAGCTGGGCGTCGACTATGTCGATACGACCGACGGCGCGCTGCGTCTCGGCGTGCTGTACGACCTGCTCGGCCGCACGCAGCACGAGGACATGCGCGCGGTGACCGTCGAGGGCTTCACGCGCCGCTACGGCGTCGATCGTGCGCAGGCCGGGCGGATCGCCGCGCTGGCCGTGCGGTTCTACGACGAACTCGAGGAAGGCGACGACGAGGCGCGCGAGGAAGGCCGGACGTTTCTGGGCTGGGCCGCTGCGCTGCACGAGATCGGGCTGTCGATCTCGCACAGTTCGTACCACAAGCATTCGGCCTATATCGCGAGCAATGCGGACATGCCGGGCTTTTCGCGTACCGATCAGGCGCGCCTCGCCGCGCTCGTGCTCGGGCATGCGGGCAAGCTCGGCAAGCTGTCGCAGGCGCGCGACGTCGAGTGGCCGCTGCTGTTCTGCCTGCGGCTCGCCGCGCTGCTGTGCCGACGCCGCACGGACGCCGGGCTGCCGGACATTTCCGTGTCGCAGATGAAGAAGGGCGGGTATGAAGTGCGCCTGCCGGGCGCATGGGTCGAGCAAAACCCGCTGACCGACTACAGCCTCAGCCAGGAAGCGGCCGAGTGGGAGAAGGTCGGTATTCCGTATCGCGTCGTCTATACCGGCGCTTGATGCGTTCGGCGTTCGGCGTTCGGCGTTCGCGCGTGGGCGGGCGGCGCGTTTGCGCGCGCCCGGATTCTGCGCGACTCGCTCAGTCAGAGCACACGATCGCGGTCAGGAACGGAAACGCCTGCTTGACGGTGGCGTCGCTGCCTGCGTTGCGCACGGCCGTCTCGACGGCGCTCTTCGTGCCGTGCACGACGACGCCATAGGCCCATTCGCCGATCGGCGTGCCGGTGCCCGAGCGGAAGATCGGGTCGTTCGCCTGGTAGCCGAGCACGACGTAGACGCCGAAGCCATAGGCGGTCAACGGATGGCTCGTACGGAACGCGTTCACCGAATTCGGTTCGACGTGCATCGGCTGCGACTCGATGTCGCCCGCGGCGAGCAGCGGCGCGACGAACTTGTGGCCGTTCGAATGACAGTCGAGCGCGGCGTCGATCGATTTGCCGGGTGCGGCGTTGCACGATGCGGCGAACGCGAGCAGCGCGCCGAAGAGGGCGGTTTTGAAAATTGGGTCGTTCATGCGCGGTTGCGAGTTTGATCACGGATATTATCGCGTGGTGTCGCAAGATTCGTGCGTGGGCGGGCGCCGGGGAAAACCGGTCGCTACTGCGTAAAAAGAAAAAGGGGTTACACGCTTTTGGCATGTAACCCCTTGATTCCTTTGGTCGGAGCGATAGGATTCGAACCTACGACCCTCTGATCCCAAATCAGATGCGCTACCAGGCTGCGCTACGCTCCGACGAGCCAAAGATTCTAGCGTCTAATGGGTCGCTGGGTCAATCCCGTTATCCACATGCCGCGTTCGACCACGAACGCCCACCGATTGGCGACAATACCAACGATGACCGTCCGCCGCGCACACGTACGGCCGGACGGTTCGCCGACACATGGAGAGACACGATGATGAATCTGATCCTGTGGCGTCACGCCGAGGCCGAGGACTACGCGGCCAACGATCTGGCGAGACAACTGACCACCCGCGGCCGCAAGGAAGCGCAGGCGATGGCCAAATGGCTGCGCGGCCGGCTCGAATCGAGCAGCGTGATCCTCGCGAGCCCGGCGGCGCGCACGGTGCAGACGGTCGAGGCGCTCACCGACCAGTACCGGACCGTCGATGCGCTCGCCCCGGGCGGCAGCGTGGACGACGTGCTGGCCGCCGCAGGCTGGCCCGACGGCATCGCACCGACGGTCGTGATCGTCGGCCACCAGCCGACGCTCGGCTGCGTCGCCGCCGAACTGATCGCGCGCAACGGCGACAGCTGGAGCGTCAAGAAGGGCGGCATCGTGTGGCTCGCGAGCCGCACCCGCGACGGCAACCATCAGGCCGTGCTGCGCGCCGTACTGACGCCGGAGCTTGTCTGAAGCGGTTTTCGTGCCATTGATCATACGGTTGCGTAAGCTTTCTGCTAAAGTCAATTCGGCGACACGTCATTGAAAGGACACGGTCGTGCCACAGAACGGTAACGACCGGTTACTACATTGGCTGGCATGTCGTCCTATTCCTTACGACCAGGAAAGCCTAATGCGAGAACTGCCGACGCCTACGCTCCCCTTCGCCTCGCTGCCCCTCGATACAGCGCGGCGCCATCTGCCGCGCGCCGCTGAAACCGTCACATCCGAGTACCGTCTGCGGGCCGCCTGGGCGCGCACGGAAGACGAACTGCGCGAGGCGCAGCGCCTGCGCTACACCGTATTCGCCGAAGAGATGGGCGCGCAGGTCAGTGGCCCGTCCGGTCTCGACGTCGATCCTTTCGACGCCTACTGCGACCACCTGCTGGTCCGCGATCTCGATACGCTGAAAGTCGTCGGCACGTATCGCGTGCTGCCGCCGCACCAGGCGGCCCGCGTCGGCCGGTTGTACGCCGAGGGCGAATTCGACCTGTCGCGCCTGACGCACCTGCGCGGCAAGATGGTCGAGGTCGGCCGCTCGTGCGTGCACAGCGACTACCGTAGCGGCGCGGTGATCATGGCGTTGTGGGGCGGTCTCGGCGCCTACATGATGCAGAACGGCTATGAGACGATGCTGGGCTGCGCGAGCGTGTCGATGGCCGACGGCGGCCACTATGCGGCGAACCTGTATCAGTCGCTGCCCGCCCACTCGCTGACCGCGCCCGAGTACCGTGCCTTCCCGCACACCGCGCTGCCGGTCGACGAGTTGCAGACGGGCACCGTCGTTGCGCCGCCGCCGCTCATCAAGGGCTATCTGCGCCTCGGCGCGAAGATCTGCGGCGCACCGGCCTGGGATCCCGACTTCAACTGCGCCGACTTCCTGACACTGTTCCGCCTGTCGGACATCAACGCGCGCTACGCCCGGCACTTCCTGGGCTGAGCACTGCCGCTTGCCTGCGCGTCGCGCCCGACGCGCGCGCGCACGAACGCCATCACGCGCCAATGCGCCGCGTGATGGCGTTTGCTTTTCGCGGCACACACCGGCCGCTCCAGCGTGCGCATGTCCGCACGTTGGACGCGCCGCTCACGCGGCGGACCCGACGACGCAGCGGCGTGCGCTAATGCTTGCGCCGCCAGTCGAGCAGATGGTGTTCCGCCATCCAGTGATGGATCATCCCTTCGCCACCGTGGGTGCGCTTGTATTCGCGCGACTCGAAGTAGGACAGCGCGATGAGCACCATCACACCGATGAACAGGCCGATCAGGCCGGCGATCTCTTCAGACATCATGGCAGCCTCCTTTCAACGGCACAGCGCCATGTTTGCATGGTAGGACATGTGCGCGACGACTCCTAACCCGGAATTCGGCTAGACTCGGCCCGGTTCCGGCGCGCGCTGGGCGCGCCGTTTTTCGGAGCCTTCCCGATGACCCGTTTGATGCTGTTCGTGCTGGCCGTGTCGATTCTTGCCGGTTGTGCCGGCGATCCTCGCGAGGCACGCCGCGGCCACCCGCCGCAGGATCCAGCCGACTACCACGGCGTGCCGACCGACATGACGCCGCCGTCGATGCTCGATGTGTCGCCGGCGCCCGCGGGCGCTGCGGCGCAATAGCCGTTGCCCGAGGCGCTCAGGCGCCGGCCGCCGGCCCGTCGGCGCCGATGCGCCGCACGAGCGCCGGCAGATGGCGTGCGAGTGTCGCGCCACGCGCGGCCATGAACAGCAGCAGTGCGAACCACAGTCCGTGGTTGCCGAACGGGCCGACGGCGACGAGCGTCGCAGCGATGAAGACCGCGAGCGATGCCACCATCGCGCGCATCAGCGACTGCGTCTGGGTTGCGCCGATGAACACGCCGTCGAGCAGAAAGCCCCACACGGAAACGATCGGCGAGACGGCTGCCCAGGGCAAATAACGCAGCGCGACGGCGCGGATGTCTGCTTGGTCGGTCAGCCGCGCGACGATCCAGCCGCCGGCTGCCCAATAGACGAGCGCGAACAGCAGCGCACCCAGCGCCGACCACAGCAGCGTGACGCGCACGGCCTGCCGGAACGTCGCGCGATCGCGTGCGCCGGCTGCGGCGCCGACGAGCGCTTCGGCCGCGTGAGCGAAGCCGTCGAGCCCATATGCCATGAAGGTTTGGAAATTCAGCAGCAGCGCGTTTGCGGCGAGCGTCGCGTCGCCCTGTTGCGCCCCGAGATGCGCGAACCAGCCGAACGCGCCCAGCAGGCACAGCGTGCGCAGGAAGATGTCGCGATTGAGCGCGATCAGCCGCGTGAGCGCTATGCGATCCACCAGCGCATGCGCCGCGAGCGGCCCGAGGCCGCGCGGCCGCAGCCGCCACAGCATCCACGCGCCGAGCGCGAAGCCGCACGCGTCCGCGGTGGCCGTTGCGGCGCCGATTCCGGCGATGCCCCAGCCGAAGCCGTACACGTAGAGCAGCACGGCGCCGATGTTCACCGCGTTGATGAACACCTGCGCGACGAGGGCGAGCCGTACGCGCTGCACGCCGAGCAGGTAGCCGAGCACGACGTAGTTCGCCAGCGCGAACGGAGCGCTCCAGATGCGTGCGCGGCTGTAGGCGAGTGCCGTCGCATGCACCGCGTCGCTGCCGCCGAGCGCGGTCAGTGCGAACGACAGCAGCGGTACCTGCAAGGCGAGCACGGCGGCGCCGAGCGCGAACGCGACGATGAGCGCGCGCAGCACGCTCAGGCGGATGCCGGCTGCGTCGCGGGCGCCGTGCGCCTGCGCGACGAGGCCGGTCGTGCCCATCCGCAGGAAGCCGAAGCCCCAGAACACGAAGTTGAAGACGAGGCCGCCGAGCGCGACGCCGCCGAGATACTGCGCGCCGTCGAGATGGCCGGCCACGGCCGTGTCGACCGCGCCGAGCAGCGGCTGGGTCAGGTTGGCGAGGACGATCGGGAACGCGAGCGCGAGGACGCGCCGGTGCGAGACGGCGGCCGATGCGGTGTCGGCCGCGTGCGGTAAGGCGGATTCGGACATCGCGAACGCGTCAGGCGCGTTCCTGCACGCACACCCACGGCGACACGACTACCGCCCACAGCTCCGGATCGCGTGCCGCGTAGTCGGAAGCGGTTGGTGCCGGCATGCGCGCGACGAGGCCGGCCGACAGCCAGCGCGTGACTTGCTCGGCGTCGTCGCTGGCGATCGCTTCCGCGACGCTGACGAGATCGAGATCGCGCGCGACCGACAGCAGCTTGCCTTGTGCGAAGAAGCGCTCGAGATCGCACCAGTCGATCTTGGCGGTTTCACCCAGGAGTTTGGCGTAGAGCGGGCTATGCGACGCGCCCGCGGCGGTTTCGTGTTGGGAGGACATCGGTGTTCGGGAGAAAGGCTGCGTGGCGCCACTATAAACCATCCGGGCTATCAGGCGACCGGCTGGCCGTCGCGGCACGGGCGTGCTGCTGGCGTGCGTTGCATGGCGAGGGATGCGCGAGCGTGTCGTCGCCAACATCGCCGGGGTTCGGCGGCGCGATGAACGCCTTCACGATGTCGGTAGCTGTCCCGCCCTGGGGCACGCCGACCATGACCGCGGGCCGATGCGGTAACCGCCGGTCGCGATTGCTTCGTCGTCGCGGCCGACGAAGTGCACGGCGCGCATGTAGCCGCTCGCGCGACGGTTAGAAACCTTCCTCAGTTCGCCGAGCGCGGTGCGTGTCACGTTGCCGTGGGATGTTTGTTGAGTCGGCGCGAGCCGTCCGCCGTCGCTCACGCGGCAATCGCGGCGCGGCTGGAACCCTCGTGCTGAAGCGGCTGAGCGGCCTTTTTGGGCGGTCGGCTGCACGCGGTATCGCGGGTCGCGTCGAGGTCTGCCGAAGCAACCGTCGGCGCGCTTACATCATTGATTCACGCGACCGAAACCACAATGGCGACTGTGGATAGGGAATGTTCGGACTCGTGCGACGGGGCAGTTCAGTGCACGATTTCTCAATGACGCATAAGATCACGACAAAACAGTGATGTGACCATGGATTTGCTTCTGATTGCTACGGGGTTCAGCCTGTTCGGAATCGGCGCGCTGGTGATGTTTGCGAGCCGTGTCGATCCGTTGTCCGGCCGTTTCATCGGTCGTCTGCGCAAGCGCTGAAACAACCTTTCGGATTGCCCTCGCGACGACATGCGATGCATGCCGGCATCTCATGTCGTCCGTCGGCGGCCCGCGCGTTCAGCGCGCGGGCAGGTAGCGTGCGGGGTCGATCGAGCGGCCGCCGTAACGCAGCTCGAAATGCAGCGCGACGCGATCGCTGTCGCTGCTGCCCATCTCGGCGATCGTCTGCCCCTGTGTGACCGACTGGCCTTCCCTCACGAGCAGCGCGCGGTTGTGCGCGTAGGCCGTCAGGTAATCGGCGTTGTGCTTCAGGATGATCAGATTGCCGTAGCCGCGCAAGCCGTTGCCTGCATAGACGACCGTGCCGGTGGCGGCCGCCTGCACCGGCGTACCGGCCGAATTCGCGATGTCGATCCCCTTGGATTTCGATCCGTCGAACGTGCGCACCACATTGCCGGCTGCCGGCCAGATCAGCGCGATGCTGGAAGCCGGTTTGACGTTCGATTCGACCGGCGCGGATGGCGCGGGGCGGCTGCGCGGCGCGCTGCCGGTGCTGGTGCCGGAGGTGGACGCGGTCGTCGTGCCGGGCGGCGGCGCGACGCGCAGTACCTGCCCGACTTCGATCGCATCGGGGTTCGTGATCTGGTTCCAGCGCACGATGTTTGCCAGCGACGTGCGGTTGTCGCGGGCGATCTTGTAGAGCGTGTCGCCGCGCTCGACGCGGTAGTAGCCGGGGCCGACGGGCGCGGAGCCGCACGCGACGAGCAGCGCCGCACAGGCGGCAGCGAAGAGCCGCTTCGTTGTTGTTCCGAACATTGAACCTCGCAAAACGCTGCCGCGCGCGGCGCGGCAGGCAATCCAAAACGTCCGATTTTAACGGGTTCGATCGGCCCGCCGCAGTTTCTGGCCGTAGTCGGCCGGCATGGCCGGCCCGGCGCCGGCGATGTCAGCCGGCGTGCGGCAGCACGCGAATGCGCAGCGTGGCCGTTTCGGTCGCGCCCGGCGCGAGCATGCGCAGCCCGAGACCGTTGTGAATTGCGTCCGGCAGGCCGAGCCACGGCTCGACGCAGTAGAAGTCGGATTCCGGCTTCTCGGTCCACGTCGTGACCGCATACCACGGGATCGAGCCCGGGATGTCGAGCGCGATCTCGATCGTGCGGCCGCGCCCCGGCATCACGATCCGTACCGGCGCGGACGGCGCGCCATCGTCGAGACAGTGGAAGCGGTCGAGGATCTCCGGATCTCCGAGGCTGTAGGACGATTGGCCCGGCTCCGCCGCGCTGATCGAGCCGTCGGCCAGTTGCATGCGGCGTTGCGTCGGCGGCAGCTCGAGCGTGGTCTGGGCGCGTTCTCCGTGCGGCAGCGCGAAATAGAAGTGGTGGCCTGCGTAGTACGGCAGCGGCGTGGCGCCGCGGTTCGTCGTGGTCAGCGCGACGTCGAGCGTGTGGGCATCGACGAGACGGTAGGTCGCTTCGAAGCGGAAATCGAACGGGTAGCTGTCGTGCAGCGCGTCGGTTGCATCGAGCGACATCGCGAGCGCGGCGCCGTCCGGCGACGCGTGTGCCGCGAACGGCAGGTCGCGCGCGAAACCGTGCATCGGCAGGTCGCGGACCACGCCGGCGGCGTCGCGCCAGCGGCCGAGTTCGCCGTCGACGCGATGCCGGCCGAGGAACGGGAACAACAGCGGATTGCCGCCGCGCACACGCGCGAGGTTGGTCCAGTCCGCGGTTTCCGGCCAGAAGATGATCGGCTCGCCGTCGACGTGCCACGACAGCAGGCGGCCGCCGAATTGCGGAGCGACCCGAACGAGCGACGGGCCGGTGTGAAGTTCATGGATGTCGTGCTGCTGGAAGATCGGCATGGCAAGTCGGGATGAACGGGTGAGGGGATGCGCGAGCGCGCTCCATTATCGGGCAGCGACGCGGTCGGGGAAAACCCTTCTCGGGAAATCGCGACTTTTTAACACCGTCGACGGTCGGGATAATGCATCTAAACCGGTGATGTTGCCGGGTCATGACACTTCGAGGAGGCGCCATGGATCTGGCAATGGCAATGGGAATCGCACTGTTCGGCATGTTCACCGGCAGCACGGTATTGTTCTTTTATCAGCTCGGCCGCTGACGACAGGATTCTGTCCGATTCGAAAGGCCCGCCATGCAAATGGCGGGCTTTTTGCTTTCTGTGCGCTTACATATCGCAAGCGTTTGTGCACATCGCCGCAATTAGCGGTCAAATGCCCTTGGCGCAGTAATCATGGCTCGGCATAATCGGGGCGCGTTTTTCGGATGACGCGGTGCGTCGTCCGTCTTCCTACCGATTGTTCACCTTTAAAAGGACCGACGCGTGAGTCTCTGGTTTCTGGTATTCCTGAGCGTCCTGCAGGGCGTCACCGAACTGTTCCCCGTCAGCAGCCTCGGCCACACGCTGCTCGTGCCGGCGCTGTTCGGCATGCATATCGACAAGCACGCGCCGCAGTTGCTGCCATTTCTCGTTGCGCTGCATCTGGGTACGGCGCTCGCGCTGCTGTGGTACTTCCGTGAGCGCTGGATTGCGCTGATCGGCGGTTTCTTCGCGCAGCTCGGCGGGCGCAAGAACGATGACGGGCACATGATGTGGGCGCTGATCATCGGCACGATCCCGACCGGCATCGTCGGGTTGCTGCTCGAGAAGCGCATCGAGCGCGTGTTCCACGACCTGCGGATCGTTGCGATCGCACTGATCGTCAACGGCGCGCTGCTGTGGATCGGCGATCGGATTCAGCGCAGCCGCGCGCATCAGCCGCCGGAGAAGATGACGTTCAAGCAGGCGTTCCTCGTGGGCCTCGCGCAGATCGGCGCGCTGATCCCGGGCTTCTCGCGCAGCGGGCTGACGATGATCGCCGGCAATGTGGCCGGGTTGACTGCGGAGAAGGCCGCGGAGTTTTCGTTCCTGCTCGGTACGCCGATCATTTTTGCCGCGGGCGTGCTCGAGTTGCCGAAGCTGTTCCATGCTCGCGACCAACTCGCCGATGCACTGCTCGGCGGCGTGTTGACGGCGATTGCCGCGTATCTGAGCGTGCGGTTCCTGATGCGTTATTTCGAAGGGCGCGGGCGGTTGGCGTCGTTCGGGCTTTACTGTGTGATCGCCGGGGCGTTCTGTCTCGGGTGGTTCATGCTGCATCCGCAACCGGTTTGATGGTTGCTGCACCGGTCTGGCGTGATGTGTCGCGATGATCGGGTATAATTTCGGGCTCGGCTTCATGCCGGGCCCGTTTCGTTTCGGGGCTTCGAGTGGGTGGTTCTGGTATGGCTCGAAGCGCCTGTGCGTTGCATGCGGCCTGGGTTGTGTTTGTGTCGCCGTGTCTTTTCTCTCGACCGCCCTTAGCTCAGTTGGATAGAGCAACGGCCTTCTAAGCCGTAGGTCACACGTTCGAATCGTGTAGGGCGGGCCAGAAATCTTCGCTTATTCAAGCACTTACAATCTCGCCTTAACCGCTTGGTTAGGATCGGTAGGGGGGGGCTGCTGCACTCCCGCTGTGGCGAGAGTGTGGTGCGATTTTACCGCTGCCGTCCCGCCATCAGAACGGAATGTCGTCTTCTTCATTCGCGGGTGACGATAGGAAAGGCGTGCCGTCGTCCAGTAGAACCCCCGGATTGTCCGGGTCCGTCTCGCTCTCTAGCGCGTCGGCGAATCGCTTCTGCCAGTCCGCGTTTAGCGCGGTCACGGCATTTATGAGCCTGCTACGCACCGGCTCTTCACCGTTCTTGACCGCGTTCGCGACTGCGCGCACCGCTCTAGAAATGAGAGTAGGTTCGAGCAATACCTCATCAAGCTGCACAAAGAAGAACTTGACTACGTAGAGTCTCGCATTCGGGTTTGAGTCTTCCAAGCGAGAAACAAGCGCTCGCGCCGCCTCTTTGCGCAAAGAGAAGTGGCCCAGGAAAGTGTTCGACCACGTAGCCAGTGGGGAGCTAGTTTTGCCTGACTGCAGCACTTCGCCGGACTTGATGCCAGCGATCAGCTTGTTCTCGATCCGCAGCCGAGGGAGTTCCTGCAAATTCTGCCAGAGTTCGGGCTTTAGCAAGCGCAGCGCCGTTCGGATTGCCGCATCCTCGGTGGCAATGCGCAGTTCGTCAGAGACAACGGCCAGATAATTGTTTGTCTGCGTAGGCGAAAGAGCGTCAAGCAACGCCCGCGTTAAAAATCGCAATTTGCCAAGATCGAGTGTCCGCCGCTCCTTAAACAACGCAGTGATGGCTTCAGTGAGGCGCAGAGCGGGTATTTCCGCGACTAGAAGCTCCGCGTATCGCTGCGACTCAACAAACTCAGGGTCTTGAACCTTATCCATGAAGGATGCAATCGTGAAAACATCCTTCGACGCGCTTAGTACATCAACGAGATGTCCAAGTGTTGATTTCCACCGAATCTTGACCCACCGTTTTCATCTAAATCTGACCCACCCCGAGACAGCGTAGTACATCTATTCCGGTGTGGATAACTCCTCACTGCCTGCTGCTTTTGCTGCTCTCTTTCTGGTTGCCTTCGCCTTGGCAGAACTGGACTTGAAGCGCCAGGATTCATTGCCCGTTTCGACGATGTGGCAGTGATGGGTGACGCGGTCCAGCAGCGCCGTCGTCATCTTTGCGTCCCCGAACACGGTCGCCCACTCGCCGAAGCTGAGGTTGGTGGTGATCACGACACTCGTGTGTTCATACAGCTTCGAGAGCAAGTGGAACAGCAATGCGCCACCGGTCTGGCTGAACGGCAGGTAGCCCAGTTCGTCGAGGATTACCAGGTCGACGTACATCAGCTTATGGGCGATCTGGCCTTGTTTGCCGATGGACATCTCCTGCTCCAGTGCGTTGGTCAGCTCGACGGTCGAGAAGTAGCGCACGCGCTTGCCGTGGCGCTGCACGGCCTCAATTCCGATGGGCGCCTTCAACCGGCTCAGCACGTTCAGAACGTGCTCCCCACTGGGGCGTCCCGAGTCCAGCGCTGCCTGCACGGCAAGCAGCACGGCATCGAGTCCGTGTTCGCGCACCGCGGCGAGCACCTGCGTCATGATGTGAACCGCACCGGGAATCGTGGAGGCTGGTTGGTTTAAGTTAATGCGGACACGTCAGCGGCATTTCTGAGTTGCCTGTAGTAGTTTGCCTCAGCTTCAGCAGGCGGGATATAGCCGAGCGGTTCCATCAGCCGATGACGGTTGTACCAGGCGACCCATTCCAGCGTTGCCAGTTCGACGGATTCCCTCGTTTTCCAAGGGGCGCGCCGATGAATCAGTTCCGTCTTGTACAGGCCGTTGATCGTCTCGGCCAGCGCATTGTCGTAGCTGTCGCCCCGGCTGCCGACCGACGGCTCGATGCCGGCCTCAGCCAGCCGTTCGCTGTAGCGGATGCTGACGTATTGAGACCCTCTGTCGGAATGATGAATCAAAGTCCCGTCCTCACCCGGTTGGCGGGCGTACAGCGCTTGTTCAAGTGCATCCAGAACGAAGTCCGTGGTCATCGACGAGCTGACGCGCCAGCCAACAATACGGCGGGCAAACACGTCGATCACGAATGCCACGTACAGCCAGCCTTGCCATGTCGAGACATACGTAAAATCCGACACCCAGAGCTGATTCGGTCGGTCAGCCTTGAACTGCCGGTTGACTCGGTCCAGCGGGCGCGGCGCGGTCACCTCGGGAATCGTCGTGCGAACACGCTTACCGCGAACTGCGCCACGCAAGCCCTGCAGTTTCATCAACCGTCCGACCGTGCAGCGTGCCACTGCAATGCCTTCCCGGTTCATCTGCTTCCAGACCTTCGGCACGCCGTAGACCTGCATGTTGGCCTGCCAGACACGCTTGATCTCCGGTTGCAAAAGCTCATCGCGTTTCGCGCGGGCGCAGCGCTTCGACGGATCGCGAAGTTGTGCTGCATGGCGTCGGTAGCCCGACGGGGCAATCCGCAAGACCTTGCAGATCGGCTCGACCCCGAAGGTGTCGCGATGCTGATCAATGAAGGCCTTCAGGACTTGAAACGGCGGTCGAGCTCCGCCTGGGCGAAAAACGCGCTCGCCAGTTTGAGAATCTCATTGGTCCGGCGCAGTTCCTTGACCTCGCGCTCCAAGGCCTTGATGCGTTCACGCTCGGCCGTACTCACGCCATCGCGCTCTCCACGGTCGACCTCGTCGCGCTTAACCCAATCCAACAACGTCTGCGGCGTGCAGCCGATCATCGGCGCAATCGATTCGACTGCCGCCCACATCGACGGGTGCTCGCTACGCTGCTCGCGTACGAGGCGCACTGCGCGCTCTCGGACTTCCGGGGAAAACTTGCTTGGCTTCTTGTTCATGGCTCCATTCTCTCAAGAGTTGGAGCCTCCACAAAACTCGGGGCGGTTCAATGCGATCGCCTCCCGGGTGCTTCAGTAGGTGTCGCTGCAACTGCTGCAGCGGCTGTGGCATCGTGACGAACGGAGCACCATTGCGCAACGCGCCGGGTTTGCGCTCGACCAGTGTGATGTAATGGCGCCAGTCGTAGAAGGTCATGTGCCGCTCGAAGCTGCGTTCGTGGCGTGCGATCTCCTGGGCGTCGGCGACGACGCTGAGATATGCCGGATAGCAGCGCACGCTCACCAGCTGGTTCGTATACTCGGTGGGCACGCTGTAGCGGTTGCGCTGGAAGTGGATGAGGCTGGTCGACGACACCCGCAGGGTCTGCTCGACATAGCCGTCGAACGGGCGTGGATTGGGCATCAGCCTGGTGCGCTCGTCCTGCAGCACGTCCTCGACCGTCAGCTCGGGCCACTGCGGGTGCCGCATCTGCCAGGCCTGACGACACTGGCCCGCGACCCATTCGTTCAGAAGCTCCAGCGTTTCCCAGCGTCGTAGCGCAGCCTCGTGCCAGATCTGGCGGCGCCGGTCCTGCACGTTCTTCTCAACGATGCCCTTCTCCCAGCCGGCGGCACGGTTGCAGAATTCCGGCTCGAACAGGTAATGGCCGCACATTGCCTCGAAGCGGGCGTTGACCGCGCGCTCCTTGCCGCGGCCGACCTTGTCCACGGCGGTCTTCATGTTGTCGTAGATGCCGCGGCGCGGCACGCCGCCGAACGCGGCGAATGCGCGGGCGTGCGCATCGAACAGCATCTCGTGACTCTGGGTCGGATAGGCGACCAGCCAGAACGCCCGGCTGGCATTGAGCTTGACGTGGGCGACCTCCAGGCGTCGCCGCAACCCGCCGATGAAGGCGTATTCGCAGCTCCAGTCAAACTGGAATGCTTCGCCGGGTTCGAAGGCCAGCGGTACATAGGCCTTCCTGCGCGGTGCTTCAGCCTGCTCCTCGTGCCAGCGTCTCACGAAGGCGCTGACGCGGCCGTAGCTGCCGGCGTAGCCCTCGCCGCGGATGGCCTCGAACATGAACCGGGCCGTGCGCCGGTCACGCTTCGGGCGATGACTGTCTGCCCGCAGCCAGCCCGTCAGTTGCGCGGCCCACTCGTCGACGACGCTCGGGCTGACGCGCTTCGGGTACTTCGGCTCAACGGCATCCGTTTGCCGAAGCCAGCTGCGCACCGTGTTCCGGGACAGGCCCGTGCGCCTCGCAATCTCGCGCAGCGGGACCTTCTCGCGGAAATACATCCGCCTGATCTTGGCCAATATGCCCACCGTGATCACCTCTGTATCCCCTGCTCAAAGATTGAGCAGGGCATTCAATCACGTGGGTCAAAATTCGATGAAAACTACAGCCTCAGGTGGGTCAGTTCTGCGTGGACATCAACAGACCCGGCTGCGCAGCCCGCGGCGCTGCCGACGAGTCCTGCGATCACAGCGCCCGCGAGTCCGCCGAAGACCGTACCAAGTGGTCCGGCGATCGAACCAACGACTGCGCCGGTTTCCGCACCGGCGAGGGCGGCTGTCATGCCACCTGTCGCCCCCGCAACGCTGCCGATCGTGCTGCCGGCCTTGCGGGCGCGATTGCGCGTGTCGATACGCGAGGACAGACAACGCGGGCAGCGGATTGATGACCCGGACGATGATGGCGCGGCCTTGGTCGGCGCCGGATCAGGCTTGCTCGGTTCGCCCATCAACGATTCGATCGCGTCGTGCAGGTCGTGGCGAGCTTCGGTTGCAGAGGACGCGTAGGCAGGTTCTTCGCGCCGGCCGAACGGCGGATAGCTATCGCCCGATTCGACGCTGGCTTCATGCGCCGTGTGGACGACGTGATCGGGATACGGGGCGAACGCTTCCCATTCTTCGAATTCGTCGACATCGACGGCACGCGGGACGGCAGCGTCGGGAGCCAGCGGGGGAGCGACGGGGGAATGTGGACGTGTCGGCCGGTCCTTGGTGGCGAGCCAATAGAAACCCACCGCGAACATGGCGACGAGCGCGAGGCCCAGCCCGATCAGCACAAAGGTAGGGGGATCAGAGATCACGGAAACTCCTGAGCGAAGTGCGCCGACGCGGAAATGCATCGACGGAGCGGCCATAGCTGGCCGTGTTCAGGAAGGTGATATGTGGTTGAAAGAAATTGGAATCGAGCACAAGTGCGGGATGCTCGCCGATCGTTAAAAATTGGTTGATGCGCCAATTGGCAGTGGTGTATGCGAATTGATCGATCGGATCTGCGGTATCGTACACAGGCAACGAGTGGATGCTGATATTTTGTCGTGGGTGTCGCGACATCTGCGCAAAGTAGATCAATTACGCGGAGTAGGGGCATTGTCAGTTGACCAATTGAAACGAGTACGCGAGGCGCTTTCGCCGTACGGATTGAAGCTGCTGGAATCTGATTGGCGGGGATGGAATGCTCAATATCGCTTCCGTTGCAGCAACGGCCATGAGGTCAGCCGATCCGGTTCGCATCTGTACTACAACCTCATCGCATGTTCTACCTGCCGTGAGGAGGAGTCGCTGCGACAGCTTGATCAACTTGCGCGACAGGCCGGCGGGCGTTGTTTGTCCGCTAAATATGCCGGTCGTATGGCGCGCTACCGGTTCGTTTGCCGTGAAGGACACACGTTCGAGAAGACGGCTGGCAACTTGCAGAAGGGATCGTGGTGCGTGTTATGCGCGCGTGCGGAGCATTCAAAGCGGATGTCCGATCCGGACGGGATGAAGCGCTTGCGTGCGGTCGCGCGGGATCGCGGCGGGAAGTGCTTGTCTACGACCTACACTAAGCTTTCAGATCGTTACCGCTTTCGGTGTGCGGAAGGCCACGAATGGGAGACGGTCGGTTATGAGGTGACGAGGGGTGCGTGGTGCCGAGAATGTGCCAATGCACGGAAGTCGGTAGCGTATCGTCGTGCTGACGGCCTCCAGGCGATGCAGGCCCATGCGTTGAAACGTGGCGGCATTTGTCTTGCGACCGAGTACATCGGAAACGATGCCTATTACCGGTTTCGTTGCGGGCATGGTCACGAATGGGATGCGCAGGGAGCGAAGATCTTTCGAGGATCGTGGTGCCCGAAATGCCAGAACCAGGGCAACGTATATGACATCTCCGATATGCGACGCTTAGCGAAAGAGCATGGCGGCCGGTGCCTGTCTCGTACCTACAAGAACGCCGCGACGAAACTTGAATGGGCATGCGCACATGGCCATCGCTGGTCGGCAGTGCCGGGGGCAATCGTTGCGGGGAGGTGGTGCCGTGTGTGTGCGTACGACGGCCGGAAGCTAGGGTTGAAGCTGATGCGAACAATCGCAAGGGACCGCGGCGGTCGCTGCGTCTCGACGGAGTATGTGAACTCCAGCACGAGGCTTGAGTGGGAATGCCATATTGGGCATCGTTGGTTCGCGACGCCGAATACGATCAGAAACGGGCACTGGTGTCGACTGTGCGCCTATCTAGAGATGACGGCAAATCCGAAGACCATTCGCAAGCGCCGCCATTTGCCGACCAAGGTCTGATAGCGCACCAGGCGGACAGCCTGGCGTCCAGGTGAGGATGTTTTAGAATTTGGCAGGCTGATACGATCAGCATGGAGCACCCGAATAATTGTAAGGAGTGTAAACGAGGGCGTCATGTTTAAGGGCATCAGTGCCATTGTGATTGGGGTGGGCCTTCTTGTTGCTGCTGCAATCTGCGCACAGTCGACTAGAGAGTTTCTTCGAACGTCAATTGTGGTACCGGGCCTCGTCGTTAAACTCAATGCTGGCGGATACCATTCCGAGATTCAATTCACCACCAAGACAGGACAGCAGATTTCGTATCCGCAAGGCGGGATTGTCACGAAAGTGGAGCTCGGTCAGCGCGTCGAGGTGCGATACCGAGCCGACGATCCTGATGGCAGCGCAACGATGAATGTCTTCGCCGCGGTCTGGGATTTGCCGATCGTTTTTACCATCATGGCGGCGTTCGCGATCGTGTGCGGAGTTATGAGTTTTCGGTCGCGGACATAGCGCGAGAATAGACAAGGTTATTTTTGTTGCGCGCGTCGGTTGTGCGTTCCGACGTGCACTCTCTTGAGGCACTGGAATGCTGTGGGATAGTCCCATCTTCCGGGCTCGCGTTGTGTATCATCCCGACTGCTATTTGACGAGCGAGCACATTTATGTACAAAGTCGTAGTCTTTGTCGTGATCGGAGTCGGCTTTTTGATCGCAGCGGCTATAAACGTTCAGCTGACGCGTGAATTCATGCGGACGTCAATCATGGTGCCGGGCGAAGTGGTGAAGTTGAACGCGGGCGGTTATCACCCTGAAATCGAGTTCATGACCAAGTCAGGCGAACACGTTTCGTATCCGCAAGGCGGTATCGTGTCAAAAATGGCCGTCGGCGATCGACCGCAGGTGCGCTATCTTGCCGAGAATCCGATTCCGACTGCGAGAATCGATCGGTTCGATGCAATCTGGGGGAACGCAGTCTTTTTCGCTGCCTTCGGATTGGGCTTTATCGTTTGTGGGCTGATCAACCTTCCGTCACGACAATAACCAGATCACTGGGGCGCGGGCATGTCATTTCTGAGGCTGAGCAAGTGGACCTATAACACCGGGGCAGGCGGCGGTCTGAGCATTGAGATCGTAATGGCAACGGGCGGCACGATCATACTGACCGACCCTGAGAAGCACGATCAGAGCTTCTACTACGGTGGCGTCGGCGTTGGGATCGGCGCGGGTCTGAAGATCCCAAAAATCAAATTGCCGAGGTTCTCGACACCTGAGATCAAGCTGCCGCCGATTCGGGGCCGCAGCGTTGGGGCGGCGGGCTCCACACTGGACTTTCCGAGTTACGGCAGTATCTACATGACGAGCGCGTTTCGCGGTGCTGAACTGTCGCGATCGGATTTTCAGGGCGGAACGATTTACGTCGACGGGTCGTTGTCGGCGATTTATGGCTGGGCGGGTGATGCAATGTTGCTCGGCATGAATCCCGCATTGCTCGCGGCGGGATTGTCAGGCCCCGGCTTTAGTTGGCTGCTCCAACGAGCAATTTCGGAGGCGCCGGCTGTATTGATCATGCGTGGGCAAACGGTCGGCTTCCAGGCGGGGGGAAGTATCGGGATTCTTGCCGGATATGTTCACTGAGCTAGACCAACGGTTGCGTGCCGGGCTGCGGCGCGCATCGCAAAAGTTCCTTGCCGCTTTCGGCCGATAACACGACGAGCTGAACGTAGCTGTTTGAGTGAGCGTACGGGCCGAAGAACCGGTCCATGACGGCCGAGAAGCGATGCAGGCTGACATCTCTTGTCGCCGCCTCTGAGAAGGAAAGCAGGATTTCCACACCGCGAACAAACGACGGGAACTGGTTGTCGAGGGACATCCACCTGATCGCCGGTTTGTAGTCCAGGGATACGATCGCGTCGATGCAACGTTGGGCAACTACGCTGGAACGCGGGGCATGGAAACGGAGCAACTCCTTCAACGCGGGTAGTCCGGTCCGCGTCAGGTCGATCGGATGCGGCGCCAGTGCCGACAGAACGCGCCAAAGCGCGCCGCCACGCGGCAAGGATGCCGGCAAGGTCGGGCGAGAGAGCAGGGTAATCGGGCATGCCAGCGCTGAACCCTCGTACAGAAGATCGCTATCCGGAGCACCGATCGGCAACCGGGACGGCATTGCTCCGTTGGTCGCCAGGACATCGACATCGACCTGAGGGTGTCGCGGATGAGCGGTTTGACCCTTTAAGTCGACCAACGCCAGTTGCGATTCCGCCAGCGCGCCGTCCGGCATGGCTTCCGGATCTCGGTAGGCCAGCCAATAGATGGCGGACGAATCCATGGGCCGCGCGTGACTGAATGCACGATACGGCCACACCTGCGCGCGCGGTGCCGCATGTGAAGCGATGGCGGCCTTGTCTTCGCCCGACTTTGTACGCTCGCCCAGATACACGGCTTCAACCGAGTAGACGCTCAGCGGAATGCCGGTCGCCAACGGGGTCGGCGTGATCGGATAGGTGGCATCGTGACTGGTTAGCTGGATAGGCGTTGCCGCGCGTTCAAACAGGTTGACGACCGGTGTGCAAAACAATCGGAACGTGCTGATGTTCAGCGTTGCCAGGATCTGAGCGGCGCCGGAATCATGGGCGGTGCCTTGCACGGCGATGTGAAGCGTCAGTCGTCGAGCTGCTTCGGCGCGCGCGGCGCGGCGCATTCGACCCAGGTCGATGTCGACGAAATCAAACTTCTCGGGGAAGGCAAAATACTCGATCAGATGCCGGAACGATTGTGCGCTCGTGTCGCCTTCGTTCGGCAACAATCGCTCGCCTTCGGCAAAGCCGGCCGCCTCAATGGGGACTTTCGACAAGCGGGTCCAGTGTCCGCTTTCGTCCACCTCAACGTAGGCGGCCGATACACGAAGCAACAGCGTATCGGAAAGCGCGGCGACGAGCGGCCGCTCTCCGGACAGATGTACCCGCACCGGGGCGGACGGAACGGCGTCGTCGAATGCTTGCGACGCGGATTCGCTTGTAAAGGTGATCGAAATGATCCCCGTCACTTCTGCCGGGATGCGCGCTGCAGCTGGCGCAAGCGTCGCTGGTGAATAGCGAGCCGAGTGAATACGTAGTGGCGACAACGTGACGTCGTAGACGGTACGGAAGCGGCACGGTGCGGCATTGGCGTCCAGCATCGTGCCGCGCGCTATCGTCAGCGGTTCGGTAAGCTGACCGAGCAGAACCGCTGGGTCGAACGAGGCAACCGCGCATGACGGGACCGTGCGCAGATACTGCGGATAGGCAATTTCGAGAAGTGCCTCGATGAATTGCGGGTAATCGTCATCAAGCTTCGCATCGACACGAGCGGCTAGCAACGCGAACGTCTGTACCATTCGGTCGACGTGCAGATCCTCGACATGGCCGCCAGTCATGCCGAGCCGCGCTGCGATCTTGGGGAAGCGTCGAGCGAACTCAGCCAGGCTGCGTATAAGCAGCCCGACTTCACGTTCGTAATGTGACAGCAGGTGGTCCATTCGCTGCAAATATTCAATAATCCGCGATAATCGGTCCCCGTTTTCCGGGGCCGACATCTAGTCCAAATGGCGCGCAGACATATTAGAATGGCCGCGCCGACAAAAAACTGCCCCTCTGCTGAGAGATTCCGAGGCTACATATGCAAATGTCCGAAATTGCGAGCTTCTTCCAGCTCCAGAGCAATCGCCTGTTTACGATTGAAACGCCTTTGAAAGGTCGATCAGATCTCGTGCTCGTCGATTTCCATTGTACCGAGGGGTTATCTCAGAATTTCGAGATGCATGTCCGGCTCGCGTCGCAGGACAAGAATATCGAGCTGAAGAAGCTGATCGGCCAACCTGTGACAATCACGTTGCAGTTGACCGATGCGCTCGCCAGCTCGGAAGAGCGTTACTTCCACGGATACGTCGCAGCGTTTTCGCATCTCGATACCGATGGTGGTTTTGCGATGTACAGCGCAACGATCCTTCCGTGGCTCTGGATGCTCTCTCGCCGGCAGGACATTCGGATCTTTCAGGAAGAGAATACAGAGGCGATTCTCGCGCGCGTGTTTCGTGAGTACGGCAAGCTCGCGTCGTTTGAGTTCCGGCTCTCGAAAGGAACGCAGAATCGCAGCTATTGCACGCAGTACCGTGAGACGGATCTTGCTTTCGTCGAACGGCTGATGCGAGAGGATGGCTTGTTCTATTACTTCGAGCATGCGAAGGATGGGCACAAGCTGATCATTGCCGATAACTCGGTGACCGCGAAGCCGATCGACGGGCGCAGTCCATCGCTGCAATACAACCAGGGCGAGGCGATGGACAATCTCGCCGTCATCACGTCATTTCAAGCACAGCGTCAGCTTGCACCGGACACGGTCGGACTGAAAACTTTCGACTACAAGATTCCTCATGCCCGGCGATTCGTGTCGGGTGGAACGGAGGTCAATCAAGGCGACGTACCGTCCTACGAGATCTACGACTACCTCGGCGAGCATGGCTTCGCTGACAGCGATCGGGGTGAAGAGCTCGCGCGCTTCCGGACGGAAGCGCTCGCTGCACACAGCAAGACGTTCGTCGGGGTGACGACGGGTCGGCGGATGATGCCGTGCCGATACTTCGAGCTGGACGACCACTACGATCACGCAAGCACCAAACAGGAAGACCGGCAATTCCTGTTGCTGACTGTGTCACACACCGGCACGAACAACTATGAGCCCGGTGAGGGGAGTTCGGCGTATTCGTGCAGCTTCACCTGCATTCGGAAGAAAATTCCGTACCGTCCGGCATTCGAAGGGGAGCGTCCGACGATCGTCGGGCCGCAGACGGCGATCGTCGTAGGTCCGAAAGGCGAGGAGATTTATACGGATAGTCTCGGCCGGGTGAAGGTGCAGTTCCACTGGGATCGTCTCGGCAAACGCGACCAAGGGAGTTCCTGCTGGGTGCGCGTGAGCCAGCCGTGGGCGGGTAGCGGTTTCGGGATGATTCAGATTCCGCGAATCGGGGATGAGGTGGTCGTGAGCTTCCTGGACGGAAATCCGGACCGTCCCCTCGTGACGTCGCGCGTTTACAACTCGCAGAACACGCCGCCGTGGGCATTGCCGGCCAACGCCACACAGAGCGGGATTCTGACGCGTTCGACCAAGACCGGTAACGTCAACACGGCCAATGCGATTCGCTTCGAGGACAAGAAGGGTGAGGAAGAGGTCTGGCTACACGCCGAGAAGGACCAGCGCATCGAGGTCGAGCACAATGAATCGCACTGGGTTGGCAACGATCGCTCCAAGAACATCGATCACGATGAGACGGTACACGTCGGCCACGATCGCACGGAAACCGTCGACAACAACGAGACTATTCACGTTGGGGTGGATCGCACCGAGACCGTTGGCAACAACGAGACGCTGACGGTCGGCGGCAACCGGAACGAGACGATCGAGGGGATGGAGAATCTTCTGATTGCACTGACGTCCACGGAGACGGTGGGGCTGGCGAAAGCACTGACCGTGGGCGGCGCGTATACGGTGACGGTAGCAGGCGCGATCAATACTGCGGCCGGCCTCGCCAGTGCTGAGGAAGTCGGCCTTTCGAAAACCACGATGGTGGGCAAGACCTATACGGTTACTGCGGGCGATCGCATCGAGTTGCGAACCGGTAAAGCATCGATCGTTCTTGAAAGCAGCGGACACATCACGATCAGTGGAACGAGTATCGACATTCTGGGTTCTGACGCGGTGACGGTGGACGGCAAGACCGTCGATCTGAACTAAGCGCTACGACGATGGAGTTCCGTAACCTCACGCCTTTGCATGCGATGGCATTCAATGCCGTCGACGTGCCGGGCAACGAAATCCACGTGGTGGCGCTCAAGGCGGTGTATCGGCTTGAGCCGGCGCAGTCGCTCGACGCCGAGGGCGATACGCATCGTTGCGTGCTGCTGAGCGGCGACAGTGCCGTCCCGTTGACGATGGCAGACGAATACGAAGGCGAAACGGGTAAGAGCAGCGTGAAATGGGAAAGCGATCTCGCGCCGTTCAAACCGAAGTGTGATGTCCTGGTTCGAGCGACAGCACACGCCCCGCATGGCACGCCTGCGGCATCGTGGCCCGCTCGCGTACGCGTATTCGACGCCGGGACGATGGTCATCGACAAAGGACTGCGCGTCACGGGACCGCGCGCGTTTACGAAGGGCTGGCGCGGGTGGAGGCTCGGTGAACCTGAACCGACACGAGCTGTTCCAGTGCGCTGGGAGCAAGCATACGGCGGCACGAGCCGCGTCGCCCTCACGCAGAGCGCAAAGGGGGCGAGCGCGGATCTTGAGCTGAACGAAGTCTGCTTCACCAACCCGCTGGGCCGCGGTTGGGTCGAGAAGCGCTTCCTCGATCGGGCGACCCATAAGTCGGTCGTCGCCTCGTTGTGTGCATCATCGCTTCCAGGACCATTGCCGAAGATTGCCGAAATTCCGGCGCCGCAGATCGAAGCATGGGACGTTCCGATAACCAGTCTCGACGTTGCCGAGCATTCCGCTTCGGGGCTGGATGCCAAGCAGATGAAAGAGGTCGTAGCCCGCTACGCGACGACGCCTGTCGGATTGGGTGTTGTCGGGCGCGCCTGGACACCCCGTTTGCAGTTTGCCGGGACTTACGACGAGATCTGGCATAAGACAAGATGGCCGTACCATCCGGTGGATCATGACTTCCACTATTGGAATGGTGCGCCGGCAGATCAGCAGATCGAATGGCCTGCGCCGGGGCTCGCCTTCGAGCTTGCCAATCTCGCGCAGCCGGAGCACACGCGTGCAGGCTTTTTGCGTGCGAGACTTCCGGGGCATCGCGCCCTTGTGGCGCTTCGCTTCAAGAGCGGTGAAATCGTGCCACTCGAGATGAAGCTCGACACACTTTTGATCGATACCGAGGAAATGCGCGTATCGGCTACATGGCGAGCGGTTTTTCCGTTGCAGCCGGCGGTGCGCGTGTGCGAGGCACGTTTCGAACTCGATCGGCATGCGCCTCTGCTGCGAATGGCTGTCCCGAAAACAAGCAGCGAACCGGAGGACGCGTGGCAGACAACGTAATGGCTCGCAAGGATGGTCAGTGGACCATCGTGTCGATGATGCCGGACGTATGCAAGACCCCCATGGGGAGTAGCTCGCCGCCCGTACCTTATCCTGTCACGGCGAGCCTCGGCGACAGTCAGATGACGTCGAAGACGGTCTTTGCGAACGGGAATCCGATCGTGCGGTTCGATTCGAGTTTCGCGCCCGATACGATCGGCGATCAGGCCGGTGTGGCACATGGTGTCGAAAGCGGAACCGTTGGCGCCAAGTGCTGGCCTATCGACCATAGCAAGACCGTTCGGGTCGAGAGCAAGATGGTCGTGCGTCACGGCGATCAGTTCTGGATGAACGGCAATTACGTCGGGAAGGAAGCAAAGGCTGCCCGTTGGCGAGGTCGGAAGGCGCAGATTGCCGAGGCACGGGAGAAAGCTGCTTCGATGCCGCCGGGACCGGAGCGGAGCAAACTCGAAGCGGCGGCAAATCGCTTTGAGCAAAACAATACGGCCGTCGAAAAGGCGCGCTTGGCTGAGAACGTTTACCACCCGGCGCAGGCGGCGCCAGAGGGATGGACGAACGTCAGCAGCGACCCTGCGAAACTGGCTCAGTTCAAGTTGAAGCCCAACGATTTTTCGATACCGGGGACAAACTTTCGTGCCCAGGTCTACGAGCCCGATCCTGGAGTTTTCGGCAACGATTTCAAGACGCAGGTGGTTTTTCAGGGTACAGACAAGTACAAGTGGTCCGACTGGGCCAATAACATCGCTCAAGGGGCCAATAAGAACTCGGCCTATTACGACCGTGCAGTCAAGATCGGGCGAGCGCTTGAGAAGAGTGGAACCGATGTGGACATTGTGGGGCATTCGCTCGGCGGCGGCATGGGTTCTGCCGCATCGCGCGCAAGTGGCTTGGCTGCGACCACGTTCAACGCAGCTGGCCTCAATCCGGCGACGGTAGCGCGTTATGGCGGGACGCCGGTGGCATCCGATATTCAGGCGTACCGCGTGGAAGGGGAGATCCTGACGAAGGTGCAGGAAGGCAGTCACGGCATGATGCCTACAGCTGTCGGCACGCCGCACATCCTTCCGGGAACGGGTGGTGCGGTTGAACGCCATGGCATGAATCAGGTCATCGATGGCATCGAAGCACAAAAGACAGCCGATCAGGCGACGATCGTTCAGGAGACCCGTCCTTGAGGACCAGTACGACAACTTCGCCGGCCCGAAGCGTGAGGCACACGGCGCGGTGGCGGTGGATGGCTCTAGCGGCCGTCTCTGCACTAACAATCATCGTAAGTGGATGCAATATGAGCGCGAACTCACCCAGCAAGTATTTTGACGGCAGCTATCTGTCTGCTGCCAAGGCGATCAGCGATGGCGACGTTGCTCAACTGAAATCGGCGTTGTCCGGGATCGACGTGAACAAGCCCGGGCGACAAGAGATGACGTTGCTTTGGTTTGCCATCTCGACCAAGAATTTCCCCGCGATCAGCGAACTGATCGCGCATGGCTCAAAGCCGGACGCTCAAATCGTGGAGGGCCTGGGCAGCGCGATGTACTTCGCGATCACCAATGAAGATACTCGGTACCTGAAGGCCATGCTCGATGGGGGCTTGTCGCCGGATACGGTCGATAGCGATGGCACGAGTCTGTTGCAGCGGGCGATGGAAGGCAACGGCGCGATGGAGCGAGTAAAGCTGCTAGTCGAACATCACGCAAACATCAATCATCGCGACAGCATTGGCGGGACCGCACTGGATTCCGCGCTCGATGTCGCCAAGCCGGACATTGCGATTTTTCTCGTTGAGCATGGTGCCGATGTCAACGCCCATACGACGAACGGCGTGAGCGTGGCCTACTCCGTGCAGAAAGACATCGACGCACTGCAACCGGAGGCCAAGCAGGCCACGGTCACCGACATCTCGTTGGATAAGGATGGGCAACCGGTCAGAACGACACAGACGCCTCCCGCACCAGGGTTGTCGCCCGAGGGCAAGGAGCGCTTGGAAAAATTCGAGCGTCTGCGGGCGCTGATGATTGCGAAGGGGGCGAAGTTTCCGCCCGACCCGCCGGCGAAGGTTCGAGAACAGATGAGCAAAAAATAAGTCGGGGAGCGTACTGTGGGTGACAAGGGCAATACTGTCGGCAGATTGTACGGTCAGGCGTCGATGTCGAGCGCCCCTGCGTCTTCAGCCAATCCGCCGGTGAAAGCGGAAACACCAGAAGAGGAGGGTTGGTTCTCCAAATGGTGGGGCAATACGAAGCACGAGCTGAGTGAGGCCGCAGATCATCCATGGGAGGCGACGAAAGGCGCTGTCAAAGGGATTGCCAATATACCGTCCGATATTGGCGAGTTGCTGATCAAAGGCAGTACGCTCCAAACCGCAGGGCAAATGGAGCAGGCTGCGGCTATGCAAAGTGTGTTTGGGCAAACGCAGTCTGCCGAGGCGCTGACACAAGGGGCACAGGAAGTTAGAGCAAGCGCTGGCTCCGTCGAGCTACCCAAGTTTAAGATGAGCAATGCAGCCCAGGCCGGTGGCGACAAGATTGTGACGGCCGTGTCGCTTGCTGCGGGTGGGGCTGGGATTGTCAAGGGCGGGATTCGGGGGGTAGCTGCCTTAGGCAAGGTAGGGGCTGCTGAAGGGGCTGAACTGAGCAAGACTGCTGCAGCCACCGGGAAAGTGCTTCAGGCTGAAGGGACTATCGCAGAGGGTACCAAGACTGCGGATGCGACGGCGGATGCAGCTAAGGCGACCACTGCGACTGAGGGGGGCGGTACTGGTAAAGTATCCGGAGATGGTGCCAAGGTTGAGAAGCTTCCACCGCTTCGCCAAGCCTATGTGGACGAAGTAAACAATCTAAAGGATGTCGTAAACAATATGCGTGAAGCGGGATCAAACCCTGAACAGATAGCCCGGCGAGTCCATCAAATGAGGCGTGATCTGGGTGTTAAATACAAGAATCTGACTCCCCCAGATAAGCTTGCAGAGATATACGCAAGAAATATCGAGAAATACGGGGACAAGCTTGGCCCTTCAATAGAGTGGCTTCGTGCAAAAGGGAAGAGTTGGGATCAGATAATTGAATCGGCAACCCGAACAGGTGGTAAGGATCTAGGGTTTTAACATGAAAAGCGATATTGTGAAAATTGTGGTTGGAGACGAGTATGATGAAGCTTTGAGAAAGGCTTTGTCTATTGCTATCTCCGAAATCGGAGCGGAAGTTGTAGATAAGAGTGGTGGTGTCGCTGGCTCTCAAGATTTGGAGGTTTTGGTAATAAATGTTGGCGGTGAGACGATAAAAATTGAGGCTGAGACGTTTGTTGGAATAAGTGTTGAAGGTCCGGAATTGACGGTTGCTGATTTCATGAAAGTCGTGAATAAACACTTGTAAAAAATCAGCCAGTGGACCCGACACTTTGCTTCCGTGCGAGCAGGAGCAGCAATGTCGCTGATACGGTGGGATGCTAGTGGACCGCGCTGCGCAATCCGACCGCTGGCAGGGCCATAGTGCGGTTTGTGACTGATCGTGTCGATGCGTGAGATTTGTGAGGAAAGTAGGTGGGAAAGGATGTGAGGCGACGAAGCAGCCGGTGCGGTTCAATTTGACGCGTAGGCGCGAATGAAGCTTAGAAAAAGTTGGCTCTTCGTTGCCATTCCTGCGGCGCTCTTTTTCCTGGTGTGGGGGCACGCGGGGCCTTGGGTCTTCCCCCGGCACTTTACGTTACGGGTAGTCGCTGGAGAAGGGCACCCTCTATCGGGAGCAGATGTCACGGTTTACCAAACGACATGGCAGACGCCGTGCATCCCGATGTTTGGATTGTCCGAGGCCTCCTGCAATCGTTACCAATCGACTGTCTTCGATGGCACCCTCGATCGACATGGAGAAGCGCGTATCTGGGCGATTACGGCTGTGCCGTTCAAGGGCGAGCCTTATATCGCGTGCATTGAAGGCAAAGAGTACGAAGCTGATTTCGCGATTGCGGAGTGGCCAACCGACCCTGCCGTTTCGGTCGTAACGTTGGACTACAAGGGCATGCGACTTCTTCGCGAGCAGTGCTCGCCTTACACCAAGAAGCTGCCCACACCTGGGTGGTGGAACGACTAGGCTCGGCGGCTATAGCAGCCGCCGCCTCGCCTGTCCTTCCCTCGTCGTACGTTTTCTGTCACCGGTTCGCTTTAAACGCACACGGACTGGAAAACGCACATGACCAGGGAGGTCATCGACTGGAACTCGCGCCTGAATTCGCTCCGGCACCTGCTCATGCGCCGAGTGTCCGCTTGCGGGAGGTCTGACGGTCTCTTTAGGGTCGGGTTGAGCCAGTCGCTGCCTGCCGGGGCTGCGGCCGGCCGAGTCCGGCCATGAGGGGACGGTCGACGGCACGGCTAACATTGTCCACAATTTCTCATCCCATATAAGACAGAGTCGCCTTTCTAAGGATCAGTCATCATGACCGAAGATATAGGTAGAGTATTTCGACTTCAAATGGCCTCAGACGTCCTGCGTGATGGACTTGGACTCGAGCTCGTCAACGACCACGAAGAGGTTGTTGCCGAAGTATTTCGCAGCGATGTCAATAATTCGGTGGAGGTCTCCCTTTTTGAGAGGGATTTACCTTTCGTCGAAATCGAGCGCCTATTAAAAAAAGCGCGCACGCTTCTTGGAACATTCGAGGACGGAAGTCCGCTACCGCCCCCGGTGACGTAGTCCGGGGAGCACTCGATCAATGCGGCCTGCGACATACCGTGCGATGTCAGTTTGATGTGCTCTGAACGACTGTTCTCGAGAACACTGAAGGTCCGCTACGGGTCGATCTGCGTCGGTCGTGCGTCACAGGGCTGCGGCCGGCCGCGTTCGGCTGCCAATAGCAGTCACACGCGACAGAGCAAACCGGTGACCGTTCTGAGTTGTAAGCAAGCAGAACCGTATTGCGAAAAATGGCCCGCTTCCACAATACCATGCCCTAGCCAACGGAGACAGTCGTGCCAACTGAACGTGTATTTCGCAAGCCGGAGAGCTTTGAAGCGGAGCGTTTGAGTCGCGACGCGATCCGTCCGTTTCTAGAAAGCAGAGGATTCACAGTGCTGTCTGATGAGCGCATCGTGCGAGGGGTTTCGCAGGCTCAGGTTGTTACCGCGCGATCCGAACCGGGGGAAACGATCAAGATGCGCGTGCGGCTTTGCTGGCGGCATCGCGGTTCGGACGACCTACGTTATTCGGCTGCCCAGTTGCGAGCGGACCTCATTGACAATGACTGGGATAAAACGCTCGACCAGCTCGTCGATCGTGATGTGAAAGTCGGCATCTCGCATGCGCTCATCTTCCAGCGCGTCGGCGAGACTGTCCCTTACGCAGCACTTGTGCCAATCGATCAGCTGGGTTTGATCTGGCGTCGTCAGGCGGATGTAAGCGAGGAATTGATCAAAGCCGGACGCTTAGGACGAGCCACGAAGAACCACGCAAAAAACGGCTCGAGTCCCACGGTGTATCTAATGGACAGCCGACACGAAGACGCCCATTTCGTGCCCGATGTGCTCTGGCAATGGCCCGGCGTGCAGGATCTCGTCAGGATGGGGGATGTGAAACTGCGCGCGCCCATCGACGACACGTGGGACGACCTCTACGCACCCGATCCTTCGGGCTATGGAAGTGATGGTGCAATTGAGCGGGCCGTGACGCGATCCGAAGTGAAGCGCGATCCTCGTGTCCGGGCTGACGTCGTCAAGCGCGCGGATGGAAAGTGTGAACGCTCGACGTGCGGGGCGATCGCGCGCTATAAGGGCTTTCTCGACGTTCATCACATCCTTGGCGTTAGGAATAGCGATCGCGTTTGGAATTGCGTCGCACTCTGTCCAAGCTGTCATCGTGACGCGCATTTCGCACCCGAACGCGACGCGATTAATGACACGCTTCTGGACTTCGCTTCCCGTTTCAGGAAATGATGGTCCGGAATAGGCGGCGGCTATCAACTTCCCGACGCCGTCTTTGCCTCTCCATCCCTCGCGTAAGTCTCGGCAACAGGCGTAAGGAGATGACCGAGGCCTGCTTGCTGCAGCATCCACGATTCAATTTTATCGTGCCACATGCGCAAAAGATCGAGCGGTCGACGTCGATAGTGTTTCTCGGCCAGCGCAGACGGCTTGTGGCCTTGGATCTGGGCAACAACACCGACAGGGACTTCAACCCATTCCGAAAGCGTACCGAACGACCGGCGCAGTCCATGCAATGTAAGGTGAGGCAAGCCGGCAGCTTCGATTGCACTATTGTGGGCCTTTCTGGGCTCGGCGATCTTTCCGTCCTCTGATCTGTTGCTGGTGAACACCCATTCAGAGGGGGACCATGACTTTCCTTTTTCGGTGAGGCTGGCCAACTGCCGTCTGTTCGGCGGTATCTCGTTCATCTGCTTGAGATTTGTCAGGAGGCTCGCAAGATATGGCGTAAGTGGGATAGTGCGGCCGCCGGTCCCCTCGATCTTGTCGTTCATGGTCAGACTGCGCCAGCGGAAGTCCACGTCCTTCCAACGCAATGCGGCGAGTTCTTCGCGGCGAGCTCCGGTAAGCAGGAGGCCCTGTAAGTATGCGCTGATAACTGGATTGTCAATCTGACGTACGGCCGTGAACCACACAAGCAGTTGTTCTCGTTGTAGACAATCACTTTTGGCCTTGGTGCGTGGTACGGCTGCGCGCACAGCGCGAGCGGCATACGCATTTGGTGCAATAGACCCTGAATATTCCGGTTTGTCTTCGCACCACCGAATGAATGCACGCAGTTTGCGGTAACTCTGTTCAGTGTTCGTTGGTCGCTTTTCTGCTTCGGCTTCAAGCCACATAGCCACTCGCTCGGCATTGAGATCCGTCAGCTTGAGCGGCATTAATGTCGCCAGCGGCCCAGGAATCGTTGTCCCACGTCGGCGCTTCCAGGGTAGGCCGCCTGCTTGTGCGAGCTTTTCGTGATCGTAGTAGTGTCGACCACTCCATTTGCTACGGTGTGCGTCCAGGTAGGCTGCCCATGCTTCCGATACAGTCGCGTTTTGCCTGAGCGCGTCGAGTTTGCGCGCTTCATGTTCAGCACGCTGTTCCGCTCTTTCTTCGCGAGGATCAATGCCGCGATCCATCAGCGCTTTGAGTCGAGCCGCTTCCTGTCTTGCACCGAGGCGTTCGATCGTCTTCCCGGTCGCCGCGTCGGTCGTGGCGTGTCGCTCCAGCGGCCATGCGTTGGGCGAGCCGATGGTGATCCGAATGGTCTTGCCAAACAAACGGCCCTCGAATACGTAGGACTTCACGCCCGATGCCGTCACGCGAAGGCCGAGTCCTTGCTGCTTCTTGTCTCAATAGATCGTCTGTTGTCGTCCTGGCGTGCACTCGTAACCGGTGACCCGTTCGATTGTGAAATTTTCCTTTGTCACTTGTAGTCCCCGTTTGCAACGCCGTGTAGGCGTGGTGTAGGGGAATTCTAGGGATGTCAGTCAATCCGAGTCAACATCGTGGTGCGGCGTCGGACTAGAATATGATTAAATATCAAGAAGATAGTGACGTGTTGGGATGTCGATCAATATCGATCTAAACAATAGACTGCGGCCTTCTAAGCCGTAGGTCACACGTTCGAATCGTGTAGGGCGGGCCAGTCAAATCAAGCACTGGCGAAAATCCCCCTTGAGTCAATGCCGTCGAGCCGTAGACCATGTAACCATGGTGTAACCGGATTTGGTAAATTCGAGATAGCCGCGTTGCTACTTCGGCGAAGCAAAGCCAAGAATCACCCAGGCGACCGCTTTTGCCTGCGCCTCACGATACGGGAGGGAGGTGTCCATACCATTTCTCGAGAGAGTTGGGACCTCCACGAAACGTGAGATGGTTCGGCCTGTCGCCGATTGAGTTTGAGCGACGCCATGCGCTAAACGGCTTGCGATTGTTGATGAAGCTCCGGCCGGGCCAGTTTGAACGCGCGAAGGCCGCTGCCACCAGATCGCTCGAGCATCTCTCCCGATGCGCTGTACCGGCTGGGTACATGGCACGACTTGACGGTCACGGCACGGACCGAAAAGAGCTCGGCGCGTCCCCCGCGCCATCGCGCTCCACTGCACGCATGTCCGGACGCGCATGCGCATGTGCTCGCCGATATTCGATCGGGGTCTTGTCGAAGTGCTGGCGAAACAGGCGCGCGAGATGCTCGCCGCTGCCGAGCCCGCAACGCCGAGCGATCGAGTCTGCCGGGAGCGCGGTGAAGGCGAGCATCGCACACGCGCGTGCCAGCCTGACACGCATCAAATAGGCGCTGGGTGCCATGCCGATCTCGCTTGTAAAGTGACGCAGCAGGGTGCGCTCGCTCATCGCGACGAGATCGGCGGCCTGTCGAACCTTGACGGGCTTGTCGAAGTTGCACGCGATCCACTTGGCCACACGCTGCATTTTCTCGGACATGGGCCGCTCGTTCAGCGGAATTTTCATGGCGGCGCGGTTGATTGAACCGTCATTGAAGTCGAGGTCGTCAATCAGCGGCTGGCCTCGCCCTGCATCGACGCGAACCTGTACTTTGTTATCGGAATCGTCTTTCGCGAGGCAGTTCTCGGCCTGAAACGTCGAGCGCCGCATGTCCGAAGAGAATGGCATCGAGAATATCGTCCTGTTGTTGTCGAGCGGGTATTGTCGACGCCCGTTCGGACATACGGTGTCTTGATGTCGCATGAGGTCATGCATCCCCGGCACGGTCGTGATGATCGTTGCATGCACATCGAAGTTCACGCCGCCGCAGAAGTGAATCCGTCATCGGGACACCAATTGTCGGAACCGCACGGCACACTCGCTTCCGGTGCGAGTTCGTTTGCGTGAATATCCGATTCCGCATGCGCTGGCACCGGCCTGAATCTGCGCCCGATGGGTCCGCTCGAGCACGTGCTGTGTCACCTGAAGGGCTTGCTTCGCGCGAAGCGTGGAGGCGAGGCGCTCAAGAATGGCCATCGCTGGTCGATATACCGTGATCGACTCTTTGCGAGCAACGCTTACCCATCATGTCCGATCTCGATCGCGAAATCATGCGCGCGCTTCCCGACGCGGCAACGCACGACGACTACATCAGCACCCCCGATATCCACCGCTGGCTGTCGCGGACCGCGCTCGACACGCCAACCGTCAGGACGATCAACCGGCGCCTCGCGAAGCTCGAGCGCGACGGGCTCGTCGAGGTGCTCGAACGCGGCACCGCGCTGGTGTGGCGCAAGAAGGCGGGCGCGAGCGGCATGGCCGCCAAGGCTGGCTCGATGATGACGTTCGACGAAGCGCTCGCGCTGCAGACGTTGCGGCGCTTCTCGTCGCGCCAGATTCCGGAACTGGTGGCCGAATCGCTGTCGTCGATGTTCGACGTCGCGGAGGCACGGCTGCAGCGGACGAGCAATGAAACCGAGCGGCGCTATTCGCGCTGGGCGAGCAAGGTCGCGGTCGAAAGCGGCGGCTTCTCGCTGCATTACCCGGTAATCGACCGGGAACTGTTCGGCATCGTGTCACGCGCACTCTTTGAAGAGCGCAAGCTCGAAATCGTCTATCGCCCGCGTCACAACACCGACAACGACCGGGCCAGGATCATTCTGCCGCTCGGGTTCGTGGAGGTTGGCGGGCTCGTCTACCTGGTCGGCGGTACGCCGGGCAAGACCGAACCGACGATGTACCGCATGGACCGTTTCACGCGTGCCAGCGCGCTGCTCGAAACGTTTAACTATCCGCCGACCTTTTCGCTCGATGCCTATGTGAAGCAACAGCGTCGCTTCGACTTCATGGTCGAGAAGGAGGTGATGCTCAAGCTCAGGTTCCTCAACGGTGCCGGCGAGCATCTGCTCGAAGCGCCGATGTCGAAGGATCAGGCGCATACCCGCGACGGCGACGCACTTTTCGTCAAGGGCACCGTGCTATTGAGCCAGCGCTTGCGATGGTGGTTGCGCTCGTTCGGGCCGAACGTCGAGGTGCTTGCGCCCGCCGGCTTGCGTGCCGAGTTCGTGCGAGAGGCGAATGAGCTTGCACGCATGTACGGCAAGCCGGCGGGTGCAAGCCGCGCCGATGCAGCGGGGCGGCCGGAATGACCGCCTGACGTGCGCAGGCATTCGCCGCAGGAGTAAAAGCAATCGGGCGGCGGTGCGGCGTTCCGTCCGCGACCACCGCGCGACGCCGTTCATGCCATGTCCAGATCGTGCGAGATCAGGCGCATCAGCGTGCGTCGCACCGGCGGCTGCGGCTGCGGCTGCGGCTGCCGCTGCGGCGCGGCACAGGCCGCGATCAACCGGCCGAGCCTTGCAAGTGCCGCGGCCGGCGGCAATGCCCCGGCGGCGACCCAGTGACCGACGCGCTCGGCCGGCATCTGCTCCGAAGCGCCGATCAGAAGAGCGAGCTCCGTGCCGCAGGCCGCGAGCGATTGCCTGAGCGCATAGTTTGCACCGATGCCGTTCCAGCAGAACTGCCCGCGCGCTGCCGGCGCCGGCCTGACGACGTGGACCACGATATCCGCGCCGGGCGCCCGTCGATCGGTCGCGAGCTCCCACGCGATAGCCCGATCCAGTGTGGGCAGTGCGTTGATCCACGACTGGACGACGCAGGCATCGAATCCCCACGGGCGCAATGCGATACGCAGCATTGCGGAATCGTTGCGGAGGCAACGAGATGATCGTGCCAGGTCGGCGCGCTCGTGGCTCGCCGGTTTCGTCATGCGGGTATTCACGTGTGCATCTCCTGTTCCTGATTCTGATGGACAGTGTGCAACGTGCTTGAGACATACCCTGTCGCGAATCACGCAATCGCTTTCCGTTCGGTTGGACATGGGGCTGTCGGCGAGAGGCGGCATGGGTTCGCTGACGGCCCGTCACCCGGACCCTTCGGAAATTCCGTGCGCCAACGTCCGCTTAAAAACCTCATCCACCTCACCCCGGCAACGAAATCACGAACCGCGCGCCGCCCAACGGCGAATCCTCGAGCCACACCTCACCCCCATGCACGCGCGCCACGCGCCGCACGATCGCGAGCCCGAGTCCGAACCCGCCGGTCTGTCGGTCGCGGCTCGAATCGAGCCGCTGAAACGGTTCGAACACGCGCGCGCGATCGGCCACTGGAATGCCCGGCCCGTCGTCGTCGACGCTCAGCACCAACGCGCCCGACGCATCGCTCGCCGCCGACAGCAGCACCGTACGCGACGCGTAGCGCGCGCCGTTGCGGATCAAGTTCAACAGCGCACGCGCGACGAGTTTCGGATCGCATACGTGCGAGGCGGGCGCCCCCGTGGTCGACACGTCGAGCATGATGCCGCGATCGGCGACATCGTTCGCGACGCTGCCGGCGACGCTGTCGATCAGCGCATCGACGGCCACCTCCATCGGCTCCAGTTCGCTCGCGCCCTGTTCGAGCCGTCCGATCGTCAGCAACTCGGTCACGAGTTCGTCGAGTTCGCGCACGTCGCGTCGCAGCGCGTCGCAACGTGTCTGCATCCGGCTGCTGTCGTCGGCGTCCGCGAGCAGCGCGAGTCCGAATTCCAGGCGAGCGAGCGGCGTCTTCAGCTCGTGCGAAATCGCATGCATCATTTCGCGCTGCTGCTTGATCGACGCTTCGATCCGTTCCGCCATGTCGTTGAACTGCACCGACAGCTCATAGATGTTCGACCGTGCGGACAATCGCACGCGCGTCGACAGCTCGCCCGCGCCGAACGCGTGTGCGGCAGTCTGCAGCTTGCGCAGGTCGCGCCAGTGATGTGACGTCCACAGCGCAACGGCGAACAGTGCGGCGAGCGCGATCATCCCGTTCGCATAAATCTTGACGTCGAGCATGGCCGGCTGAATCGGACGAGCATGCAGCACCGAACCATCGGCGAGCGGCATGTAGTAGTTCCTGCGGTCGTAGCTGATCGCAATCCGGCCGGCGTCCAGATCGCGCAGCGGCGCGTCGGACAATTGCGCGCGTGCGTCGGCCATCGTCAGGAAACCGAATCGCTCGTTGCCGTGCTGGCCGAGTTCGCTGAGCGCGAGCGTACGCTTCGCACCCGGATGGCGTTCGAGGTAATCGTTGAGCACGAACGCATACGTGGTCAGCGTATCGCGCTGCGCCTGCGCAACGCGCTCGTAGAAAATCTTGTCGAACGACCATTGAACGAATACGACCGCCGCGGCACAGCTGACGATCACGATCAGGTACAGCTTGATCAACGGGCGCAGCATTCACTCGTCCCATGCGGAAGGGCTGAACAGATAACCGCGGCCCCAGATCGTCTTGATCCGTTGCGGTTCGGACGAATCGTCCTCGAAGCGTCGGCGCAGCTTCGAGATGCCCGCGTCGACCGACCGGTCGATGCCATCGAACTCGATGCCGCGCAATTGCTTCAGGATCGCGTCGCGACTCAGTACGGTACCGGCTGCGCGCGCAAGGATCAGCAGCAGGTTGAACTCGGTGGTCTTCAGGTCGACGAGCTCGCCGCGCCACGCGACCGTGCGGTTCGGCGGCGAAATCGTCAGCTCGCCGAACTGCAGCGCCTGCACGGGCGCAGCGTCATCGGTCCGCGGTTCCGCAGGCTGCGCACGGCGCAGCAGCGCGCGAGCGCGGGCCACCAGCACGCGCGGCTCGATCGGTTTCGTCACGTAGTCGTCGGCGCCGGTTTCGAGGCCCGCGACCTGATCGTAGACATCCGCACGCGCCGTTAGAATCAGCACGGGCACGTTGCTGAACGCACGAATGCGCCGGCACACTTCCATCCCGTCGAGATTCGGCAGCATCAGGTCGAGTATCACGAGCGCCGGCCGGTGTTCGCGCACGGCGGCGATCGCGAGATCGCCGCGGCGCACGACCGTCACCGAGAATTCGTAGCCGTCGAGATATTCGCGCACGAGCTCGGCGAGGCGGTCGTCGTCCTCGATCAGCAGTACGCGGTATTTGAGCGGATGGTCGTTCATGGTCTCCTCGAAATGCGCGCCTTCTCTTTCACGCCAATGCGGGCGTGGCGCGGCACGCGAATTCTATCTGGCGTTGTAGCGGCCCGCGAGGCCTCACGACAATCGGGAACACTCGAACACAATTGAGCACACATTTTCCGCAGATTGCGGACAGTCGTGCCGCGCGGGCGCTCCTAGACTTCGGGCTCCGTCACTCTCGTTCCGATATCGTGCGTCCCTCCATTCGTTTGTTGCGCTATTGCATGCCGCTTGCCGGCCTCACGCTTGCCTCCGCCGTCCACGCCGAAAACCAGTACGCGATATCGCTCGGCGGTGGCTTCGCGCCGCGCTATCAGGGCAGCAATCAGTACCGCGCCATCGTCGCGCCGTCCTTTTCCGCGATGTTCGGCAACGGCTTCTTCGTCGACAGCAGCGCCGGCGCCGGCTATCGCCTCGCGCTGCCGAACGGCGCGTTCGTGTCGGCCGCGCTGGGCTACGACGCGGGTCGCACCGACGACGATCGCTTCGGTCGTGCGGGCTCCGATCATCTGAAGGGAATGGGCAGGGTGCCGGGCTCGGTGCTGTTCGCGATGCACGCAGGCGTGAAGCTGCCGGACGGCGGCGAGCTGAGCCTTGCGATCGATGCGCCGGTCACGCATGGGTCGCGCGGCTTGTCCGGCCATGTCGATCTCGCGGTGCCCGTGTTCGAGCGCGGACGGCACGCGCTGGTCGCGACGGCCAGCGTGCATGCCGGCACGGGGCGCTATATGCAGACCTTCTACGGTGTGACCGATGCGCAGTCGCGGGCGAGCGGGTTCGGCCCGTATTCGACGAGCGGCGGCGTGGACAGCGCGACGCTGTCGCTCACGTGGAACTGGGACCTGTCGCGGCATTGGGCAGTGCGCGCGACGGGCGGCTTCACGCGCCTGCTGGGCCGCTACGGCGACAGCCCCATCGTGCAGACGCGCAGCAACTACTACGGGATGGCCGGCGCGACCTACCGGTTCTGACCGAACCGCAAGCGACGCCTGCACTGCACGATTTGCCTGCGGTAACATCGGCGCGAAGCCGGCACACTGGCCGGCCGCAACAAGGAGAAGCGGATGAATAAGACGATCACGATGCTGGCCGCGCTCGTTGCGAGTGCAACCATTGCCGGCTGCGCGGATACGGCCACACAGCATCGCAACGCCACCGCCGGCGGCGCGGTGCCGATCGCCGTGCCATCGGGCGCCGCGAACGCATGCCAGGCTGACGCGGTGCCCGACGACGCGCTGATCGGCAAGACCGAAGCCGATGCGGCCGCGCTGCTCGACGGCTGCCTGTGGCGCGTGCTCGAACGCGACGGCCGCTCTCTGCCGGGCACGATGGATTACCGCGCGGAGCGGCGCGATCTTGGCGTGCGCGACGGGAAGGTGATCTGGGTCCGGCGCGGATGACGGACGGCGCGCGCGCAGCGCGGCCGTAGCGCGCCGGCCCGCTGCGCTACTTCGAGATGTACCAGAGCGCGTCGGCGCTCGCGCGCGAATCCTGCGTGGCCGCAGCCGGGGCTTGCGGCGCGGCGGCCGGCGGCGTGTTCGACGTGACGGCAGTGGGCCACGTCGCGGGTGTGTTCGACGCGGTCGACACCGCGGGATTGTTCGCGCTGCTGCCGGTCGATGCCGAACCCGACGTGCCCGGCGTGTTCAGATACCACAGCGCGTCGGTGGAAGCCGTCCGCGCGGTCGGCGCCTTTGCCGGCTGTTTCGTTGCCGGCGCCGCGCCCGGGCGCGTCGTTGCCGCGCTTGCCTGCGCAGTCGTCGCGCCGCCGCCACGTTGCGCGCGCGCCTCGAACGGCCCGAGCTGGAAGATCAACGTTTGCGCGGAACGCGTCACGACGGCATACGGAAACTGCAGTTCCCACGACATCAGGACGCGCCCCGACGAAGTCTCCGTGAAGATCGCCGGCACGTGCTTCATGTCGCTGAACTGCACGTAGATGCGTGCGCCGTCGTCGAACACCTGGGTCGGCTTGGCCTGGTCGGCGCCCGTGACGGTCCAGCCGAAGTTGTACGTGCCGGCCGGCCCGGCGGGGCCGCCCTGCGAAGCAGGCGGAGCGGCCGGCGCGAGCGTGCGCGTGCGCGCGACCGGCGGCGCCGACACGCTCAGGCTCGCGAACGGATTGTACGGCTGCACCTGTTGCGGCGGCGTAAAGGAAGGGGGCAGGATGGGCATGGGAGTATCGGGCGAATCCGGCAGGGTCCGGATTGCATCATAGACCTTGCGGGCATACGCGAGGCGCTTGTCGGGCGACGCGGAGTTGTACGCGCCGATCGCGTTCCAGTTCGCGCCGAGCTGACGGATGTTCTGCGACAGGATCCACGCGCCGACGTACGCGTTGGTGCAGGCGTCGAACAGGCTTTCGCGCGTGATCCCTTCGCGCGCGAGCGTCGGCAGCCACGTGCTGTTGATCTGCATCAGGCCGATGTCGACCGTGCCGTTCGTGTTCGTGTTCACCGCGTTCGGATTCATCCCGGACTCCACCTGCGCGATGCCGCGCAGCAGGCTCACGCTCACCTTCTGGAACGTGGCGGCGTCGTCGAGGCAGTCCGCGTGCGCAAGCGTGGGCAGCGCGCACGACAGGGCGAGCGCCGCGGCGAGCGTCGGCATGGCGTGGCTGATCGAACGGTTGGTCTGACGCGGCATGACAGGATGGGGCGGAATCCGGCCGCCCGGTGCAAGGAAATTACGCAGACGCGAAGTGTGCCATAGCATTCGGTCAAATGGTTCGCGTCAAACTTTCCTTTGCAATTGTGCGGGCATTTTGGCCCGAATTTCCCCGCGTTTTCGTGAATTCCGCCCCGCTGAAATCGGTAAAAAAGACGATCTGGCGCATCTATGCCGACGAGCCGTTGCTGCCGCGCACGGAGATGACGCGGCGCGTCAATTCACCACAAAATGCGGCCATGAAAGACGGCAACCGAAGATCGCGGCCGGTGGGCCGTGGTAAATGGCGTTGACGACGGCCGCCGCCGCGCCCGCCCGGCACGCGCCGCGAGCCGAGCGAGGCGCCACCGCACGTCCCGCCGCGCTGCAACGCGCGGCCGGTCGTGCCCCTCAGAAGCGATGGCGCAGCCCGAGGTTGACGATCGTCTGCGAACGGGTGCCTGCGTAGCCATACGAACCGATCGATGCCTGCGCGGCCATCGATCCGCCGTTGCCGTCGCCGGTCTGGCCGCTCGCGTGCTGGTAGGCGGCGGTCAGGTAGACGTCGGTGCGTTTCGACAGGTTGTAATCCGCGCCGACCGACACCTGGTGATAGGTGGCCGACGTATCGCCGCCCGAACGCGTATAGCTGTAGCCGAGGCCGACCAGCAGCGCATTGGTCGCCTGATAGTTCACGAAGCCCTGACCGGTGTTGTAGTGCTCGTTCGAGCCGAACACCGAGCTCGCATCGCGGCGGTATTGCGCGTTGCTGTAGCCGACGCCGAAGGTGAACGGGCCCGCGACGTACTGGCCCGCGATGCGTGCGATGCCGATCGAATGCGCGCTCGCGTAGCCGCTGTTGACCGGGCCGTCGAAGGTGCCGTCGGACGAGCTGGTCCAGCCGTTGCGCAGCCCGTTCGACGCCGCGCTGTTGGTCGCATGGAAGTAGCCGCCCGCGACGCTGAACGGTCCGTTGCCGTAGGTGACCGCCGCCGAGTACGACTGTTGCGCGCCGGTGCTGCCGGCGATCCCGCCGAACGAGTACATCGCCGCGAACTGCAGGCCCGAATAGACGGCCGACGTGTATTTCACCGCGTTGTCGACGCGGAAGCTGTTGTCGTAGTTGTCGACGTCGCCCGGCGTCGCGAACACGCTACCGAAATAGTTGTCGGCGGTGATGCCCTGCACGAGATCGATCAGCGGATCGTACTGGCGGCCGAACGTGAGCGTGCCGTATTGGTCGCTGGTCAGCCCGACGAACGCCTGGCGGCCGAACAGCCGGTTGCCCTGGCCGAGCCGGCCGTTGCTCGGATCGAAGCCGTTCTCGAGCTGGAACAACGCCTTGAGGCCGCCGCCGAGATCCTCGATGCCCTTCACGCCCCAGCGGCTGCCGGCGAGATTGCCCGCGCTGCTGTTGCCGAGCATCCACGCGTTGTCCTTGCCCTGCGCGTGATTCACGTAGGTGACCGACGTATCGATCACGCCGTACAGCGTCACGCTCGATTGCGCGTGCGCGGCGGGGATCGCCGCGAACGACGCGAGCGACATCAGCGAAAGGGCCGTGCGTTTCATCTCATCTCCTTGCGTATTGGTTTTTTCACGAAAAGCGGAATGGCAGGAGACTACCGAGCACATCGCGCATCGGCAAAAACGAAATACTCCGATGTGACCTAAAGCCGACATGTGCATTCTGCGGCAAGGTGCATTGAGAGATTCAGATTATTGATAAACGTGAGTCAATCTCGGTGAAGTACGCGCGCATATAAGATTTGCGTTGCCGGATTTGCGATAATTCCACGCGAATTTCACACCGAAACGCGTTTGTCGCCGATTCGTCAATTAATTATTGAATGAATCGAATGCCGGGAGGCGTACGGGATGTGCTATTTGTGCGCCGCATTCGCGCCGGCCGGTGCGCGCCGCGTCGGCACCGATCGCCCGCAACCGCCCGCAACCCGCTCCGAGAACACCATCATGACCGTCCCGTCTCCGAAGTCGCGCCTGCAGCCGTTCGCAGCAGCCTTGGCACTCCTGTCTGCCCTCTGCGCGGGTGCACCCGCATCCGCCTACGCGGACGCGCCGGCCGCGCTCGAGCGCGGGCTGCATGCGTTCATCCGCGACACCTACGGCGCGTGGCGCGCCGACCGCACAGGCTGGCAGCCGGCTGCCGGCGACTCCATCTATTCGGCATGCGCAACGTTGCGGGTCGCGACGGCCGACGGTCCACGCATGCTGCTCGCGATGTGCGGCGAGACCGACGCGGCCGTCGCCAACGGGATGCCGGGCATGGACTCGGACGGCACGCCGGGCACGATCGACCTGTACGTGCTGCGGCCGAGCGCGGACGGCAATACGCTCGAGCCCGTGTTGAAGCGCACCGACATCGCATCGGGTCAGCGCGGCGAGCCGGGCACGGTGCGCATCGAGCGGCTCGGCCCGCATCTGTTCGGTTTCGTGATCGGCGACGGCACCACGTTGCAGGGCTATACGCAGACGAGCCAGTCGATCCGGCTGCCGTACCGCAACGCGCTCGTCGAAGCCGCGTCGCGCATCGACGAAGCGCTCGACAACGGTGGCTCGCTCGATTGCGCCAACGCGAAGTCGCACTGCGAGCGCCGCACGTTCGCGATCGCGCCCGACACGACGGCCACGGACGACGTCTATCCGTTGACGGTCATCGAGACGGGCCGGCGCGGCAGCCGCGAGATCCACGCGCGCTACACGGTGAAGTTCGACGCGGCACGCGGCCGCTACGTCGTGCCGAAGCCGCTGCGCGAAGGCTATTGAGCGGCGCTGTACGGCGCCCGGCAAGCACCCCTCGGCACGCCGCGCGCCCGCGCGTCAGACGTACAGATACCGCACGAGATGGAAGAACACCGGCGCGGCGAAGCAGATCGAATCGACGCGATCGAGCATCCCGCCGTGACCGGCGATCATCGAGCCCCAGTCCTTCGTGCCGAGCGAGCGCTTCACGGCCGACAGCACGAGCCCGCCGACGAAGCCCGCGATCACGACCGCGAGCGAAATGCCGAACGCCGCGCCGAAGCTGAACGGCGTCACGCGATACAGCGACGCGCCGCACAGCGTCGCGAGCAAGCCGCCGCCGACGAAGCCTTCGACCGTCTTCGACGGCGACAGCTGCGGTGCGATCTTGCGGCGGCCGAACAGCTTGCCGACCACGTACTGCAGCACGTCGCTGATCTGCACGACGAACAGGAAGAAGAACAGCAGCAGCGCGTTCTGCCCCGCGTAGTGCGGAATGTCGAGGATCAGCACGGCGGGCGCATGGCTGAGCCCGTACACGCACACCATCAGCGCCCAGTTGATCTTCGCGTTGCGGCTCAGGAATTCGCGCGTGTCCTGCGTGAGCGCCGACACCAGCGACATCGCGAAGAACAGGTGCACCGGCACGAAGATCGAATACATCCCGTACCAGTTGATCGCGAGCAGCAGGTACTGCACCGGAATCGCGACGAAGAACGCGATGAACAGCGTGGTGTGGTCGCTCGGCGTCGTCGGCGTGAGCGTGATGAATTCGCGCAGCGTCAGGTACGACAGCAGCGCGAACACGAAATACGTGACGTTGTTGCCGAGGCTGATCGCGACCACCATGATCGCGATCATCGCCCACCACGCGCGGATGCGCTGGTTCAGGTTGACGATGGTCGCGTTCGCGCCGCCGCTGCGCGCGCCGAGGATCGCGCCGATCACGGTCGCGATCACCAGCACGCCGGTGACGCCCGCGACCAGTTCCCAGAAGAGAGTTCGCATGAAGAAGTCCGGAATAGGAAGAGTAGGGCGCCGCGTTCAGCCGGCCGGCCGCTGCGGCGGCGCGAGCGCGACGAGCGCGTCGCGCATGCGCGCGAGGAAGGTCGGTTTGTCCTCGCCGGCGCGAAGCGCATCGTTCGCGCCGAAATGCACCTTGCAGATCAGCGGCACGGGCCAGATCGTGCCCTTCGGCATGATCCGCTGCAGGTTCTCGAGGTAGACGGGCGCGAGCGCGACGTCCGGGAATTCGGTCGCGAGGTGGTACAGCCCGCTCTTGAACGGCTGCGGCAGCACGTCCGCACCGCGCGTGCCTTCCGGAAAGATGATGATCGAGTGGCCTTGCCGCAGCGCGTCGCGCACGGGGTCGAGCGGGTCGCCGCCCGACTCGCGGTGGCGATCGATCAGCACGACGTTCAACAGCTTCTGCGCGACGTGCCGCTTCAGATTGCCGCTGTCCCAGTAGTCGCGCGCGGCGACGGGCCGGACGACCGCGCGCACGTCGCGCGGCAGCGCCGCGAGAATCGCGAGCGTGTCGATATGGCTCGTGTGGTTGGAGAAGTAGATCTTCTGCGTCGGCGCGGGGCGGCCCTGATGCCATACCGGATACGCGCCGGCCACGAGCCGCACGATCGACAGCAGGAAATCGCGTTGCCAGACATTGACGATGTTCATCGGCGCCGCGCCTCCCGCATGCGTGAGCGTGCCGCCACCGAAGCGCGGCGACCGCGTGGATCCCGAAATGCCGGCGCGGCAGGATGCGCACCGGACGGCCATGGTTCAATTTTTGTCAAATTCGTGGCTGCCTGTCGCAGGGCCGCGACGGCCGGACGCGTTGCCGCTTGTATCGGAGTGCGGCGAATGCGCCGATCGGCGGCGTAATAATCGGCTATTGCACGAGCGCCCGCTGCAATTCGAATGGATTGGTGTGCTGACGGGCTTGCGGATTATCGCGAGTTTCGGTCGAAAATGCCAGATTGCGCGCGCAACGAACGCGGCGCACGGCTTGACGCGTCGCAGCCGCTCGGCGACGATTACGCCCACCTGACGACCGCCGATCGCGGCGGTCGAGCCGCCGGGGGTAGGGCGGCGGCGAACGTGTCCGAGCGTGCCGAACCAGAAAAATCATGAGCCTCTACGCACTCAAACCAAAATTCCAGAACTGCCTGCGTCCGTTCGCGGATTCGCTCGCCGAGCGCGGTGTCACCGCCAACCAGGTCACGTTGTTCGCGGCGGGCGGCTCGATCGTCGTCGGTGCGCTCGCGGGGCTCGGCGGGTTCGCCCGCGCGCTGTTCCTGCTGATTCCGGTCTGGCTGTTCGCGCGGATGGCGCTCAACGCGATCGACGGCATGCTCGCGCGCGAACACGGGCAGAAAAGCACGCTCGGCGCGTACCTCAACGAGCTCGGCGACGTCGTGTCCGATCTCGCGCTCGTATTGCCGTTTCTCGCGATTCCCGCGTTCGCTCCGGCCGACGTCTGGTTGTTCGCGCTCGCCGCCGTCATCGTCGAATGCGCGGGGCTGATCGGCCCGCTCGCGGGCGCGACGCGCCGCTACGACGGCCCGTTCGGCAAGAGCGACCGTGCGCTCGCGCTCGGTGCGTTCGCGCTGTGGTTCGGCGTCGGCCTGCCGATCGGCGGCGTCGGCGCGTGGCTGTGGCGCGCGCTGATCGTGCTGTCGATCGTGACGGCCGTGCGGCGCGTGCGGGCCGGCGTCGCGGAAGCCGGCGGCTGATGGCTGATGGTCTACGGTTGACGGCACGCGCGTGAGACCGGCGCCGGGGGCGGCGCCGCATGATTCGAATAACGAAACGAGAGAGATCGCATGAGCGCACGCACGGCCCGCGAGGCCGACTTCATCACGCACGACGGCACCGCGCTGTTCTATCGTCACTGGCCCGCCACCGCGCCGCGCTGCCGCGGCGCGATCGTGCTGCTGCATCGCGGTCACGAGCATTCGGCGCGTGTCGCGCACCTCGTCGACGAGCTCGACCTGCCCGACTTCGCGTTCTTCGCATGGGACGCGCGCGGCCACGGCCGCTCGCCCGGCGCGCGCGGCTACAGTCCGGGCGCGGCCGCGTCGGTGCGAGATCTGCAGAGCTTCGTCGAGCACATTCGCGACACGCACGGCGTCGCGATCGAGGACATCGCCGTCGTCGGACAGAGCGTCGGCGCGGTGCTCGCAGCCGCGTGGGCGCACGACTATGCGCCGCCGGTCCGCTGCCTCGTGCTCGCGTCGCCCGCGTTCCACATCAAGCTGTACGTACCGTTCGCGCGGCCGGGCTTGCGGCTGATGCACAAGCTGCGCGGCCTGTTCTACGTGAACAGCTACGTGAAGCCGAGATTCCTCACGCACGACCCGCAGCGGATCGCGAGCTATGCGGCCGATCCGCTGATCACGCGGCCGATCGCGGTCAACATGCTGCTCGATCTGCACGACACCGCGCAGCGGATCGTCGCCGATGCGACCGCGATCACGGTGCCGACCCAGCTGCTGATCTCGGGCGCCGACTGGGTCGTGCATCGCGCTCCGCAGGATCGCTTCTTCGAGCGGCTCGGCGCCGCGCGCAAGGAGCGCATCGTGCTGCCGGGCTTCTATCACGACACGCTCGGCGAGCGCGACCGCGCGCAGGCGCTCGCGCCGCTGCGCGCGTTCGTGCTGCGCGAATTCGACACGCCGAGCCCGCGCGTGTCGCTCGCCGACGCCGACCGGCGCGGCGCATTCCATGACGAATACGTGGCGCTCCGCGCTGCGCCGGCGAGCCCGTTCGCGCGCGCGTACTGGGCGTTGGTGCGGGCCAGTCTGAAGGCGGGCGGCGCACTGTCGGACGGCATCGCGCTCGGGCTGCGGCTCGGCTTCGATTCGGGCTCGACGCTCGACTACGTGTACCGCAATCGCGCGCAGGGGCGCTTCGGCATCGGCGCGCGGATCGATCGCACCTATCTCGACTCGCCGGGCTGGGCCGGCATTCGCCAGCGCAAGCTGCACCTGCAGGAGCTGATCGGTGCGGCGTTCGGCCGGCTGCGCAGCCGCGGCGAACCGGTGCGCATCGTCGACATCGCGGCCGGCCACGGGCGCTACGTGCTCGACGCGATCGCGACGGCCGCCGAGCGCGACGGCGCGGCGCCCGACGACATCCTGCTGCGCGACTACAGCGCGCCGAACGTCGATGCCGGGCGCGTGCTGATCGCGCAGCGCGGCCTCGAGCCGATCGCGCGCTTCGAGCGCGGCGATGCGTTCGACGACGCGTCGCTCGCGACGCTCGAGCCGCGTCCGACGCTCGCGATCGTGTCGGGACTGTACGAGCTGTTCGGCGACAACGCGCTCGTCGAGCGCTCGCTGCGCGGGCTCGCGCAGGCCGTGCCGCCCGGCGGGTATCTGGTCTATACGGGGCAGCCGTGGCATCCGCAGCTCGAATTCATCGCGCGCGTGTTGAACAATCACCGCGGCGAGGCGACGTGGGTGATGCGCCGCCGCTCGCAGGCCGAGATGGACGAGCTCGTCGCGCGCGCGGGCTTTCGCAAGCTCGACCAGCGCATCGACGCGATGGGCATCTTCACGGTCAGCCTGGCCCAGCGGGTCGACGCGCAATGAGCGCGTCCGGCGTTCGCGCGGGCCGTCCCGCGCAGGCGGCGGCCGGCGCAGGCGACGCGTCCTGGGCGTTGCGCATCGGCGCGCTCGCGGCGATGGGCGCGCTGTTCTTCTCCACCTACGGTCTCGCGAACTGGCTCGCCGCGCGCCGCGCCGCGGTGCCGACCTTCGCGTTCGGCTGGGAGCACGCGATCCCGTTCGTGCCGTGGACGATCGTGCCGTACTGGTCGATCGATCTGCTGTACGCGCTGTCGTTCCTGTTCTGGACCCGTCGCGACGATCTGCTCGACCACGTGAAGCGGCTGCTGACCGTGCAGCTCGTGTCGGTCGCGTGCTTCATCGCATGGCCGCTGCGCTTCGGCTTCGCGCGTCCCGACGCGAGCGGCATGGCCGGCGCGTTGTTCACGCTGCTGATGGGGTTCGACAAGCCGTACAACCAGGCGCCGTCGCTGCACATCGGGCTGCTCGTGGTGCTGTGGGCCGTCTACGCGCAGCAGCTGCGCGGCACGCTCGCGCGGGCGCTGCTGCATCTGTGGTTCGCGGCGATCGGCGTATCGGTGCTGACGACCTACCAGCACCACGTGATCGACGTGCCGACCGGCGCGGCCGTCGGCTGCATCGCACTGTTCCTGTTTCCGTTGCGCGATGCGGCGGGCCACTCGCGCAGCGGCGACGCTGCGCCGTGCGCGGCGAGCCGCGCGCTCGCGCGCCGCTATGCACTCGGCGCGGCGACGTTCGTGCTGGTCGTGCTCGGCTGTGTGCCGCGCGCGCCGGCCGCGGCGTTGCTCGCCGGGTGGGTCGCGCTGGCGCTCGCGTGCGTCGCGTGGGCTTACTGGCGCGGCGCGCCCGCCGCGTTCCAGAAGGACGCCGCCGGCCGCATGCCGGTGTTCGCGCGCTGGCTGCTCGCGCCGGCGATCGTCGGCGCGTTCGTCAATTCGCGGCTGTGGACGTTGCGGCACGCGGCGCCGGTGCGCGTCGACGAGCGCGTGTGGATCGGCCGCACCCCGACGACGCGCGACGTGCGACGCCACGGCTTCACCGCGCTCGTCGACCTGACGGCCGAGATGCCGCGCTGGGCCGCGGCCGACGCGTCGCTCGCGTATGCGGCGGTGCCGCAGCTCGATCTGGTGGTGCCGAGCTCCGCACAACTCGCGGCGGCGGTCGAGGCCATCGAGCGCCTGCATGCGCAAGGCCGCGACGTGCTGGTTCATTGCGCGCTCGGCTACGGGCGCAGCGTGCTGTGCGCGGCTGCATGGCTCGCGGCACGGCGCGGGCTGAGCGACGCGCGCGACGCACTCGCCGCGGTGCGCGAGGCGCGAGCGCGGGCGGTCTGGTCCGACCACGCGGTGGCCGTGCTGCAGGACTGGCTCGACCGCCGCGCGGCGGGGCGCGCATGAGCGGCGCTTCGTCGGCGCCGTTCCGGATCGCCGCCGCACGCGGCGTGCTCGACGCGGGCGCGTGGGCGATCGCGGCCGCGCTGGCGGCGGCCGGCGCGGGCGGATGGATCGCATCGGGCTGGCCGCCGGCGAGCATCGCGCGCGCGGTGCTGGCCGTCGTCAGCGCCGGCTCGGCGATCGCCGCGCTGTGGTACGCGGTGCGCATCGAGATCGATCGCCGCTTGTTCGCCGCGCTCGCGCACGCGACGTCGGACGACGGCGACGACGAGCTCGGCCACGCGCTCACCGCGCTCGATCGCGCACTGGCCGACCTCGGCTGGATCGATCCACGCAGCGCCGCGCGCGGGCTCGACGCGCGCGTGCGCGGCGCGGTCCGGTTATGCCGGGCCGGCATGCTCGTCGCGATCGTGCAATGGGTCGTGGTGGCGGTCGCGATCGCGGTGCCGGTGGGCCATTGACGGCCATCTCGGCGCATTAGCGGCCCGTTAGCGACCCATTAGCGCCCGGCCGCGCCACACGATCGCGGCGCCGCCCGCGACGCAGCGCAGCAATGGCCCGAACCGCGTGACCGAACCGCGGAATCGATTTGATATAAATCAGCTTTGCGCGAAGAAATCCCGACGTGCGGCGCACGCTTGCGGTAGCATACGCGCCGCCCACGCGGCAGCGCACATTTCGGGCGGCCCGCAAGGAGCCGCAATCCGTCTCCACGCACACCTGCCGCACCGACTCGATGCTGGCAGGCCGATCGCCAGCCCTCGTGCAAGTTTTGCCATTCAATCGCTGCACGCAGCATTTCCGACCGAATTGAGTTTTTTTCGCTTCGGCATTGCTGAATCGTGCGGCTTTCGTCCTATTTTTAAGATAGTGTGACGAATGGGGTAGCGCCGGTGCCAGGCGCTCGCGTAGACGTGCGACCGGACAAAGAAGCCGCGTCGCCGTTCAGATAAATGAATTCAGGCCAGATAGATTATTGAGGGGAAGCAGTGGGGATGTGCACTTACGGGCATAGCTGCTTTGCGCGCGCCGGTCGCGGCGCGCTGGATCACCGGACGTTCGAAACGATGCGGGGCCGAGCATGAGGCCGGCCGCGTCGTTGTTCATGCTGTCCGCTGCGCTGTTCGGCGCATTGCATACCGCCGCGCTGTCCGCCGCGCCGATGCCGGTCGCGTCGGTGGCGTCGGCCGGGGCGGCCGTGCCTGCGGTTGCCGGCGCCGCGTCCGCGCCCGCCGATGTTGCGCGCGCGCTACAGGTTGCCGCCGCATCGGGCGCGGCCAGCGCGGCCGCCGCCGCGGCCGGCGGGCCGGCCATCACCGTGCGTCTGCCGTTCGCGTCGCTCGGCGCGTTCGATCCGCTGCATCTGCGCGGCGCCGACGATGCGCGCACGATCAACGCGGGCGTGCGGCTCGATCGCGTGGTGACCGGCGCGCGGCTGCGCCTGACCTACGCGTATTCGCCGTCGCTGGTGTTTCCAATGTCGCATCTGAAGGTGCTGGTGAACGGCGAGGTCGTCTCGACCGTGCCGTTCGACGCGCCGCGCGCGGGCCGCATGGTCACGCAGGACATCCCGATCGATCCGCGCTACTTCTCCGATTTCAACCAGATCGGCCTGCGCCTGATCGCGCATTACACGCTCGATCATTGCGAAGACCCGTCGAACTCGGCGCTGTGGGCCGACGTGAGCCCGACCAGCGAGCTGATCCTCGACGAAGCGCCGGTGCGCTTGCCGAACGATCTGGCGTTGCTGCCCGCGCCGTTCTTCGACCGGCGTGACAACGGCCGCCTGCGGCTGCCGTTCGTGCTGCCGGCGTCGCCCGACTCGGCGACGCTGCGCAGTGCCGGCGTGCTCGCGTCGTGGTTCGGTGCGCTGGCCGATTACCGGCAGGCGCGCTTCCCGGTCGCGACGACGCTGCCGGCCGACGACCAGGCGGTCGTGATCGGCACGGTCGCGACGCTGCCGGCAGGCCTCGCGCTGCCGGCGGTCAACGGCCCGCTGCTCGCCGTCGCCGACAACCCGGCCGCTCCCGGGCGCAAGCTGCTGATCGTGACCGGCCGCACGGCGGCCGAAGTCGACGACGCGGTCGGGACGCTCGTGCTCGGCCGCGCGGCGCTGTCGGGCCCGGCCGCGACCGTCGCGCACGTCGATCTCGGCGCGCCGCGCAAGCCGTACGACGCGCCGCGCTGGTTGCCGGTCGACCGGCCGATCGCGTTCCGCGAACTCGTGTCGGACCCGCGCCAGCTGGAAGTGCGCGGCACGTCGCCGGACGCGATCCGCCTGAACCTGCACGTGCCGGCCGATCTGCATTCGTGGAACGGCTCCGGCGTGCCGATCACGCTGCGCTATCGCTACACGGCGCCGAGCGTGCAGGACGACTCGACGCTGTCCGTCGAGATCAACGACCAGCTCGTGAAGTCGTACCGGCTCGCGCCGGCCCATTCGGAAGACGCGCGCGGCCGCATGCAGCTGCCGCTGCTGTCGGTGCCGGAAGGGCGCGTGACGAGCGACGTCGACATTCCGGCGTTCCGGGTCGGCAGCGGCAACCAGCTGCAGCTGCGCTTCACGCTCGATTCGCAGAAGACGGCGCTGTGCTCGAGCACGGCGCTCGAGCCGCAGCGCGCGGCGGTCGACCCCGATTCGACGATCGACTTCTCGCACTTCGTCCACTACGCGCAACTGCCGAATCTGGCGTACTTCGCGAACAGCGGGTTCCCGTTCACGCGCTTCGCCGATCTGTCGCAGACCGCCGTCGTGGTGCCCGACCGGCCGTCGCCGCAGGAGCTCGAAGCGTATCTGACGATGCTCGGCCACATGGGGCAGTGGACCGGCTTCCCGGCGCTGCGCGTGCAGCTCGCGCGGCCGGGCGAAGTCGCCGCGCTCGCGGGCCGCAAGGATCTGCTGGTGATCGACGGCTCGCCTGCGTCGCCGCTGCTGTCGCAGTGGCGCGCGGCCGCGCCGCTGTCGATCGATCCGCAGGCGGGCGCTGGCGCGACGCGCGTCGCGTTCGCGGTGAAGGAGCGCTGGCGCAACGGCGTCGGCCAGCCCGACGGCGGCGCGCACATCGAACAGACGGGCCCGCTGGCCGCGCTCGCCGGTTTCGAGTTGCCGGGCAGTCACGGCCGCAGCGTCGTCGCACTGACCGCGACCGACCAGCCGCGCCTGGGCGACCTGCTCGACGTGTTCGAGAAGCCGGGCCTCGTGTCGCAGCTGCAGGGCGACCTCGCGCTGGTGCGGCCGGGGCAGGTCGACAGCCTGCGCGTCGGCGATCGCTACGTGGTGGGCTTCGTGCCGTGGTATGCGCGCGTCTGGACGCACGCGGCGCGTCATCCGGTCGTGCTGGGCGTGGTCGGCGTGGTCGCCGGGCTGCTGCTCGCGCTCGGCGTGTTCAGCGTGCTGCAGAGAATCGCCGCGCGCCGACGGGGGATGTAACGGATGGTGTGGGCATACGCAACACGGCGGGCGGCGCGGCGCGCCGGCGCGGCGCTCGCGCTGGCCGCCGCGGCAGCCGGCCCGCTGCACGCGGCGCAGGACGGCGCGGGCGCAGCGGCGGGGTCGGCCGGGGCGCAATGCGGCGGCGCGGCGTGGCCGCGCTGGGACGCGTTCAAGCGCGATTTCGTGTCGGCCGACGGCCGGGTGATCGACGTCGGCTCCGACGATTCGCGCACGGTATCGGAGGGGCAGGCGTATGGACTGTTCTTCGCGCTCGTCGCGAACGACCGGCGCACGTTCGACACGATCCTCGCATGGACCGAGAACAATCTCGCGCAGGGCGACCTGAGCGCGCATCTGCCCGCGTGGCTGTGGGGCCGCGCGCCGGACGGCGCGTGGCGCGTGCTGGACGCGAACGCGGCGTCGGACGCCGACCTGTGGATCGCGTACACGCTCGTCGAAGCCGGCAGGCTGTGGCACGAGCGCAGCTACACCGCGCGCGGTGCGCTGCTCGCCAAGCGCGTGCTCGACACCGAGACGGCCAGCGTGCCGGGCCTCGGCCTCACGCTGCTGCCCGGCCCGACCGGCTTCAAGCTGGCGAACGGGCAATGGCGCGTGAACCCGAGCTATTCGCCGCCGCAGGTGATCCGCGGGCTTGCCGCCCGCTTGCCCGACGAGCGCCGCTGGGCCGCGCTGATGACGAGCACCGGCCGCGTGCTGCTCGACACCGCACCGAAGGGCTTCGCGCCGGACTGGGCGCTGTATCGCGCGGGCGCCGGCTTCGGCCCCGATCCGCAGACCCACGCGGAAAGCGCGTACAACGCGATTCGCGTGTACCTGTGGGCCGGCATGCTGGATCGCAGCGATCCGCTCGCCGCGCCGCTGCTCGCGCGTTTCGCGCCGTTCGCCGACCACATCGCCGCGCATGGCGCGCCGCCGGAGCGGGTCGACACGACCACCGGCGTCGCCGCGCCGAACGACGGCAACGGCGGCTTCTCCGCGGCGGCCGTGCCGTTCCTCGCCGCGCGCGGCCAGCAGGCGCTCGCCGATGCGCAGGCCGCGCGGGTCGATGCGCTCGCGCGCCAGTCGCCGCCCGGCTATTACACGAGCGTGCTGACGCTGTTCGGCCTCGGCTGGCGCGACGGTCGCTACCGGTTCGGCGCCGACGGGACGCTCGACGCGCGCTGGGAGGGCCGTCCATGCGCGGCACGATGAAACGCGCGGCGCCGCGCGTCGCCCGGTTCGCGTGGCTCGCGTCGTCGATCGGTGCGGCCGTGCCGGCCGCCGCCGCTGTCACCGTGGCTCCGGCGCAGGATGTCGTGACGTCCCAGCCGGCCGCGACGCTGAGCGCGGCCGATCGCTCGGACGCGCAGCGCCTGCTGTCGACCGCGCGCATGTGGGGCGACAAACATCGCGACGATCTTGCGCGCGATGCGCTGCGCAAGGGGCTGCTGATCGCACCGGACGATCCGGGCCTGCTCGCCGAGCAGATGCGCGTGCTGCTGCGGCTCGGCGATTCGAAAGGCGCCCAGGCCGCGCTCGCGCGCCTGCAGGCGCGCGCACCGGCGGCGCCGGACACGCGCCGCGCGGCCGACGAATACCGCGTCGCGACGAGCGGCCGCGGCGAGATGGCGCAGATTCGCCTGCTCGCCCGCAGCGGCCGCACGGACGAAGCCGCGCGCCGCATCGTCGCGCTGTTTCCGAACGGCGCGCCGTCGGGCGCGCTCGGCGCCGAGTATTACGAGATCCTCGCGAATGCGCCGGGCGGCCGCGAAGCGGCGCTCGCAGCGTTGCGTCGGCGGATCGCGGCCGATCCGCAGGACGTCAACGCGTCGATGGCGCTCGCGCGGCTGCTGAACCAGCGCGCCGAGACGCGCGCGGAGGCGAACCGAATCGCATGGGCGCTCGCGAAGCGCCCGGACGCCGACCATACGGAAGCGATGAACATCTGGCGGCACGTGCTGCAGTCCGCGGGCGCCGATCTCGCGTATCTGGACGCGCTGCACGCTTATCTCGAACTGGTGCCGGACGACACGGAATTCCACGACCGCGCGGCCCAGCTCGACCAGCAGCGCGACGCGCAGCGCAAGCTCGAACGCGATCCCGACTACATCGCGCAGCAGCGCGGCCTGCAGGCGCTCGCCCGCGGCGATCTGGCCGGCGCCGATCCGCTGCTCGCGCGCGCCGCGCGCGCCCGGCCCGACGACGCCGATGCGCTCGGCGGCCTCGGGCTGCTGCGGCTGCGCGAAGGACGGCATGACAAAGCGCGTGCGCTGTTCGCGCGCGCTGCGGCGCTGGCCACAACCGATCAGCGCGGCAAGTGGCAGGGCCTCGCGCGCACCGCGCAGTTCTGGGGCCTGCTCGCCCAGGGCCGCGCAGCGGCCTCGGCCGGCCGGCCGCAGGACGCGGAGCGCTCGGCGCTCGCCGCGCTCGCGATGCAGCCCGACAGCCCCGACGCGAAGCTGCAGCTGGCCGATGCGCTGCTCGCGCAGCGCGACTGGACGCGTGCGGAGCCGCTGTTGCGCGAGTTGCTCGCCGTGCGTTCGCCGAGCGTGTCGGTCGTGCGCGACACCGCGCTGCTTTATCAGAACACCGGGCGCGCCGAGCGCATCGGGCCGTTGCTCGACGCGCTGCAAAGCCGCGTGACCGGCAGCGACGACCGTCGCGCGCTCGACGGGCTGCGTGCCGACCTGCTCGCGACCGAGGCGCGCGCGCTCGCCGACAAGGGCGAGCGCGGCCCGGCCGCGCAGCGCTACGAGGCCGCGGTGCGCGCGGCGCCCGATGAGCCGTGGACGCGTTTCGCGCTGGCGCGGCTGTATCGCGACATGGGCTTGCCGCAGCTCGGCCGCACGGTGATGGACGACGGCCTCGCGCAGGCCGATACGCCCGAAATGCGCTATGCGTGCGCGCTGTACCGCAACTCGATCGACGACGTCGCGGGCGCCCGGACGGCGCTCGCCGGCATCGCCGACGCGCAGCGCTCGGACGGCATGCGCGCGCTCGCACGCAAGCTCGACGCCGAAGCGGCGCTGGCCGACGCGCGCGTCGCGCTGGGCGGCGGCGACCGGACGGCCTTCGCCGCGTCGCTCGCGCACGCGCAGGCGAGCGCGCCCGACGATCCCGACATGCTGGCCGCGATCGGCGCGCAATGGATCGACGCGGGCGAGCCCGAGCGCGGGCTCGCGCCGCTGCGCGACTGGATCGCCGCGCATCCGAACGAGGCCGATCCCGACGTGCGGCTGCGCTACGGCGATCTGCTTGGCAGCGCGGCGCGCGACGACGCGCTCGCCGCATGGCTCGCCGCGCTGCGCGGCGAACGCGGGCTGACGCCGGCGCAGACGGCGCGTCTCGAAGACCAATCGTTGCGGCTCGTGCTGCGCCAGACCGACGACGCGATCGCGCAGCAGGACTATGCGCGCGCGCGCCGGCTGCTCGAGCGCGCGAGCCCGGCCGGCCGGGCCGACCCGCGCTACGCGCTCGAGCTCGCCGATCTCGAACGCGCGCAGGGCCATTACGATGCGGCGCGCGCCGCGCTCGCGCCGGTCGTCGCGCGCACGCCGGACGATGCCGACGTGCAACTCGCACTCGCGCGCATCGACGAGGACAGCGGCCAGCGCAAGGCTGCGCTCGCACGCGTGCAGGCAGTGCTCGCGCGCACGCCGGACGACGACGTCGACACGCGGCTGTCGGTGGTGCGGCGCCTGAACGCGCTGCGCCGCGCCGACGAAGCCGCGCAGGTGGTCGAGCCGTTGCAGGCCGCCTATCCGGCGCGCGCCGACGTGACGGTCGCGGCCGGCCGCGTGGCCGAGGCGCAGGGGCGCTACGACGATGCCGCGTCGCTGTACCGGCTGTCGCAGTCGCAGGAGCGTGCGACCGGCGTGAGCCCCGGCCGCGACGGCCGCACGCCGGCGCAAGCCGCGTTCGCGGAGCTCGAGCAGCGGCGCGATCCCGAGATCGAGGCCGGCTGGCTGCCCGCGTACAAGTCCGGGGACGAAGGCGTGTCCGCGTACCGTGCGCAGCAGGTGCCGATCTACATGCAGCTGCCGATCCGCTACGACGGTCATGCGTTCCTGCAGCTCGACACCGTGCATCTGGACGCCGGCACGCTCGATACGAGCGTTGCGGACACGTACACGCTGAAGACCTTCGGCACCTACGCGGCGCTCAGGTCGCCGATCGGGCTGCCGGCGCCGTTCGCGCAGAATCCGGCGGCGGCCGCGCTGCTCGCGCAGCCGGGCGACCTGCATCAGTCGATGACGGGCGTCGCGCTCGGCGCCGGCTACCGCACCGACGCGTTGCGCGTCGACCTCGGCACGTCGCCGCTCGGCTTTCCGGTGCACTACGTCGTCGGCGGCGTGCGCTATCGGTTCGACGCGGGCCCGGCGAGCTTCAGCGTGAACGCGTCGCGCCGGCCCGAAACCAGCAGCGTGCTGTCCTATGCGGGGATGCGCGACCCGTGGACCGGCGCGGTCTGGGGCGGCGTGCGCCGCGACAGCGTGAACCTGCGCGGCTCGGTCGACGTCGGCCGCGTGAATCTGTTCGCGGAATTCGGCGCGGGCGTGCTGTCGGGCCGCAACGTCGAGCGCAACGCCGAAGCGACGCTGCGCACCGGCTTCACGGTGCCCGTCTACGAGCGCGCGACGATGCGCATCAGCACCGGCCTCGTCGGCAACGCCTGGCACTACGCGCAGAACCTGCGTTACTACACGTATGGGCAGGGCGGTTACTACAGCCCGCAGCGCTACCTGTCGCTCGGCGTGCCGATCGAATGGGCGGGGCGGCGCGACGCGCTGTCGTGGGACCTGACCGTCACGGCCGGGATCTCGAACAGCTACGAGAAGGATTCGCTGTTCTACCCGACGCTGACCGACCAGCGCGCCGCGCAGCAGCGGGCCGGCTTCGTCTATACCGGCAGTTCGACGCAAGGCGTGGCGTTCTCGTACGGCGTGAACGGCATCGTCGAATATCGCGTGAACCCGCACCTGAGCGCCGGCGCACAACTGCATATCGACCGCTCGCACGCGTATGCGCCGAGCTCGGCGCTGGTCTACGTGCGCTATGCGTTCGATGCGCGCGCGCCGCGCAGCTGGCTCGTCACGCCGACGCCGGTGCGGCTTTATTCGGATTACTAGGGGAAGCGCGTTGAATACCGAAACCGAAGCCACTCGTCCCGCGCGCGGCGCGGCCGGTCTGCTCGGCCCGCTGCGCGCGCTGTTGCGCACGGGGCCGGCCGGCGGTCGCGCCGGCCCGTTGGGCGGGCTCGCGATCGACGGGCTGCCCGACACCTGGACGCAACTCGAAGCGGGCGGCCTGTACGCCGTGTACGCGGCCGCCGACACGCCGGCGTGCGACGCGCTCGTATGGGAAAGCGCGCGGCAGTCGCGCACGCGCGACGTGACCGTCGTGCTGTCGCGCGACGCGGCGCGCGTCGCCGCGCAGATGCAGGCGCGCGGCTTCGCGGGCGGCGCCTTGCCGGCCGGCTGGCCGCGCAATCTGAACGTGCTCGCGATGCCGCCCGAAACGCAGGCGGCCACCGACGGCGAACCCGCGGCCAGTGCGGCGCCCGGCCCGTTCGCGCGCCTCACCGGCGGCCTCGATGCGTTGAAGCGCTACGGCTTTCGTGCGCGTTCGGTGTACTTCATCGAAGGCGCGCAGCGCTGGCTCAGCTGGGACGCGCCGGACGCGCTCGCCGAGGAGGCCTACGCGCTCGCCGACTGGTGCCGCATCCACCGCATCGCGCTGGTGCTGCTGCTCGATCCCGAGCTGGCGCGCGCGGGCAGCGCGCCGCGCACCGACGATCCGCCGCTCGTGCGCGACGCGAATCGCGCGACGCGCAGCGGCTTCCACGGCATCTGCTCGGGCGTCGCGCAGTTGCAGCGCACCCACGGCGAGCTGCTGTGGGTGGTCGACTTCTGGCGCGCGGGCGACACGCTCGCGGCCGGTGAGGTGCGGCCGTTGCGCTTCGCGCCCGACGGCCGTCTCGCGGCCATCGCCGATGGCGTGCCGACCGAAACCGCGCGCGCGATGAAGCTCGCGAGCGACGAGGATCGCGTCGTCGTCAGCCGCGCGGTGCTCGATGCAGGCGGGCGCGTGCCCGCGGGCTGGGAAGTCGTCGACGACAACGCGGCGGTGGTCGCCGCCTGTGCGCACGCGCAGGCCGCCACCGCGGTACTGGCGTTCCGCGCACACGCGCAGCTCGAAGGCGTGTGCGCAGCGGTGCATGCGTTGCGGCGGCAGTGCGGCGGCGCGCTGAAGATCGCCGTCGTCGAGCGCGACGTGGTGCTGCGCCAGCAGTTCGAGATGCTGGTGCTGAGCGTCGGCGCGAACTGTGTCGTCGCGCGCGATTTGCCGGTGTCGCGGATGCAGGCCGCCGTGCACGCGCTGCGCGGCCAGCTCTACGCGCGCCCGGTCGCGTCCGACTATCGGGCGGCGCTCGCCGCCGCGCTCGGCGATTCGGTGCTCGGCTACCTGCCGGTCGGCGCGTTCTGCGAGCGCATCCGCGCGGTGCTCGAGCGCGGCGCCGTGCTGGCGCTGCCGCATACGCTCGCGAAGCTCGCGCTGCTGCCCGGCGTGTCGCATGTCGATGCGCTGCGGCATTGCCGGCCGCGCCGCGCGGGCGACGTCGTGACCGCCGATGCCGCGCACCTGTACGTGTTCCTGTTCGCCTGCGAGCCGGCCGATGCGGAGGATGCGCTCGCACGCATCGTCGACGTGCCGCTCGATACGGTGTCCGACCGCGTCGTGTGTCTCGGGCAGGGCAGCATCGATGCCGAGCTCGATGCGCTGAAGGCCGAGAACCGTCGCGCGCCGATCGCCGACTACAGCGACCTGTTCGCCGCCGAGCAGCCGGCCGGCGCCGCGCCGCCGAAGGTCGAGCGCACCGCCGAGGCCGCCGCAGCCGCCGGGTCCATCGATGCCGCCGAAGCCGGTGAAATCAGCGGCGCGATCGACGCGATCGATACGATCGTCGCGCTCGAAGCGCTGGCCGCCACGCCCGCGCCCGACGATGCAGCGGCGCGGCCCCCCGTCATTTCCGCCGCGCCCCGGCGCGGCGCCATCCGCAGCGCGATGCCGCTGCGCCAGCAGGAGGGCGCATGATCGCCGAACTCGTCATCGGATTCGTCGTCGGCATCGCGATCGCGATACCGGTGTGGATCGTCGCGCAGCACCTGGGCGTCGGTCGCCGCTTCCAGGCGCCGGGCGGGCTCGCTCGACGCGACGCGGTTGCATGCGAACTCGTGCCGGTCGCGTTGCGCGGGCGCCTGCTGCCCGAATTCGAGCGCGCGGCCGGGGCAGAGCAATGAAGACGATCGCCATTACCTCGACCACCGGCGGCGCGGGCCGCACGACGCTCACCGGCGCGCTGGCCGTGCTGCTCGCGCGGCGCGGCCGGCCGGTCGTCGCGGTCGAGTTCGACGTGCAGAACCTGATGGGCGCGACGCTCGGGCTCGACACGCCCGCCGCGCGCGGCCTTGCGCACGGGCTGCTGGCGCGCGCCGACGCTGCCGCGCCGTGGCACGCGCAGACCTACCGCAATGCCGACGGCGTGCTGTTCGTGCCGTACGGGCAGATCGACGCCGCCGACGCGGCCGCGTGCGATGCGCGGCTCGCCGCCGATCCCGCGTGGCTGTCGCGCGCGCTCGACGAGATCGCGCTGCCCGCGCATGGCGTCGTGCTGGTCGACACCGCGCGCTATCCGTCGCCGCAGGCCGAGCAGGCGATCCGCCGCGCCGATCTCACGCTCGTCGTCGTGCCGCCCGAACCGGCCGCATGCGCGAGCGTCGCCGCACGCATCGACGCGTTGCGCGCGGGCGGCGGCGAGCTGCACATCGTCGTGAACCGGCTGAACCCGGCGCGCGACATGCAGCGCGATGCGATCGCGATGCTGCGCGCCGTGGTCGGGCAGTCAGCGGTGCTCGAACAACGCATCCACATCGATGCGGCCGTGCCCGAAGCGTTCGCGCGCGGCAGCTGGATCTTCGACGACGCGCCGCATTCGCAGGCGTCGCACGACCTGAACGGCGTCGCGAACTGGGTCGACGCGTGGCTCGCGACCGCCGCGACCGCCGCGCCCGCCGCGCCCGCCACGCCTGCCACGACCTCGGCGGCCGGCCGCGCCGGAGCGTCGCGATGAAGGCCGCGCTCGCCTCGCGCTGGCGCGCCGCGACGCGGCGCGCGGCCGACTGGTGCGCGCATGGCCTCGGCCTGCCGGCCCAGCGCACGCTGCTCGACTGGCTCGTGCGGCTGTTCTTCCATGCGCCGCCGCCCGGCCGGCCCGACCCGGTGCGCCGCTGGGCGCGCGCCGCGTTCCTGCGGCTCGCGCGCGACTGGGGCGTGCTGCAGCCGCTGAGCCTGCGCGAATGGCTGTGGCGCGCCGTCGTGCGCGCGCCGCGCGCAGCCGACGAGGGGCCCGCGCGCGATCCGCTCGCATGGTTCGATGCGATCGTCGTGCCGGTCTACGTCGCGCTGCGTGCGGTCGCCGCGCGCATCGACGCGTTGTTCGAACGGCTGCCGTGGACGCGCTGGGGCGGCTGGCTCGACGCGCGCGCCAACGGCGTCGGCCGGCATCGCTGGATGGCACCGCTGCTGCTGATCGCCGGGGCGCTGATGTGGGCGGCCGCCGGGATGTCGCCGCTGATGCCCGGCGCGCAGTTCGCCTTCTTCGCGATCGTCGCGGTGCTCGCGCTCGCGCTGCGCCGTCTGCCGGGACACCTGCCGACGCTCGCGCTGGCGTCGCTCGCGCTGCTCGCCACGCTGCGCTACGTGTGGTGGCGCACGACGCAGACACTCGATTTCCGCAGCCCCGTCGAGGCCGTCGCCGGCTACCTGCTGTACGGCGCCGAAGCCTATACGTGGATGATCCTGCTGCTCGGCTTCATCCAGACCGCGTGGCCGCTCGACCGGCCGATCGTGCCGCTGCCGGCCGATCCCGACACCTGGCCGAGCGTCGACATCTACATCCCGACCTACAACGAGCCGCTGTCGGTCGTGAAGCCGACCGTGTTCGCGGCGCAGAGCATCGACTGGCCGACGGCGAAGTTGCGCGTGTACCTGCTCGACGACGGCCGGCGCCCGGAGTTCGCGGCGTTCGCGCGCGAGGCCGGCATCGGCTACCTCACGCGCGACGACAACCTGCATGCAAAGGCGGGCAACATCAACCGCGCGCTGCCGAGAACGCACGGCGAATACATCGCGATCTTCGATTGCGATCACGTACCGACGCGCTCGTTCCTGCAGACCACGATGGGCGTGTTCCTGCGCGACCCGAAATGCGCGCTGGTGCAGACGCCGCATCACTTCTTCTCGCCCGATCCGTTCGAGCGCAACCTCGGCACGTTCCGCGAGGTGCCGAACGAAGGCAATCTGTTCTACGGGCTCGTGCAGTCGGGCAACGACCTGTGGAACGCGACGTTCTTCTGCGGCTCGTGCGCGGTGCTCAAGCGCAGCGCGCTGGAGGAGGTCGGCGGCGTCGCGGTCGAGACCGTCACCGAGGACGCGCACACCGCGCTCAAGCTGCATCGGCGCGGCTACACGTCCGCGTACCTGCCGACCGTGCAGGCCGCGGGCCTCGCGACCGAGAGCCTGGCGGGCCACGTGAAGCAGCGCACGCGCTGGGCGCGCGGGATGGCGCAGATCTTCCGCATCGACAACCCGTTCGTCGGGCGCGGGCTCGGCCTGATCCAGCGCATCTGCTACGGCAACGCGATGCTGCACTTCTTCTACGGGATTCCGCGGCTGGTGTTCCTGACGATCCCGCTCGCGTACCTGTTCTTCCATCTGTACTTCATCAACGCGTCGTCGGTCGCGCTGGCGAGCTACGTGGTCCCGTACCTCGTGCTCGCGAACGTCGCGAACTCGCGGATGCAGGGGCGCTTCCGCCATTCGTTCTGGGCCGAAGTCTACGAGTCGGTGCTCGCGTGGTACATCGCGCTGCCGACCACCGTCGCGTTCTTCAGCCCGAAGCACGGCAAGTTCAACGTGACCGACAAGGGCGGCAAGATCGACGAAGGCTACGTCGACTGGTCGACCTCGAAGCCGTATCTCGTGCTGTTCGCGCTCAACGTGCTGGCGATCGCGGCCGGGCTGTGGCGGCTCGTGGCCGACCAGGGCGACGAGGCCACGACGATCCTCATCACCCTCGGCTGGACCGTATACAACCTCGCGATGCTCGGCGCCGCGCTGGCCGTCGCGCGCGAGACGAAGCAGGTGCGCGTCACGCACCGCATCGCGATGCGCGTGCCGGCCACGCTGCTGCTCGCCGACGGCACGACCGCCGCCTGCTTCACGAGCGACTACTCGACCGGCGGTCTCGGCCTCGAGGCGGTGCCCGGGCTGTCGCTCGCGGTGGGCGACATGCTGACCGTCTGCGTGACGCGCGGCGATCGCCCGTTCCCGTTCCCGGTGCGCGTGAGCCGCGTGACGCCGACGCACGTCGGCGTGAGCTTCGACGCGCTGACGCTCGAGCAGGAGCGTCAGCTCGTGCAGTGCACGTTCGGCCGCGCCGACGCGTGGCTTGACTGGCATACGTCGACGCAGGCCGACACGCCGCTGCGCGGCCTGAAAGCCGTGCTGCGCATCGGCCTCGACGGCTATGTGCGGATGTACAAGGGTGCGGTGCGCAGCTTGCAGGCGCTGCTCGCGCCGAAACTCGACCGGGCGCGCGACTGACGCGGCGCTCACACGGAGTGGTTTAGATGACGTTCTGGAATCTGTATTTCATCCTGAAGTTCGTGCTGTTCGCGACCGGCCATCTGCAGCCGCTGTGGCTGGCCAACCTCGCGTTCGCGCTGGCGCTCGCCGCGAGCGCGCGGGTCCGGCGGCGCGTGTCGCGCATCGTCCGGCAACTCGTCGCGATCGCGATCGCGGTGCCGCTGCTCGCGCACGAGATGCATGCGCCGCCGCTCGCGCGGCTCGCCGAAGCCGCGCGCGAAATGAGCACGTTCCGAGCCGATTACTGGATGGAGCTGCTGCCGCGCCTGCTGCCGCCGTTGCTGGCGTTGACCGTGGCCGGCGTGCTGATCGTCTATTTCATCGTGAACCGCTGGGTGCGCGTCGCCACCTTCGTGCTCGCGGCGCTGATCGTGCTGCCGCTGTGGGAGGCCGGCAGCGGGCTCGTCGCGCGCGGCATCGCGCCGCTGCCGCAGCAGGCGAATGCGGCCGTCGCGCGCGCCGACCAGCCGGAGGATTACAACGCGGCGCTCGCGGCGTTCCGCGCGCAGGAGTCGCAGCGCCAGGTCGCGTTCGGCCATCCCGCCAACGATCCGGCCACGCAGTTCGACGTGATCGTGCTGCACGTGTGCTCGCTGTCGTGGGACGATCTCGACGCCGCGAAGGTGCGCAATCATCCGATGCTGAGCCACTTCGACTACCTGTTCTCGAACTTCAGCACGGCGGCGAGCTACAGCGGGCCGGCGGCGATCCGCGTGCTGCGCGCGAGCTGCGGCCAGGAAGCGCATGCGGACCTGTACAAGAGCGCGCCGCAGCAGTGCCATCTGTTCTCGCAGCTCGCGTCGGCCGGCTACACGGTGCAGACGCTGCTCAACCACGACGGCCATTTCGACAACTTCCTGCAGATCGTCCACGACAACATCGGCGTGCCCGATGCGCCGATGGTGTCGAACGCGGCCGCGCCGGTCGCGATGCACGCGTTCGACGGCTCGGCGATCAAGGACGACTACAGCACGCTCGCGAACTGGTACGCGCAGCGCGCGTCGGTGCCGGGGCCGGTCGCGCTGTACTACAACACGATCAGCCTGCACGACGGCAACCGCGTGGTCGGCAGCGCGCTGACCAGCATCGATTCGTACCCGCAGCGCGCGACCAAGCTGATGAACGACTTCGACCACTTGGCCGACCTGATCGCGCAGTCCGGGCGGCGCGCGGTGATCGTGTTCGTGCCCGAGCATGGCGCCGCGCTGCGCGGCGACCACAACCAGGTCGCCGGCCTGCGCGAGATTCCGACGCCGCGCATCATTCACGGGCCGGTCGGCGTGCGGCTCGTCGGCTTCGCGGGCAATCACGGCACCACGACCGTGATCGATCAGCCCACCAGCTTCCTCGCGCTCGCGCAGCTGCTGTCGAACCTCGTGTCGAACAGCCCGTTCAAGCCGGGCGTGACGCTCGCGCAATATGCGGCCGACCTGCCGCGCACGCGGATGGTGGGCGAGAACGAAGGGACGGTGACGCTGCAGACTGCCGGCGGCTACGCGGTCAAGACTCCGGATGGCGTATGGATCGACGAACAGTGATCAACATCGGCGAAGGCGACGACGACCGCCTGTCGCAACCGAACGACGTGCTGGGGCTCGCGCGGCATCTGCCCGCGCTCGACCCCGCGCGCTACGTGGACGAGCAGGCGCGACGCGCGTTCATCGAGTCGCTCGAACGCTGGCCGACGCTCGCGAAGCTGATGGGATTGACGCGCTGAGTGCGATGAGTGCACCGAGGCCGGCGTGCATGCCGGCCTTGCCGCATGCCGCCGCTCAGTGTGCGTTGCGCTCGGGCTGGCGCGTCCATTCGTGTTCCTCGCCCGGCACCTTGCCGAACGTCTGCGCGGCCCACGCGGCGCGTGCGGCGTCGATCTTCGCGCGCGCGCTCGACACGAAGTTCCATTCGATGAATCGCTCGCCGGGCAGATGCGCGCCGCCGAGCAGCATCACGCGCGCGCCCGACGCGCTCGCGAGCGCGACCGTCGCGCCGGGTTCGAGCACGGCCATCGTCGCCGCGGCGAGCGGCGTGCCGTCGATCGTCAGCTCGCCGTCGACCAGATACACGCCGCGTTCCTCATGCTCGGCGTCGAGCGCGAGCGTCCCGCCGGCCGCGAATTCCGCATAGGCGTAAAGCGTCGGCGAGAACACGGCGACCGGCGACACGAGCCCGAACGCGGTGCCGGCGATCACGCGCACGCTCGCGCCGTCGCGCGTGAACGACGGCAGCGTGTCGGCCGCGTGATGCACGAACGCGGGCTCGACGTCCTCGTGCTCGATCGGCAGCGCGACCCAGGTCTGGATGCCGTGCACCGGCTGTTCGTGCGGCCGGTCCTCGTCGGGCGAGCGCTCCGAGTGGACGATGCCGCGCCCGGCCGTCATCCAGTTCACGTCGCCGGGCACGATCTTTTGCCGGAAGCCGAGGCTGTCGTGATGCATCAGCGAGCCTTCGAACAGGTACGTGACGGTGGCGAGGCCGATGTGCGGATGCGGCAGCACGTCGATGCCGCGACCGGGCGGCAGCACGGCCGGCCCCATTTCGTCGAAGAAGATGAACGGGCCGACGAGCCGGGCCGCGCGCGCGGGCAGCACGCGACGCACGACGAGGTTGCCGATGTCGCTTTCGCGCGGCGTGAGCAGGGTCTTGATCGATGCGGACATGGTGGGGATCTCGTGCGCGGGTGAACTCAGGCGATGGCCGTGTCGATCGTGATCGGATGCGACAGGATCTTGTGGACCGGGCACGCGTTCGCGATCTGCAGCAGGCGCGCGCGCTGTTCGTCCGACAGGTCGCCGTCGAGCGTGATGCGACGCGCGATCGTGCTGCCGGCGCTGCCGGCCTCGTGCGCGAGCTTCACGTGGACCTCCGCGAGCGGCCAGCCCTTGCGTTGCGCGTACATCTTCAGCGTGATCGCGGTGCATGCGCCGAGGCTCGACAGCAGCAGCGCGACCGGCGTCGGCGCGGTGTCGCCGCCGCCGAGCGCCACCGGTTCGTCGGCGCGCCATTGATGCACGCCGTCGGTGAAATGGACCAGATAATCGACCGAGCCGATGCTCGCTTCGACGGACAGTTCGCTCATTGCAATTCCAGGTTGGGGTAGGGGGCGGCCGGCGATCGCGTGCCGGGCGTCACGGCTCGAGCAGGCGCTGCAGCCGCAGCTCCTCGAAATCCAGCTCGGATTCTATGCGGTGCAGCGCGGCGTCGTCGACGCGGCCGTCGCGATGCAGCGCGAGCAGCGCATCGCGCGACACGCCGACCATCTCGAGCTCGACGCCCAGCATCCGCGCACGCACCTGCGCCGGCTGCGCGCCGTCGCGGTGGGCGCGCTCGTTGAACGCGACGCGGTTGCGGTATTCGGTGAGCAGCCGCTCGCGCGACGCGCGCTCGAGGCCGTCGCCGTCCGGCCCGCGCGCATCGAGCGCCGCGAGCGCCGCGCCGAACGTGTGCGCGCGCACCGCGTGCTCGGACATCGTGTGGCGCACGGCGGGGCGCAGCTTCAGCACGCGGATCAGCGGCGCGAGCGTGCCGCCCTGGACCACCAGCGTCGCGATGATCAGCAGGAACGTGCTGAACAGGATCAGGTCGCGCGCGGGAAAATCGGCCGGCAGCGCGATCGCGGCGGCGAGGCTCACGACGCCGCGCATGCCCGACCAGCCGAGCACGACGGCCTCGTGCCACGACCACGGCGGATGGCCGGCGCGCGGCGCGCGCAGCCGCGCGGGCAGCCACATCGCGACGAACACCCAGACGACGCGTGCGGCGATCGCGGCGGCCGTCGCCGGCAGCGCGACGCGCAGGCCGGCCATCAGCACCGCGCCTTCCTGGTTCACGCGCGCGAGAATCGCATGCAGCGCGAGGCCGATCAGGATGAACACGAGCGCGTCGAGCACGAACACGACGGCTTCCCAGGTGGCCTTCGCCTTGATCCGCAGATCGGCGCCGAACACGCGGTGCTGGCGCACGCCGAGCACGAGGCCGCAGGTCACGACCGACAGCACGCCCGAGCCGTGCACGGCCTCCGCGACTCCGTAGCTGCCCCACGCCATCGCGAACGTGACGACGATGCCGAGCATCGGCTCGCGCACGCGCTGCAGCACCCAGCACATCGTGTGGCCGCATACGAGGCCGGTCACGATGCCGATCAGCGTGAGCGAGAAGAACAGCGCGGTGGCGCCCGCGGTCGTGATCGTCACCGCCAGCGCGGCGGAGACGGCCATCTGGTACAGCAGCAGGCCCGACGCATCGTTGACGAGGCTCTCGCCTTCGAGCACCGCGACGAGCCGCGCGGGCAGCGGATGGCGCTGCAGGATCGCCTTCGCGGCGACCGCGTCGGGCGGCGACACGATCGCGCCGAGCGTGAAGCATGCGGCCCACGGCAGCGCCGGGTTCGCCGCATGCACGGCGAGCGCGACGGCCACGGTCGTGAACGCCACCGCGCCGAGCGCCAGCGACGCGATCGACGCGAGCTCGTGCCGGAATTCCTTCCACGCGGTATAGAAGCCGCTCGACATCAGCAGCGGCGGCAGCACGGCCGCGAGCAGCAGCGCGGGGTCCATGTCGGGCACCCGCTTGCCGGCGACGGCCACCACGCAGCCGCCGACGAGCAGCACGACGGCCGGCGGAATCGACACGCGCTCGGCGAGCCACGTGAGCGCGCCCGCGCCGCAGATCAACAGCAGCAGGTAATGAAACAGTTCGACGTTGCTCATGCGTGGTATCGGGGTGCGGTGTGGATCACGATGACTTGCGCGCGTTCGTGGTGCGGCAAGGTGCGCTGGCTGCAGGTTGCGTCGCGCCATGCGGCGCTCGGCCGACAACCTGCGGGCATGCGCCGCGCGACGGACGGGAGCCGTTCGCCGGCCAGCAGGCCGAGCAGGCCGGTGAGCGCGAACCGCGGCGGGGCGGGCGAGTTCAGTTCGAGCGCGCCGTAGAGCATGCCGGCGAGCAGCGAGAAGACAGACGGTTTCATGGAGGCGGGTGTCGTGATCGCCGGGCGGCGGCGCGAGGGCTTCGTCAAAGTTTTGAAAGCGTATCGGGTTTGCGGGAAGAAAAAAAGGGCGGACTGCCGAGACGGACGGCGCGTCCGGCGAGGCCGTGACCGATGGCGAGCGCGGCAAGGATCACGTTCGCGTGTGGGTGCGGATGAGGTCACGCACGGTCACGCCGACGTTCTCGCCCGACGCTGTGTGATGGAAGCGCCGTCGTTCAGACGTCCGCAACTTCGTGCAGACAACGCCGACGTGCTGTTCGATGTCGCCCCGATGCACGAGCCGGCCGCACCGCGCACGGCTATGCCGGATATCACGAGACGACCGGCCGTTTGCCGGGCGAATTCGAAAAAGTGAATCGTCAAAATCCGCTCGACTGGCTCAACCGGTTCCCCGATCATGCGGAAACGCTTTCCGGGCGGACGACGAACCGCAGCGCAGCATGATGCCGCGGCGCGGCTGCGCGGCACCGGATCGCGTACCGGCGCGAGCACGTCGTCGAGCGCGACGGCGAGCTTCGCGACGAACGAGGTCCGCAACCGCGGGCGCCGCTCGCTTCGGTTCACTCGACAATTTTTTCGTGCCTCTCGGTCCGACCGCGGCACGCGTGCCTGCAGCCGCCCCGACGCCCGACGCCGCACGCCCACCGCCCGGCGACGGCCCGCTTCGATGACGATGCAACAACAGGAAACTTCGTGATGCAATCCATTCGCTCCATGCTGGTCGCCGCGCTGATCGCGGGCGGCCTCGCGCTCGCGCCGGCCGCGTTCGCGAAACCGCCGGTGCCGCCGGCCGTCACGCCGACGCTCGCCGTCGGTGCGCAGTACGACACCACGCACGTGTACGTCGCGCCCGAGGACTTCGCGCGCTTCACCGACAGCTTCGTCGCGACGTTCGGCGGCAGCAAGTCGAAGCAGGGCGTGTTCCAGGTCACGCCGACGCCGAGCCGGACGATGTCGCAGCTCGTGTTCACGCCGGTCGGCACGCTTTCGGTGTTCGGCTTCAAGACGCCGGTGCCCTGGCCGTTCGGCGCCGAGCGCACCGGCTATCTGGTGACCGACATGGACGCGGCGGTGAAGGTTGCGCGCGAGCACGGCGCGGACGTGATCGTCGACACGTTCGCCGATCCGATCGGCCGCGATGCGCTCGTCTCGTGGCCCGGCGGCGTGAACATGCAGCTGTACTGGCACAACCAGGCGCCGCACTACGACGCGCTGCAGAGCGTGCCGGAGAATCGCGTGTACGTGTCGCCGCAAAGCATGCGCAAGTTCGTGCACGACTTCGTGAAGTTCTCGAAAGGCAAGGTGGTGTCCGACGATGCCAACGCGCCCGGCATCGAAATCGGCCGGCCGAACGACACGTATCGGCGCATCCGCATCGAATCGGGTTTCGGCAAGATGACCGTGCTCGTCACCGACGGGCAGTTGCCCTATCCGTTCGGCCGCGAGACGACCGGCTACGCCGTCGCCGATCTCGCCGCGACGCTGCAGAAGGCGCAAGCCGCCGGCGTGACCGTGCTCGTGCCGCCGTTCGCATCGGACGGCCGCGACGCGGCGCTCGTGCAGTTCCCGGGCGGCTACATCGCCGAAATCCACGCGAGCGCGACGCGATGAAGCACGAGGACACGATCCTGGCCGCGGTGGCCGGCTTTGTCGACACGCTGAGCTTCGTCGCGCTGTTCGGGCTGTTCACCGCGCACGTGACCGGCAACTTCGTGCTGATCGGTGCGGGCATCGCGGGCTTCGGCCAGGGCGTCGTGCTCAAGCTCAGCGTGTTTCCGGCGTTCGTGTGCGGCGTGATCGCGGCGAGCCTGATCGCGCGCTCGATGTCCGCGCGGCCCGCGTGGCAGGGCGCGCGCGTGCTGCATACGGTGCAGGCCGTGCTGCTGCTCGGCTTCTGCGCGGCCGGCTGGTGGGCGACGCCCGTCACGCAGCCCGACGCGCTGCCGGCGCTCGTCGCGGGCATCGTCGGCACGTTCGCGATGGGCGTGCAGAACGCGCATGCGCGGGTGATCCCGCGCGCCGCCGGCGTGCCGAATACGGTGATGACCGGCAACGTCACGCAGGCGATCCTCGACGCCGTCGAGCTGTGCTCGCGCGGCACGGCCGACGCCGCGCGTGCGACCGCACGCGCGCGCTTCGGCAAGATGCTGCCGGCGATCGTCGCGTTCGCATTCGGCGCGGCGTGCGGCGCGCTCGGGTTCCGCTACGTCGGTTTTCTCGCGCTGCTCGCGCCGGCCGCCGCGCTCGCGGTGCTCGCGCTCGGCGCGGCGCCGCAGGAGCGTGCGTGACGGGGCCGCGCGTGCGCGCTTCGTGATTGGCGGTTTGCCAGCGCGGCTGGTCGCGCTCGCGTTTCGTTGCGGTAGCGCGCGACGATCGGCGGCTTGGTCCGTCAGTGGGCGAACGTTGCGCTGTCGGTACGGTGGGGATGGGCCGATCGTGGGCACAAAATCCATGTGCAACCGCGTGCTGACTGCACGACCGTCGGCGCCCCTGACTGGCATGCTCAAGCCCGCGCAACGCCGAGGCGGCGACGCGATCGAGCAGGCCGCAGGCACGATGTGCATCACGTCGGCGCCGAGTCGAAGCAAGACGGGTGACGCACGCGCCACGGCGCGGCAGATGAAAAAAGGGCAGCCGCGACGGGCTGCCCTTGGTTCGACCGGCCGGCGTGGTGGCCGGTCCGGTCGTGACGATGCTGCGTGTTACAGGTTCGGCGACAGCGCGAGCGCGTTCGTCAGGTCGCCCATCGGCTGTGCGCCGTTCGCCTTCAGCGCGTCGTCGCGCTGTTGCAGGCCCGCGAGGCGCGGCAGCGAGAAGCGGCGCGTGATGAAGCGCAGGATCGAGCCGGTGTCGTACTGCGTATGGTCGACGAAGCCCTTCTTCGCGAACGGCGACACGATCAGCGCCGGAATGCGCGTGCCCGGGCCCCAGCGGTCGCCGCTCGGCGGTGCGGCGTGATCCCAGAAGCCGCCGTTCTCGTCGTAGGTGACGATCACGACCATGTTCTTCCACTGCGGGCTGGCCTGCAGGTGCGCGATCACGTCGGCGATGTGCTGGTCGCCGGACGTGACGTCCGTGTAGCCCGGGTGCTCGTTCAGGTTGCCTTGCGGCTTGTAGAACGTCACCTGCGGCAGCGTGCCCGCGTCGATCGCCTTGATGAAGTCCGCGCCGTTCGCGCCGCCGTCGAGCAGGTGCTGCGCACGGTTCGCGGTGCCCGGCGCCTGGTTCGCGTAGTAGTTGAACGGCTGATGGTGCGGCTGGAAGTTCGGCGTCGACAGATCGGCGCCGTAGATCACGTTCGACGTGCCGTTCTGGCTCGCCTGCAGCGCCTGGCCCCACGCGCCCGAATACCATGCCCACGACACGCCCGCGCCGGTCATCAGGTCGCCGATGTTGGTGGCCGTCTGCGGCGGCATCGTCGACGGGTTCGCCGGGTCGGCGAGCAGCGGATCGCCGCCTGTGGCAGCCTTGTTGCCGCTCGGCTGGTAGGCCGGCTGCATCGTGTTCACGCCGTAGAAGTCGGGCGTGAGCGCGCCGTCGTTGACGAACTTCGGCGGGCCGCTCAGCGCGGAGGCCGGCGAGTTCGACGCGACCTGCAGCGACTTGCCGTCGGCGTTGAGCACCGCGATCTTGCCGGCCGCGACGCTCTTGTCGGCGTTCGGGTAGTACGGTGCGCACGCGCAGACCAGGTACTGGTGGTTCAGGAACGAACCGCCGAACGCGCCCATGAAGAAGTTGTCGGCCAGCACGTACTGCTGCGCGAGCTTCCACAGCGGCAGCTTCGACGGATCGGGCGTGTAGTGGCCCATCGTCAGGCCGCCCGCATCGGTCCAGGCGGCGTACATGTCGTTCTTGCCGCCGTCGATCTGCATCTGGTCCTGATAGAAGCGGTGCACGATGTCGCGCGTCGCGATGCTCATCGGCTGGTTGAAGCCCTTCGGATCGTCGATCGCGAACGGCGCGTTCGGCAGGTTCGCCGTCATCGCCTCGGTGACCGCCGGCGTGATGCCGGTCGCGGTCAGGCCGCCCCAGACCTTCGGCAGCGTCGCGAGCGTCGAGCCGTCGCGGTCCTTCTGCACCGAGTTCGCGGCCGTCGCGTTCTGCAGGCCGTTCGCGCCCGGGAAGTTGCCGTACAGGTTGTCGAAGCTGCGGTTTTCCGCGTAGATCACGACGACGTTCTTGACGGCCGACAGACCCTGTTGCGTGACATCGTCGCCGCCGCAGGCGGTCAGGCTCAGCGCGGCCGCGAGCGCGATCGGCGTACAGCGAATCCAGGCGTGCTTCTTCATGCGTTTTTCTCTCTCGTCGTTTGTCACGTGTGGGAACCGGGTGGTGTTCGGCCGGCGCGGACGCGGCGTGGCATCGACCGGCTGCGCGCATTATCTGGAACCCATTTGACAGGCTGGTGTAGGGCTGCTTTCAATTCGCTGTCGGCTTACCGTCATGCGACCGTCATGCAACTGACATAAGCTCCGGCCGATCGACCACCGCTACAAGAAGAACGACGATGCACAGCCTTCCGAACTCCCGCGCGTCAGCGCGATCGTTGCTGCCGGCCATGGCGGCGCTGCTCGCGGCCGGCGCGCTCGCCGCCCTGGCCGGGTGCGACGCGCGGCCCGCCGCGACTGCCGCGGCCACAGCGGTCATTTCCGCCGCCCAGGCCGCGCCGGCCGCGCCGACGCTCGCACCGGCGGTCGCGCCGCCCAATCAGCCGCAGAGCCGCGCGCAGGTGTTCGAGGGCGTGAAGCAGATGACGGCGCTCGGCAAGCAGCTGTTCTTCGATCCGTCGCTGTCGGGCTCGGGCAAGCTCGCGTGCGCGTCGTGCCACAGCCCCGACCATGCGTTCGGGCCGCCGAACGCGCTGTCGGTGCAGCTCGGCGGCGACGACATGCATCGCACCGGTTTTCGCGCGGCGCCGTCGCTGAAGTACCTGCGCGGGATCCCGCCGTTCAGCGAGCACTTCCACGATTCGCCGGACGAAGGCGACGAGAGCATCGACGCGGGGCCGACGGGCGGCCTGACGTGGGACGGCCGCGTCGATACGCGCGATGCGCAGGCGCGCATCCCGCTCACGTCGCCGTTCGAGATGAGCAGCTCGCCCAAGCGCGTCGCGCAGGCCGTGCGCGCGGCGCCGTATGCGGACGCGTTCCGCCGCGCGTTCGGCGACCCGGTGCTCGCCGACGATCAGGCGACCTTCGCCGCGGTGCTGCGCGCGCTCGACGCGTTCCAGCAGCAGCCGGCGCTGTTCGATCCGTACACGAGCAAGTACGACGCGTATCTGGCCGGCCATGCGAAGCTCACGCCGGCCGAACTGCACGGCTTGCAGCTGTTCAACGACGAGCGCAAGGGCAACTGCGCGAGCTGTCACGTGAGCCAGCGCACGCTCGAAGGCGGGCCGCCGCAATTCAGCGATTTCGGGCTGATCGCGATCGCGGTGCCGCGCAACCGCGCGCTGGCCGTCAATCGCGACGCGCGCTTCCACGATCTCGGCGCGTGCGGGCCACAGCGCACCGACCTGAAGGGCCGCGACGAATTCTGCGGGCTGTTCCGCACGCCGTCGCTGCGCAACGTGGCGTTGCGCAAGACCTTCTTCCACAACGGCGTGTACCACTCGCTCGACGACGTGCTGCGCTTCTACGCGGAGCGCGACATCCATCCGGAGAAGTTCTATCCGGTCGTGCACGGCAAGGTGCAGATCTACGACGACCTGCCGAAACGCTACTGGCCGAACATCAACCGCGAGCCGCCGTTCGACCGCAAGCGCGGCGACGCGCCCGCGCTGAACGCCGCCGAGATCAAGGATGTGATCGCGTTCCTGAACACGCTGACCGACGGATATCAACCTGCGGCCGATCACGCGGCGCGCTGAGCGCAGCGCACGCGGCACGCATGCTATGCTCGCTCGCTGACAGGCGTGGCGAGTGGCGCGTGCCGGTTCGGCGGCCGCCGGTTTGCCGGCTGGCCAGCCACCGGCGCACCGGCCGCGCGCCGCGCCGTTCGATCGAACATCCAAGGAGAACAACACATGTCGATGCGTGCATCCCTTTCCGTCGTCACGCGCGTGCTGGCCGGCGTCGCGTGCGCAGCCGCGCTGCTGCCCGCCCATGCGCAAAGCAACCTGGGCTTTCTGAACGACACGCCGCTGACCTATTTCAGCAACGCCGACCAGGAGTCGCTGGCCGACGCCGTCGCGCACGCGCGCGACACCAGCAAGGACGGCCAGACGTCGACGTGGCGGAGCAGCAGCAGCGGCACGCAGATCGTGGCGAAGCTCACGCCGTCGACGAGCCACAGCGACGGCCGCACGTGCCGCGAGGTCGTGACGGAGATTGCCGCGAAGGGCCAGACGCTGACGCTCAAGCCGTTCTACTGCAAGACGGCCGCGGGCGCGTGGCAGTTGCAGAAGCGCTGAGCGCACGCGCAATGACGCGCGGCGGCGCGACGCGCACGGTGTCGTGCGGCGTCGTGATCCTCGATACGGCGGGCCGCGTGTTCCTTGCGCATGCGACGGACACCACGCACTGGGACATCCCGAAAGGGCAGGGCGAGCCCGGCGAGACGCCGGCCGATGCGGCGCTGCGTGAGCTGCGCGAGGAAACCGGCGTCGAACTGGCGGCGGCGCGGCTCGTCGATCTCGGCCGCTTCGCCTATCGCCACGACAAGGATCTGCATCTGTTCGCGGTGCAGGTCGCGGACGACGAGATCGATCCCGCGCGCTGCACGTGCACGTCGCTGTTCCCGAGCCGTCGCGACGGCTCGCTGATTCCCGAGATGGACGCGTACCGGTGGACCGCGCCCGACGAAATCGACGCGTATGCGAGCCGTAGCCTCGCGCGGCTGTTTCACACGGCGTTGCCGCTCGCGGATGTGCAGCGCCGGCTCGCGGGCGGGTGACCCCGGCGGCGCGGCCTTGTGTGCAGGCAATGAAAAAACGGCCCGAAGGCCGTTTTTTTTCGATCGTGCGACATGCGTCGCGGCGATCGCGCGATGTGCGCCGCAGGCCACCGGCCCGCGCGCGCAACGGCCCGTCAGGCCGGCTTGCCCCAGCTGTCGCGCAGCCCGACGATGCGGTTGAACACCGGCTTGCCCGGCTTCGAGTCGATGCGATCGGCGACGAAATAGCCGTGGCGCTCGAACTGCAGGCGCGTTTCCGGCGCGACGTCGCCGGCGCCCGGTTCGACGTAGGCCTGCGTGACCTTCTTCGAATTCGGGTTGAGCGCGTCGAGGAAGTTCGCGCCGCCTGCGTCCGGGTGCGGCTCCTTGAACAACCGGTCGTAGATCCGCACTTCGGCCGGCTGCGCGTGCTTGGCGCTGACCCAGTGGATGTTGCCCTTGACCTTGTAGTTGTTCGCGCCTTCGGTGCCCGACTTGCTGTCCGGGAAGTAGTTGCAGTGCACGGCCGTCACGTTGCCGTCGGCGTCCTTGTCGAACCCCGTGCATTCGACCACGTAGCCGTAGCGCAGGCGCACCTTGTTGCCCGGGAACAGCCGGAAATAGCCCTTCGGCGGCGCTTCGGCGAAGTCGTCGCGTTCGATCCACAGCTCGCGCGAGATCGGGAACGTGCGCACGCCGCGCTCCGGATGATGCGGATGCACGGGCGCCGTGCAGGCTTCCTCGAGGTCTTCCGGATAGTTGTCGATCACGAGCTTCAGCGGATCGAGCACGCCGACCGTACGCGCCGCCTTGTCGTCGAGGTCGTCGCGCAGCGCGCCTTCGAACACGCTCATGTCGATCCATGAGTCGACCTTCGTCACGCCGATCCGCTCGCAGAACAGCTGGATGCTCTCCGGCGTGAAGCCGCGCCGGCGAATCCCGACGATGGTCGGCATGCGCGGGTCGTCCCAGCCTTCGACGTGGCCTTCGGTCACCAGTTGCAGCAGCTTGCGCTTGCTGGTGATCGCGTACGTGAGGTTCAGGCGCGAGAATTCGATCTGTTGCGGCAGCGGCCGCGTGAACACGCCGGCTTCGGCGAGCTCGTTGAGCACCCAGTCGTACAGCGGACGGTGATCCTCGAATTCGAGCGTGCACAGCGAATGCGTGATGCCTTCGAGCGCATCCGAGATGCAGTGCGTGTAGTCGTACATCGGATACACGCACCACGCGTCGCCGGTGCGATAGTGGTGCGCGTAGCGGATCCGGTAGATCACCGGGTCGCGCATGTTCATGTTCGGCGACGCCATGTCGATCTTCGCGCGCAGCACGTGCTCGCCTTCCTTGAACTCGCCGGCCTTCATCCGGCGGAACAGGTCGAGGTTTTCCTCGGGCGAACGGTCGCGATACGGCGACGGCTTGCCGCCTTCGGTCAGCGAGCCGCGGTTCGCGCGCATTTCGTCCGCGCTCTGGCTGTCGACGTACGCCTTGCCGCGCTGGATCAGCAGCTCGGCGAATTCGTAGAGCTTGTCGTAGTAGTCGCTCGCGAAATACTGATGATCGACCGCGTCCTTGCGCCAGTCGAAGCCGAGCCAGCGCACCGCGTCGACGATCGAGTCGACGTATTCGACGCTTTCCTTTTCCGGGTTCGTGTCGTCGAAGCGCAGGTGGCACACGCCGCCGTAGTCGCGTGCGACGCTGAAGTTCAGGCAGATGCTCTTCGCATGGCCGATGTGCAGATAGCCGTTCGGCTCGGGCGGGAAGCGCGTCTCGACGCGGCCGCCCCATTTGCCGGTGCGGTTGTCGTCGTCGATGATGTTGCGGATGAAATTGGAAGCCGCGGGGGCGTCGTTACGTTCGGTGCTCATGCGGTTGGCGTCAGGTTGTGTCGGCGCGTCGCGCCGGTTTAATCCTGCAATTCTACCTGACCGGGGTCCGTCCCGCGCGGGTTGCGGCGGCGCCCGCGCCGGGGCGCGCCGCGCAACCCAGTATCTCGATAGTGTGTCGGCTGTAACACGAGGTAAATCGGTTTGCCGCGCGTGTTCGGCTGTTTCTATGATGGCTTTACCGATTCGACGCCGCCATTCGTATTATTTGCCGGCGAAAGGAAGCCAACAATCATGATGAAGCAGACCACTTTTCTCGTTCGTACCGCCGTGATCGTCGCGGCCCTGTCCCAACTCGGCGCATGCGCGATGACGCACACGCAGCGCAACGCCGGCATCGGCGCGGCCGCGGGCGGCGCGCTCGGTTATCTCATTACCGGCGGCCCGATCGGCACGGTCGCAGGCGCGGCGGCCGGCGGCCTGGTCGGCGCCGGCGTGCGTTGAGCGAAGCCGGCGCATGAGCGCTGACCGCTCGTGACGGCGCGCGCGGCACGCGACGCACCGGTTTCCCGCGCATCCATTCCGCAATTCGACAGGCAGCAATCAGGGAGGACCGGATGTGCGACACTTCGTCGGCTTCACATAACGATTTCATTCGTCGACGAAACCTTCATGAGCGATTCACTCGTGTTCGTGCTGCCGGGCTACGCCAACTCCGGCCCGCTGCATTGGCAAAGCCGCTGGGAGCGGGCCGACGCGCGCTTCGTGCGCGTGGCGATGCCCGACTGGAACCACGCATTCCGTAACGGCTGGTGTCTCGCGCTCGACCGTGCGATCGACGCCGCGCGCGGCCCGGTGACGATTGCCGCGCACAGCCTCGGCACGTTGACCACGGCTTGGTGGGCCACCCGCTATGCGCGGCCAGCCGCGTTGGCGAAGGTGCGCGGCGCGCTGCTGGTCGCGTTGCCCGATCCGGCCGGGGCCGTGTTTCCGGCCGACGCGCACGGCTTCGGGCCGGTGCCGCACGAACGGCTGCCGTTTCCGACCCGCGTGGTCGCGAGCAGCGACGATCCGTACGGCTCGATTTCATTCGCACGCGGTTGTGCGCAGGCGTGGGGCAGTGTGTTCCACGATCTCGGCCCGCGTGGTCATATCAATGCGGACAGCGGGCTCGGCGACTGGCCTGACGGGCGCCGCTGGCTCGACGCGCTGGGCGGTGGGGCGGAACGCGGCTGACGCGTGCGTGCCGAGTGCCGAGTGCCGGCCGTCGCGCCGGCCGGGCGCGAACTGCGGATCATCGGCTGGGGGGCACTACGCGCCGCTCACGCCGCAACGGATGAGCTGGCGCCCGCCTTGTCCTTCACGCTGCGCCGGCTTGGCCGGCGCTCGCCATGCGGCACCCGTTGCGACGCACCGGTCGGTTCCCGCGCGCCGCTGACACCGCGAGCGCCGCACCGCGTCCGCGACATACTCAAATCGCCTGCTTCGCGCGCAACGCCGCGATGCGCGAGTTGTCGTAGCCGAGCATGTCGCGCAGCACGTCTTCGGTCTGCGCGCCGAGCAGCGGCGGGGCCGTACGCGCGTCGGGCGGCGTCGCGCTCATCCGGATCGGATTGCGCACCAGCTTCACGTCGGCGCCGCACGGGTGCGGCAGCGACACCTGCATCCCGCGCGCGACCACCTGCTCGTTGGCGAACACTTCGTCGAGTTCGTTGATCGGCCCGCACGGCACGCCGGCCGCTTCGAGCGCGGCGATCCAGTCGGTCTTGCCGCGCGTCTTCACCATCTCCGCGAGGATCGGCACCAGCGTGTCGCGATGGCGCACGCGCGACGGGTTGGTCGCGAACCGCTCGTCGAGCGCGAGCTCCGGCCGGCCGCCGGCCTCGACGAACTTGCGGAACTGCCCGTCGTTGCCGACCGCGACGATGATCCAGCCGTCGCTCGTCTGGAACGTCTGGTACGGCACGATGTTCGGATGCGCGTTGCCCCAGCGCACCGGCGGCTTGCCGCTCGCGAGGAAGTTGGTGTTCATGTTCGCGAGCAGCGCGACCTGCACGTCGAGCAGCGCCATGTCAATGTGCTGGCCTTCGCCCGTGCGGTCGCGGTGCGCGAGCGCGGCGAGCACCGCGATCGTCGCATAGAGGCCGGTGGCGAGATCGGCGATCGCGACGCCGGCCTTCTGCGGGCCGCCGCCCGGCTCGCTGTCGCGCTCGCCGGTGATGCTCATGAAGCCGCCGATCCCCTGCACGATGAAGTCGTAGCCCGCGCGATGCGCGTACGGGCCCGTCTGGCCGAAGCCGGTGACCGAGCAGTAGACCAGGTCGGGCTTCACCGCGCGCAGCGATTCGTAGTCGAGCCCGTACTTCTTCAACTGCCCGACCTTGTAGTTCTCCAGCACGACGTCGCTTTGCGCGGCGAGCTCGCGCACGATCTGCTGGCCTTCCGGCGTCGCGATGTCGACCGTCACCGAGCGCTTGTTGCGGTTCGCCGCGAGATAGTACGCGGCCTCGGCGGTGTCGGCGCCGTTCGCGTCCTTCAGGTACGGCGGCCCCCAGTGGCGCGTGTCGTCGCCGGCGCCGGGGCGCTCGACCTTGATCACGTCCGCACCGAAGTCGGCAAGCGTCTGCGCGCACCACGGGCCCGCGAGCACGCGGGTGAGGTCCAGCACGCGGATATGGCTCAGGGCACCCATCGTCGATTCGTCTCCTGTCATGGCTCGCCGCGGCCGGCGAAGGATTGGCATGCCGAGCATCTTAAGGCGAATCGTCCCGGCCGGTGGCCCATTCCGGTCGTCCGGCGAGGCGGGCCGCTGCCGTCTGCGGCCGCCGGTCTCTATCGTATAATCGACCGTTTACGATATTCGCCCGCCGTGCGTCCGCGAGGACGGCCGGCGCTTGAAGCCGTCTTAGCCAGACATTCCCCGCACGCCATGAAAGCTGCCGAAATCCGCGAGAAATTCCTCAAATTCTTCGAATCGAAGGGCCATACGATCGTCCGCTCGTCGAGCCTCGTGCCCGGTAACGACCCCACGCTGATGTTCACCAACTCGGGCATGGTCCAGTTCAAGGACGTGTTCCTCGGCACCGATCAGCGCCCGTACACGCGCGCGACCACCGCGCAGCGCAGCGTGCGCGCCGGCGGCAAGCACAACGACCTCGAGAACGTCGGCTACACGGCGCGCCACCACACGTTCTTCGAGATGCTCGGCAACTTCTCGTTCGGCGACTACTTCAAGCACGACGCGATCCGCTTCGCGTGGGAGCTGCTGACGACCGTCTACCAGCTGCCGAAGGACAAGCTGTGGGTGACCGTCTATCAGGAAGACGACGAGGCGTACGACATCTGGGCGAAGGAAGTCGGCGTGCCGGCCGAGCGCATCATCCGCATCGGCGACAACAAGGGCGCGCGTTACGCGTCGGACAACTTCTGGACGATGGGCGACACCGGCCCGTGCGGCCCGTGCACCGAGATCTTCTACGACCACGGCCCGGACGTCTGGGGCGGCCCGCCGGGATCGCCCGAGGAAGACGGCGACCGCTACATCGAGATCTGGAACCTCGTGTTCATGCAGTTCAACCGCGACGCGCAGGGCAACATGACGCGCCTGCCGAAGCAGTCGGTCGACACCGGCATGGGCCTCGAGCGCCTCGCCGCGGTGCTGCAGCACGTGCACAGCAACTATGAAATCGACCTGTTCCAGAACCTGATCAAGGCCGCCGCGCGCGTGACCGAGACCGCCGATCTGAACAACAACTCGCTGAAGGTGATCGCCGATCACATCCGCGCGTGCTCATTCCTGATCGTCGACGGCGTGATCCCCGGCAACGAAGGCCGCGGCTACGTGCTGCGCCGGATCGTACGCCGCGCGATCCGCCACGGCTACAAGCTCGGCCGCAAGGGCGCGTTCTTCCACAAGCTGGTGGCCGATCTGGTCGCCGAGATGGGCGCCGCGTATCCTGAGCTCAAGGAAGCCGAGCAGCGCGTGACCGACGTGCTGCGCCAGGAAGAGGAGCGCTTCTTCGAAACGATCGAGCACGGGATGTCGATCCTCGAGGCGGCGCTCGCCGACGTCGAGGCGAAGGGCGGCAAGGTGCTCGACGGCGAACTCGCGTTCAAGCTGCACGACACCTACGGCTTCCCGCTCGATTTGACCGCCGACGTGTGCCGCGAGCGCGGCATGACGGTCGACGAGCCGGCGTTCGACGACGCGATGGCGCGTCAGCGCGAGCAGGCGCGCGCGGCCGGCAAGTTCAAGGCCACGCAGGGCCTCGAATACACGGGCGCGAAGACGACCTTCCACGGCTACGAGGAAATCGCGTTCGACGACGCGAAGGTCGTCGCGCTGTATGTCGAAGGGTCGTCGGTCGGCGAAGTGAAGGCCGGCCAGGATGCGGTCGTCGTGCTCGACCACACGCCGTTCTACGCGGAATCGGGCGGCCAGGTCGGCGACCAGGGCGTGCTCGCGAACGCCGCGACGCGCTTCGCGGTGGCCGACACGCTGAAGGTGCAGGCCGACGTGATCGGCCACCACGGCACGCTCGAGCAGGGCACGCTGAAGGTCGGCGACGTGCTGCGCGCCGAAATCGACGCGCAGCGCCGCGCCCGCACGCAGCGCAACCACTCGGCGACCCACCTGATGCACAAGGCGCTGCGCGAAGTGCTCGGCGCGCACGTGCAGCAGAAGGGTTCGCTCGTCGATGCGGACAAGACGCGCTTCGACTTCGCGCACAACGCGCCGCTGACCGACGACGAAATCCGTCGCGTCGAGCAGATCGTCAACGACGAAATCCTGGCCAACGCGCCGGGCATCGTGCGCGTAATGCCGTACGACGAAGCGGTGAAGGGCGGCGCGATGGCGCTGTTCGGCGAGAAGTACGGCGATGAGGTGCGCGTGCTGGACCTCGGCTTCTCGCGCGAGCTGTGCGGCGGCACGCACGTGCAGCGCACCGGCGACATCGGGCTGTTCAAGATCGTCGTCGAAGGCGGCGTCGCGGCCGGCATCCGCCGCGTCGAGGCGATCACCGGCGACAACGCGGTGCGCTACGTGCAGGAACTCGATGCGCGCGTGAACGAAGCCGCGGCCGCGCTGAAGGCGCAGCCGTCGGAGCTCACGCAGCGCATCGCGCAGGTGCAGGAGCAGGTGAAGTCGCTCGAGAAGGAGCTCGGCGCGCTGAAGTCGAAGCTCGCGTCGAGCCAGGGCGACGAGCTCGCGCAGCAGGCCGTCGAAGTGGGCGGCGTGTTCGTGCTGGCGGCGACGCTCGACGGCGCGGACGCGAAGACGCTGCGCGAGACGGTCGACAAGCTCAAGGGCAAGCTGAAGAGCGCGGCGATCGTGCTGGCGGCCGTCGAAGGCGGCAAGGTCAGCCTGATCGCGGGCGTCACGCCCGAGGCGAGCAAGAAGGTCAAGGCCGGCGAGCTCGTGAACTTCGTCGCGCAGCAGGTCGGCGGCAAGGGCGGCGGCCGCCCCGACATGGCGCAGGCGGGCGGCACGGAACCGGCGAACCTGCCGGGCGCGCTCGCGGGCGTGAAGGGCTGGATCGAAGCGCGTCTTTGATCGCTTGATCGTTGCCGACGGCGCGATGCGGTCTCGCTGACCGCGTCGCGCGTCTTGGGGAAAGCGACCCGTTCGGCGTTGGCCGGACGGGTCGCTTTGTTTTTTGCGGTGGGGTGGGGGCGGTGAGGTGGGGTTCGGCTGGGCGGCGGCCGGTTGGGTTTGGCTAGGCCCGGTAGGGCTCGGTGAGGCCCGGTTCGATTCGGCCCGGCGCGATTCGGTTCGGCTCGGTTCGGTTCGGCTCGCCCCGGCGCGGTTCGGCTCAATCCGATCAGGTCCGGTGGTTCGGCTCGTGCCGGCTCGATTCGATTCCGTCCGGCCGGCTCTGCTCGACTCGACTTGATTCGATTCGGCCAAGCCCAGCCTAGGCCTGCGAAGGCCGCCCGCCGCGTCCCCGCCTCAGACCGGCACAGCCACCGCCGCGACCCCCGCATCGACCGGCCGCCGCGCGCCCTCCGCGAGCGCATCGCGCAGCGCGGCCAGCGCGGCCGACGCGTACCCGTGCCGCCATGCGAGCAGCGTGTCGATGCCTTCGAATTCGACGATCGTATGGGCCGCGACGTTGTCGGTATGCGGCTGCAGCTCGAGCACCGAGCGCGGTGCGACCGCGACGCCCGCGCCGGCCGCGACGCACGCGACGATCGCATGATACGACCCGAGCTCGAGCACGCGCGCCGGCTTCATTCCCTGCGCCGCATACCATTGCTCGACGTATTTCCGGTACGTGCAGCCGCGCTCGAACGCGACCAGCGTCGGCAGCATCACGTCGCGCGGCGTGCGCACCGGCGGATGGCCGCGCGGCGTCAGCAGCACGAGGTCCTCGCGATAGATCGGCACCGTCTCGAACGTGTCTGGCAGCGTGTCCGGCGCCGGTGGCCGCGCGAACAGCGCGGCGTCGATCTCGAAGTCGCGCACCTTGTCGATCAGCCAGCCGCTCGTGCCGGTGACGAGCTCCAGCGACACGGCCGGCCACGCATGGTGGTAGCGCGCCAGCACGGCCGGCAGCCGGCTCGCGGCCGTGCTCTCCATCGTGCCGAGCCGCAGCCGCCCGCGCGGCGTATCTTCGCGCACCGCGTCGCGCGCCTCGTCGGCCAGCGCGAGCAGCCGCTCCGCGTACGGCAGCAGCGTGTGGCCGGCCGGCGTCAGCACGAGCCGGCGGCCGTCGCGCACGAACAGCGCCGCGCCCAGTTCCTCCTCGAGCTGCTTGATGCGCGTCGTCACGTTCGACTGCACGCGATTGAGCTTCGCCGCCGCACGCGTCACGCCGTTCTCGCGCACGACGGCGCGGAAAATCGCCAGCGCGGCCAGGTCCATGGTTCTCTCCGGGAGATAGGTGGATTCTCGATTATTCATTTTTCGAGAAGGGTCGGTCAAGCTACGATGAAGCTCGTCCGATTCCTGTTCCGGCCGCCGCCGCCATGTCCCGTTCCGATGCTCATACCGCCTCCCGTGCCCGCCCGTCAGCCGATGCCGACCGCCGCGCGCGCACGGCCGCGCTCGCCTGCATGGTCGGGCTCGCGGTCGCGCTCGGCGTCGGGCGCTTCGCGTTCACGCCGCTGCTGCCGCTGATGCTCGCCGACGGCTCGATCGGCCTGCGGGCCGGCAGCTGGCTCGCGTCGGCGAACTACGCCGGGTATTTCGTCGGCGCGCTCAGCTGCGCGGCGCTGCCCGTCGCGCCCGCGCGCATGGTCCGGTTCGGGCTGGCGGCCACCGTGCTGCTGACCGCCGCGATGGGCGTCGGCCACCTGCTGCCCGCGTGGCTCGCGGTGCGTTTCGTCGCCGGCGTGGTCAGCGCTTGGACCTTCGTGTTCGTGTCGCAATGGGGCTTGCGGCGGCTCGCCGAACTGCACGCGCCCGAGTGGAGCGGGGTGATCTATGCGGGACCCGGCGTCGGCATCGTGCTGACGGGGCTGATCGGCGGGGCACTTGCCGGCCACCGCGCGGCGCCGGGCTGGCTGGGGTTCGCGGCGCTGTCGGCGCTGCTGTCGGCGGCGATCTGGCGCACCTTCGGCCGCGCGCCGGCACCGGTGGCCCCAGCCGCGGCGGTAGCCCCAGCCCCAGCCCCAGCCGCGTCGGCGGTGCCGGCCGCGCACACGCCGGCCGCCGCGGTGACGCCTGCCGCAGTGCCAGCCACCGCCGCGCCGGCCCCTACCGCGCCAGCCACCGCCGCGCCGGCCCCTACCGCGCCAGCCCCCACCGCGCCAGCCCCCACCGCGCCAGCCCCCACCGCGCCGCCCGACGCACGCCGCCGTCGCGCCGACGCCGCATGGCTCGTCGCGCTGTACGGGATGCCGGGCTTCGGCTACATCATCACCGCGACGTTCCTGCCGGTGATCGCGCGCGCCGCGCTGCCGGCCGGCTCGCCGTGGCCCGACCTGTTCTGGCCGATGTTCGGTGCGGCGCTGATCGTCGGCGCGATCGCCGCCGCGCGGCTGCCCGGCCACTGGGACAACCGCCTGCTGCTCGCCGCCGGCTGCACGACGCAGGCGCTCGGGATCGCGGCGGGCATCGTGTGGCCGAACGCCGCCGGCTTCTCGATCGGCAGCGTGCTGCTCGGCCTGCCGTTCACCGCGATCACGCTGTTCGCGATGCGCGAGGCGCGGCGCCTGCACGGCGAGCGCGCGGCCGGGCTGATGGGCTATGCGACCGCGTCGTACGGCGTCGGCCAGATCCTCGGGCCGCTCGTCGCGGCGCCGCTCGCCGCGCGGTTCGGGTCGTTTTCGCCGGCGCTGTGGGTCGCGGCCGGCGCGCTGCTGGCCGGCGCCGCCGGCTTCGCGGCCCGCGGCGCACGCCCGCGCGCATGAGCGCCGCACGCTCGCCGTCGCACCCTCTGCGGCGCGGGCAAACTCGCTAGAATGAAGCCTTTCCCGCGCCGAGCGGGCGCGCGATGCGGCCGTCAGGCCGCGCCGGCGTCCGCCCAACTCCCGATCGATGACCACCGCCGATTACCGTTTTTGCCCGCAATGCGCGCGTCCGTTGACCGACCGCGCCGATCCCGCCCATGAAGGCGGCCGCGTGCGCCGCGCGTGCCCCGACGACACCTGCGGCTACGTGCACTGGAACAATCCGCTGCCGGTCGTGGCCGCGATCGTCGAGCTCGACGGCAAGATCCTGCTCGCGCGCAACGCGGCCTGGCCGGAAGGGATGTTCGCGCTGATCACCGGCTTCCTCGAGAACGGCGAAACGCCCGAGGACGGCATCGCGCGCGAAGTGTTCGAGGAAACGGCGCTGAAGGCCGAGCAGGTCACGCTCGTCGGCGTCTATGAATTCATGCGCAAGAACGAACTGATCATCGCGTACCACGTGCGCGCGTCGGGCACCGTCGCGCTGTCGCCGGAGCTGCTCGAATACCGGCTCGTCGATCCGCCGCTGCTGCGCCCGTGGCGCGCCGGCACCGGCTACGCGCTGGCCGACTGGATGCGCGCGCGCGGCCTCGACTTCGAATTCGTCGAGCGGGCAGGCCAGTGACGGGCCGCGCCGCCGCCCGTCCATGCTCCGCCGCGTCGCATCGCGCCGTGCCGCCCGCGAGCGTCGCCACGTCATCCTCCCTCTGACCATCACCGCCATGTCCGACAAGCCGCAAGCGCGTTCGCGCGACGCCTATCGCCACTTCCTGCCGATCACGACCCGCTGGATGGACAACGACGTCTACGGCCACGTGAACAACGTCGTCTACTACAGCTACTTCGACACCGTCGTGAACGAATACCTGATCCGCGCCGGCGTGCTCGACGTCGAGCACGGGCAGACGATCGGCCTCGTGGTCGAGACGCAGTGCAACTACTTCGCGCCGCTCGTGTTTCCGCAGTCGGTCGATGCCGGCTTGCGGGTCGCGAAGCTCGGCACGTCGAGCGTGCGCTACGAGATCGGGCTGTTCGCGGCCGGAGAGGCGGCGCCGGCCGCGCAGGGGCATTTCGTGCACGTGTACGTCGATCGCGCGACACGCCGCCCGGTGCCGCTGCCCGACGCGCTGCGCGCGGCGCTCGAACCGCTCGCCCGCTGACCGGCACGCGGTGACGGCGTTGCACGCGTTCGCGCTCGAGGCATTCAACGGCCTCAGCTACGGCTTGCTGCTGTTCATGCTGTCGGCCGGCCTCACGCTGATCTTCAGCGTGCAGGGCGTGCTCAATTTCGCGCATGCGAGCTTCTACATGCTCGGCGCGTACGTGGGCTACAGCATTGCGGCGCGCGCGGGCTTCTGGCCGGCGCTCGTGCTCGCGCCGCTCGCGGTCGGGCTGCTCGGCGCCGGCTGCGAACGCTGGCTGCTGCGCCGCGTGCAGGCGCGCGGCGGCCACACGAGCGAGCTGCTGCTGACCTTCGGCCTCGCGTATCTGATCGGCGAGGCCGCGAAGCTGCTGTGGGGCCTCGCGCCGCTGCCGGCGCCGGTGCCGCCGCTGCTCGACGGCGCGCCGGTGAGCGCGTTCGGCGTCGCGCTGCCGCGCTACCGGCTGTTCATGATGGCGATGTCCGCCGCGATGCTGATCGCGCTCGGCGTCCTGCTGCGCGCGTCGCGCATCGGCCTCGTCGTGCGCGCCGCGCTCACCCATCGTGCGGCCGTCGAGGCGCTCGGCTACGACGTGCCGCGCGTGATGACCGGCCTGTTCGGCGCGGGCACCGCGCTCGCCGCGCTCGCGGGCGTGATCGGCGCGCCGCTCGCGGTGATCGAACCGGCGCTGGCCGAGACCGTCGGCTCGGTGGTGTTCGCGATCGTCGTGATCGGCGGGCTCGGCTCGCTCGGCGGCGCGTTCGTCGCGTCGCTCGCGGTCGGGTTCGCGCAGACCTGCGCGGCGTCCAGCGACACGTCGCTGCGCGATCTCGCGCACTGGGCCGGCGTCGCGCTGCCCGATGGCGTCGCGGCCGTGTCGCTCGCGCAACTCGCGCCGCTGGTCCCGTACCTGCTGCTCGTCGCGGTGCTGGCCGTGCGGCCGCGCGGGCTGTTCGGCGAGCGTGTCGATGGCTAGCCGCATGCCGAACGGCGCGCTGCGCTGGACGCTGTTCGTCGCATGCGCGGTGCTGCCGGCATGGCTGTGGCCGCAGGGCGCGGTACTCGGCTATCTCGCGCAGACGGCCGCGCTCGTCGTGCTCGCGCTGTCGTACAACCTGCAGCTCGGCACGACCGGGCTGCTGTCGTTCGGCCATGCGGCCGTCGCCGGCGTCGGCGCGTTCGCCGCCGCGCACTGGTTCAATCGGGTGGGCGCTCCGCTGCCGCTGCTGCCGCTCGTCGGCGGCGTGGCCGGCGCGGCGTTCGGCTGCGTCGCCGGCCTGCTCGCGACGCGTCGCGCGGGCACCGTGTTCGCGATGATCACGCTCGGTATCGGCGAGTGCGTCGCGGCGGCCGCGTGGAGCGTGCCCGCATGGTTCGGCGGCGTCGGCGGCGTGCCGATCGACCGCGCGGGCGGCACGCCGTGGGGCGGCTGGCAATTCGGCGCGCCGACGCACGCATACGCGCTGATCGCCGCATGGTGCATCGGCTCGGCGCTGGCGATGTACGCGCTGACGCGCACGCCGCTCGCGCGCCTCGCGAACGCGGTGCGCGACAACCCGGCGCGCGTCGCCGCGCTCGGCACCGAGCCGCGCCACGTGCGGCTCGCGATGGTCACCTGCGCCTCGTTCTTCGCGGGCGTCGCCGGCACGCTGACGCTGATCGACGTCGAGATCGCGACGCCCGACAGCGTGTCGATGGCGCGCTCCGCGACCGTGCTGATCGCCGCGGTGATCGGCGGCACCGGCACGTTCTTCGGGCCGGCGCTCGGCGCGGTGGTGCTGACCGCGCTCAGCGTGGTCGTCGCCGGCGTGTCGCGCGCGTGGGCGCTGTATCTCGGCGTGCTGTTCGTCGCGGTCGTGGTCGCCGCGCCGCGCGGGATCGCGGGCGTCGCGCAGGCCTGCGCGCACGCGTGGCGCCGCGGCGCGCCGGCCGTCGAGCGCTGGCGCATGCTGTGCGGCGTCGGCGCGGGCGCGTTCTGGGCGATCGCGATCGTCTGCGCGGCCGAGCTCGGTTACGCCTGGCGCTTCGCGCAGGACGACGGCGGCGGTAGCGCGTTCGGCGTATGGCGGATCGACGCCGACGCGCCGGCCGGCTGGGCCGTCGCCGCTTCGGCGGCCGGCATCGGCATGCTGCTGTGGGGCTGGCGCGCGCGGCTCGCGGGCCGGGCGCACGATGTGCCCGATGTGCCCGATGTGCCCGATGTGCCCGATGCGCCGGATGCGCCGGATGCGCCCGATGCGCCCGATGCGCCCGATGCGCCCGATGCGCGCGATGCGCGCGAGGACGGCCGATGAACGGCGATGCGATCGCACTGCACGGCATCGTCCAGCGCTTCGGCGCGCAGACCGTGCTCGACGGGATCGACCTGAGCGTGCCGAGCGGCGAGCGTCACGCACTGATCGGGCCGAACGGCGCCGGCAAGTCGACGCTGTTCGGCGTGATCGCCGGCGCGACGCGGCCGACCCGCGGGCGCGTCGTGCTGCACGGCGTCGAGTTGCGCGGGCGCGGCCCGGTCGTCGCGAGCCGGCTCGGCATCGGCCGCAGCTTTCAGCAGACCAGCGCGTTCGCGCAACTCAGCGTGTTCGACAACCTGCGCTGCGCGGCGCTGCACGCGCCGGCCGAGCGGCGCCGCTGGTGGAACCGGCTGCGCGAGTCGCCGTCCGTCGATCGCGCGGCCGCGCGCGTGCTGCACGACGTCGGCCTCGATGCGTGGCACGCGACGCGTGCGGGCGAGCTCGGCTACGCGGAGCAGCGCGCGCTCGATCTCGGCATCGCGCTCGCGAGCGGCGCGCGCACGCTGCTGCTCGACGAACCGACGGCCGGCATGAGCCGCGACCAGGCGGCGCGGATGCTCGCGCTGATCCGCGCGACCACGCAAGGCCGCACGGTGCTGATGATCGAGCACGACATGGACGCGGTGTTCGGCTTCGCCGAGCGCATCACGGTGCTCGTGCGCGGCGCGGTGGTCGCGACCGGCGCGCCCGATGCGATCCGCGCCGATGCCGCCGTGCGCGCCGCGTATCTCGGTGACGGCGCATGAGCGCGCTGCTCGACATCCGCAGCCTGCGCGCATGGTATGCGCTGCAGCCCGTGCTCGACGGCGTCGATCTCACGCTCGCCGCGGGCGAGACGCTCGCGCTGCTCGGCCGCAACGGCTCGGGCCGCTCGACGCTCGCGAAGGCCGTGATGGGGCTCGTGCGCACCGCGGGCTCGGTGCGCATCGACGGCCTCGAATCCGCGGGCGCGCGCCCGTTCGAGATCGCGCGGCGGGGCGTCGCGTACGTGGCCGAAAGTCGCGACGTGTTTCCGCTGCTCAGCGTGCGCGACAACCTGCGGCTCGGCTTGCGCGGCATGCGCGGCGCGGCCGGGCGCGCCGCGCTCGACGCGCTGCTCGAGCGCTTTGCGCTGCTCGGCGCGCGCGCCGACGTGAAGGCCGGCCGGCTGTCGGGCGGCGAGCAGCAGGTGCTCGCGCTGGTGCGCGCGCTCGCCGGCCGGCCGCGCGTGCTGATCGTCGACGAGCCGGCCGAAGGGCTCGCGCCGCGCGCCGTCGACGAAGTCGGCGCGTGCCTCGCCGCGCTGCAGGCCGACGGCGTCGCGATCCTGCTGATCGAGCAGCGGCTGCAGCTCGCGCCGCGGCTCGCGCAGCGCGTCGCGGTGATGGGGCGCGGACGGATCGTCCACGACGGCGCGCTCGCCGAACTCGGCGGCGACGTCGTCAGCGCGTGGTTGAGCGCCGGTTGATGCCCGACCGGGCCACCGAGCGCCGACTGAGCTCCGACCGAGCCCCGACCGAGCCCCGACCGAGCCCCGACCGAGCCCCGACCGAGCCCCGACCGAGCGCACGCGCGTTGCGCCGATTGTTCGTCAAACCCCGCCAGTCAATTCGCGTCGAGCCGCTTTATCGCGGCGGCCCAAACCGCGAAGATTGCCAGCAAGGACGGTGCAGCGCATCGCGCGTAACCGGTACCCATCCATCGAAGTCTTCCGATCGAGGAACGAAATCATGAGCAAGCTGGCAGGCAAGGTCGCAATCGTCACGGGCGCATCCAAGGGCATCGGCGCAGCAATCGCCAAGGCGCTGGCCGCCGAAGGCGCGTCGGTCGTCGTCAACTACGCGAGCAGCAAGGCCGGCGCCGACGCGGTCGTCGGCGCGATCGTCGAGGCGGGCGGGCGCGCGGTCGCCGTCGGCGGCGACGTGTCGAAGGGCGCGGATGCGCAGCGCATCGTCGACACCGCGATCGAGACCTATGGCCGTCTCGACGTGCTGGTCAACAACTCCGGCGTCTACGAATTCGCGCCGATCGAAGCGATCACCGAAGAGCACTATCGCCGGCAGTTCGACACCAACGTGTTCGGCCTGCTGCTGACGACGCAGGCGGCCGTCAAGCATCTCGGCGAAGGCGCGAGCATCATCAACATCAGCTCGGTCGTGACGAGCATCACGCCGCCGGCGAGCGCCGTGTACAGCGGCACCAAGGGCGCGGTCGACGCGATCACCGGCGTGCTCGCGCTCGAACTCGGCGCGCGCAAGATCCGCGTGAACGCGATCAACCCGGGGATGATCGTGACCGAGGGCACGCATGCCGCGGGCATCACCGGTTCCGATCTCGAAGCACAGGTGCTCAGCCAGACGCCGCTCGGCCGCCTCGGCGAGCCGAACGACATCGCCTCGGTCGCCGTGTTCCTCGCGTCGGACGATGCGCGCTGGATGACCGGCGAGCACGTGGTGGTGAGCGGCGGGTTGAACTGACCGGCGCGCGGGATCGCGCGAACGGTGCGCGTGCGCCGTTCGCGCCGTTATGCGTCGACGCGCACCGTGATGCGCGCATCGCCAGCGCGGTCGCGCCGACGTGCCGCCGCAAACATTCGACGACGCGCGAGTTCGCCGATTCGACGCGCGACGGCCGCATTGAAGTTCGACAGCGCCGGGCTCGACGCATCGTCGTCGAACGTGTGCGATGCGAGGCGAAAGCGGGGCGTCGCCATGACGGCTCCGTAGCATTGCCGGCTGCGCAGGCTCATGCGCATGCGCATGCCGGGCGTCCCATCGTCACGGGCCGCCCAGCCCGCGTTCCATTCACTGCTCGGACGTTTCCGCACGTCAGCGCTTCGGCGCCGCATCGAGCATCCACTCGTGCGCGGGATCGTTCTTGAACGCCCATGCGCGGCTCGGGCCGGCCATCACGTTCAGGTAGTACAGGTTGTAGCCGTGCGGCGCGACCACCGGGTGATAGCCGCGCGGCACCATCACCACGTCGTGGTTCTCCACCACGCAGGCCTCGTCGAGGCTGCGATCGTCGGTGTACACGCGCTGGAACGCGAAGCCTTGCGGCGGATCGATCCGGTGGTAATAGGTTTCCTCGAGCGAGGTCTCGTCGGGCGCCGCGTCGCGATCGTGCTTGTGCGGCGGGTAGCTGCTCGAATGGCTCGCGGGCGTGACCACCTCGACGACGAGCAGGCGGTCCGCCGCCGGGTTGTCGCCCATCAGGATGTCGCACACGTAGCGCGTGTTGGTGCCTTGCCCGCGCACCGCGCGGCGCATCCGTTCGCCGTCGAGCCGCTGTACCTGCTTGTCGCCGCTCACGCACGGCGCGGTGCACAGCGCGACTTCCGCGTCGCGCGTCGCGACCAGCGTGACGGTCTTGCCGCCGGGCACGTACAGCGCGTCCGGCGACACGTCGTCGAACACGCTGTCGCGCTTGCCGAGCGCGTCGTACGTGTGGCCGTCGACCTCGGCGCGCACCGTGCCGGTCAGCACGACGACGCACAGCTCGCGCGCGCCGGTGTCGAGCGTTTCGGTGTCGCCGGCGCGCAGGCGCAGCGCGCGAAAGCCGACGTGCTGCCAGCCGGCCGACTCCGGCGTCACGTTGCAGATTTCGCGCTCGGGCGACGCCTTGACCAGCAGGGGAGAAATCGTCATGGAGTGGTCCTCGTTCAGATGACGGTGCGCGTCGTACGGGAGCGCTCAGGCGCTCAGCCGTTCGACGATCGCGCGCAGCGTGTCGTAACCCTTCTTCGCATACTGATAGCTCGGCGCGACGGCCGGATCCTGCTCGGCCTCGACCACCAGCCAGCCTTCGTAGCCGGCGTCCCGCAGCGTGCGCAGCGTCGCCTCGTAATCGAGCGCGCCGTCGCCCGGCACCGTGAAGGTGCCGTTGATCACCCCGTTCAGGAAGCTCCAGCCGCCGTTGCGCGCCTGCGTGACGACCTGCGGCCGCACGTCCTTGCAGTGCACGTGCACGACGCGCGCGACGTGCTTCTTCAGCAGCGCGACGGGATCTGCCGCGCCGCCGAAGTACGCGTGGCCGGTGTCGAACAGCAGGAACACCTTGGCGGGATCGGTCAGCGCCATCAGCCGGTCGACGTCGGCCGGCGATTCGACGTACGCGCCCATATGGTGGTGGTACGCGAGCTTGATGCCGTAGGTGTCGAGCAGGTGCGCGCCGAACGCGTCGAGCCGGGCCGCATAGCGCTGCCACGCTTCGTCGTCGACGAAGCGTGGCCGCTTCGCGACCGGCGTGTCGATGCTGCCCTGGATCGTGCCCGCGCATTCGCCGTAGACGACCACCTTCACGTCGTTGTGCTGCAGCTTCGTCAGGTGCGCGCGGCAGCGCTCGATCTCGGCGGCGACGGCATCGGCATCGGTCATGCCCGGCGCGACTTCCGCGAGGAATCCGGAATACCAGCCCGACACGCACACGAGGCCGAATTCCGCGAGCTTCGCTTTCAGCTCGGGGCCGGTCTTCGGAAACTTGTTGCCGAGCTCGAAGCCCGCATAGCCGATCTCGGCGCCTTCCTTCAGCGCCGTCTCCAGCGGCGTCTCGCCGCCGAGCGACGGCAGGTCGTCGTTCATCCACGACAGGGGATTGATACCGATGCGAACGTTCCAGCTCATCACGTGCGTTCCTGGGTTAGAAGGTCGAACAGGGGTTTCACCGTTGCAGGCGAGGCGACGTCAGCGCCGCTGCCGGGTTTTCGCGTCGAGATACGTACGGTGCGCGCGTTCGACGCCGTCGCGGGCGGACACCTGCGGCACCGCGACTTCCCACCATGCGCCGCCGTCGGCGGTCGTGCGCGCGTGCGTCGTGTCGATCACCAGCACCTGGCTCGTCCTCGCCGCGCGCGCCCGCGTCAGTTCGCGGCGCAGCTCGGCCACGTCGCGCACGTGCACGGCTTCGGCGCCCATCGCACGCGCATGCATCGCGAAGTCGATCGTCGAGCGCGCGCCGCCTTCCGGCACGCAGTCGTCGAGCATGTTGTTGAAGCTCGCGCCGCCGCAGCTCAGCTGCAGCCGCTCGATGCAGCCGTAGCCGCGGTTGTCGAGGATCACGACGATGATCTTGCGGCCTAGCATCACCGACGTCGCGAGTTCCGCGTTGAGCATCATGTACGAGCCGTCGCCGACGATCACGATCACTTCGCGCTCGGGCCGCGCGAGCTTCGCGCCGAGGCCGCCGGCGATTTCGTAGCCCATGCACGAGTACGCGTAGTCCATGTGATAGTTGCCCGGCACGCCGCTGCGCCACAGCTTGTGCAGCTCGGCCGGCAGCGTGCCGGCCGCGCACACGACCAGATCGTCGCGCGCGCTGTCGCGTCCGGCGTCCGCCGCCGAATCGCGCACCGCGCCGATCACCTCCGCGTCGTACGGCAGCGTGTCCTGCGGCACGTGCGTGGTCAGCTCGGTCACGCGCGCGTTCCACGCGGCCGCGTGGTCGCGGTTCGTGGCGGTCCAGCCCGCGTCGGCGCGCCAGCCCGCGAGCGCCGCCGACACCTGGCCGAGGCCCGTGCGCGCATCGGCGATCAGCTGCCGGCCGCGTTTCTTGCCCGCGTCGAACGGCTGCACGTTCAGGCTCAGCAGCGTCGCGTCGCCGAACAGTGCATGCGAGCCGGTGGTGAAGTCCTGCAGACGCGTGCCGACCGCGAACACCACGTCGGCCTGCGCGGCCGCGCGATTGGCGGCGGGCGAGCCCGTCACGCCGATCGCGCCGAGATTCAGCGGATGGTCCCACGCGAGGCTGCCCTTGCCGGCCTGCGATTCGGCGACCGGCACGCCGTGCGTCTCGGCGAACGTGCGCAGCGCGTCCCATGCCTGGCTGTACAGCACGCCGCCGCCGGCGACGATCAGCGGCCTTTGCGCAGCCTTCAGCACGTCGAGCGCATCGGCGAGCTCGAGCGCGTCGGCCGGCGGCCGGCGCATCCGGATCAGCGGCGGCGCGAAGAAATCTGCGGGCCAGTCGTAGGCGAAGGTCTGCACGTCCTGCGGCAACGCGAGGCACACGGGGCCGCACTGCGCGGGGTCGGTCATCACCTGGATCGCGCGCGGCAGCGCGACGAGCAATTGCTCCGGCGACGTGATGCGGTCGAAGTAGCGCGTGACCGGCCGGAAGCAGTCGTTCGCGCTGACGTCGCCCTGTTCGAAGTCCTCGACCTGCTGCAGCACCGGGTCGGGCAGCCGCGACACGAACACGTCGCCGGGCAGCAGCAGCAGCGGCAGGCGGCCGACGTGCGCGAGCGCCGCCGACGTCAGCATGTTGGTCGCGCCGGGGCCGATGCTCGACGTCGCGGCCATCATCCGCTGCCGGAAGTTCGCTTTCGCGAACGCGACGGCCGCGTTCGCCATTCCTTGCTCGTTGTGCGCGCGCAGCGTGGGCAGGCGGTCCTTCTCGGCATGCAGCGCTTCGCCGAGCCCGGCCACGTTGCCGTGCCCGAAGATCGCGAACACGCCGCCGCAGTACGGCAGGACGTCGGTGCGGCCGTCCGGCTGGACGACTTCGGCTTGCAGGGCGGCCAGGTAGCGCACGAGCGCCTGGCTGACGGTCAGTCTCACGGTGGTGGTCATCGTCTGTCGATCGGAAGAGTCGGTGAAGTCGGCAAAGTCGGTGAAGTCGCTGAACTCGGTGCAGGGATCGCGCGCACGGCCGGTGCGCTCACGCTGCGGCGGCGCGCGCGGGGTCGCGGCGGCCGAGCCACGCGTCGACGAGCTGCGCGAAATTGGCGGCGACTGCGTCGATCAGCGCGCGGTCGTCGATGCGGCCGGCGAGCCACGCCAGCGATGCGTCGACCCACAGCGAACGCCCGACCATGAAGCCCTTGACGATCGGGTTGGTCGCCGAGCGGAAGCTGTCGACCAGATACTGCAGCGGCTGGTTCAGCCCGAGGATCACCGCGCCGCGGCAATAGCGGTCGCGCTCGGCGACGAGCGATTCGAGCCGCGCCCAGCCGTCGGCGCTCATCGGCGCGAGCTTCCACCATTCGGGCATCACGCCGAGGTTGTAGAAGCGCGCGACGGTGCGCAGCACGGCGTCGTCCTCGGTGCCGGGCGGCGTTACCGCACGCGGCGGAATGATCTCGAGCAGCAGCTCGTTGCCGCTCGCGCGCGTGGCTTCCCACAGCTCGAGCACGCGCTGCTCCTGCGCGACGCGCAGGTCGACGTCGTCGTCGGGGTGATAGTGGACGAGGCACTTGACGACCTGTTCGGTCGGCCAGTGCGTGAGCGTCGAGCCGACCGAGCGCGTGTCGTCGAAGCACAGCGGGCGCGAGCCCGGCAGCTCGACCGGGCGGCCGACCCACCAGCCGCGGCCGGTGGCCGCCGCGAGCGCATCGCGCCCGTATGCGCCGCCGTCGATCAGCACGCCGACGTGGCCTTCGATGTGGCGCTCGCGCTCGACCTGCTCGGCCGCGCGTACCAGCAGGCGCTTGAGCGTCTTGATCCGCGCCTCGTCCGCGCCGGCCTGCACGGCCAGCTCGTAGAACTGGCTGCGATGGTCGAACGCCATCACGCACAGGTCGTCCCAGTCGCGACGCGGCACCGTCACGCGATGCAGATGCGCGAGCGTGCGATCGGCGTCCACCTGCGGATTGCGGCTGCCGCCGAACCAGTGCGCGAGTTCGGCCGGCGTCGGCATCGCGGCGGAGCACGCGTGGCGCGACACCACGATCGCGCCGCACGCGTTCGCGATGCGCGTGGCTTCCGCCCAGTCGCGGCCGCGCAGCAGCCCGGACAGCAAGCCGGACAGGAACGCATCGCCCGCGCCGAGCACGTTCAGCACCTCGACGCGCTCGCCGTGGAAGGTCGGCGCATCGTCGATCCGCGCGGGAACGTCGCCGTCGATCACGCAGCAGCCGAGCGCGCCGCGCTTGACCACCAGCACCGCGCCGCTCGCGCGCCGCACGGCCTCGAGCGACGCGATCAGGTCGCCCGGCGCGCCGCCCGCGATCAGGAATTCCTCTTCGGTGCCGACCAGCAGATCGAATTCGCCGAGCACCTGCTGCAACTGCCGCGTGACCTGCGCGTCGGGCACGTAGCGGTTCTCGCCCGCGCCGCGCGCGGTCAGCCCCCACAGCACCGGCCGATAGTCGATGTCGAGAATCCGCACGACGCCGTGGCGGCGCGCGTAGCCGAGCGCGGTCAGCGACGCCTCGCGGGTCGCCGGCGTCGACAGATGCGTGCCGGTGATCGCGAGCGCGCGGCAGCGGGCGATGAAGCCCTCGTCGATCTCGTCGGCGCGCACGGCCATGTCCGCGCAGTTCTCGCGCACGAACAGCAGCGGGAACGTGTCGCGATCCTTCAGGCCGAGCAGCACCAGCGCGGTGAGGCGCTCCGGATCGGTCTGCAGCTGGCTCGTGTCGCAGCCTTCGCGCTCGAGCGTCTCGCGCACGAAGCGGCCCATCTGCTCGTCGCCGACGCGCGAGATCATCGCGGTCTTCAGCCCGAGGCGGGCGACGCCGAACGCGACGTTGCCCGACGAGCCGCCGAGGTACATCTGGAAGCTGCGCGCGTCCTCGAGGCGGCTGCCGTACTGCTGCGCGTAGAGGTCCACGGCCACGCGGCCGAGGCAGGCGAGATCGATGGGGCGGTCAGTCGGAAAGTTCAACGGGCTCATATCACGTATCACGCTCGCGGCCGGCGCGCGACGCGGCCGGCTGTTGGGGGATCGATCGGGCGACGATGCTCGGCCGCCTGCACGGCCCGGCGCGAACGCGCCTGCCGCAACGAATCGGGCTACGGAACGGAGTCTAGACTTTTTGGAAATCCTGTTCCCTAGGTGAAATCACGTAGAAATAAATTTCCAAATTCGCGACGAAGTGATCTACAGTTTCATCCGGATGCTTCAGTCCCGATCGGACCAGATCGGACTCGGCCCGGCGGCGCGCAACGCGCCGTCTTCCGCCCCCGGAGATGAGGAGACAGAGTGATCATGAAGACCAAGCTGATGGCCGCCGCGGCCGCCGCGATCCTGGCGATGCCGCTCGCGCATGCCGAGAAGATCGGCGTGACGATGGCATCGTTCGACGACACGTTCCTGACGATCCTGCGCAACAGTATCAGCGACGCGGCGAAGAAGGACGGCGCGACGGTGCAGATCGAGGACGGCGGCAACGACGTCGGCAAGCAGTTGAGTCAGGTGCAGAACATGATCGCGCAGAAGGTCGACGCGATCATCGTGAACGCGGTCGACACCGACGCGACGCCGAAGATCACCAAGATGGTGACGGCCGCGAAGATCCCGCTCGTCTACGTGAACCGCAAGCCGGTCGACTTCGACAAGCTGCCGGCCGGCGTCGCGGTGGTCGCGTCCGACGAGAAGCAGTCGGGCACGCTGCAGGCGCGCCAGGTGTGCAAGCTGCTCGGCGGCAAGGGCGACATCCTGGTGCTGATGGGCGAGCTGTCCAACGAGTCGGCGCGCGCGCGCACCAAGGACATCGAGGACGTGATCGCGACGAAGGAATGCGCCGGCATGAAGATCGTCGACAAGCGCGAAGGCAAGTGGAGCCGCACGCAGGGCCAGGACATCACGATGAACTGGCTGAGCTCCGGCGCGAAGTTCGATGCGATCGTGTCGAACAACGACGAGATGGCGATCGGCGCGATCAACGCGCTGAAGGCCGCGCGCAAGCTGACGCCGAAGACGGTCGTCGCGGGCATCGACGCGACGCCCGACGGGCTCGCCGCGATGAAGAGCGGCGACTTGAAGGTGTCGGTGTACCAGAACGCGGCCGGGCAGGGCGCGCAGGCGGTGGCCGCCGCGCTCAAGCTCGCGAAGAAGCAGCCGGTCGAGCGCTTCGTGAACGTGCCGTTCGAGCTGGTCACCCCCGACAACATGAGCCAGTACGCGAAGCACTGACCGGTTTTTCCGCTGAATTGCGCGTGCCCGGCCGGTCCGGGCGCGCGTGCGACTTGCGAGGAACGTCCATGTTTACTGCCAGGATGGCGCGCTCGATGGCCAGCGAAAGCGCGCCGGCCGCGTCGTCGCCCGCATCGGCCGGGCCCGTTGCGGCCGCGTCCGACTGCCTGCTCGAAGTGCGCGGCGTCGGCAAGTCCTTTCCCGGCGTCGTCGCGCTCGACGGCGTGCAGTTCCGCGTGCGGCGCGGCACCGTGCATGCGCTGATGGGCGAGAACGGCGCGGGCAAGTCGACGCTGATGAAGATCATCGCCGGCGTCTACACGCCCGACCGCGGCGAGATCCTGATCGACGGCGAGCCGGTCGTGCTGAACGGCCCGCTCGACGCGCTCGAGCGCGGCATCGCGATGATCCATCAGGAACTGAACCTGATGCCGTACATGACGGTCGCGGAGAACATCTGGATCCGCCGTGAACCGAAGAACCGCTTCGGCCTGATCGATCACGCGGAGCTGCGCCGCCGCACGGCCGCGCTGTTCGAGCGGCTGTCGATCGACATCGACCCGGAAGCCGACGTGCGCACGCTGAGCGTCGCGAGCCGCCAGATGGTGGAGATCGCGAAGGCCGTATCGTTCGACTCGGACGTGCTGATCATGGACGAGCCGACCTCCGCGCTGACCGACAAGGAGGTCACACACCTGTTCCGGATCATTCGGCAGCTGCGCGAGCAGGGCAAGGGCATCGTCTACATCACGCACAAGATGAACGAGCTGTTCGAGATCGCCGACGAGTTCTCGGTGTTCCGCGACGGCCGCTACATCGGCACGCACGCGTCGAGCGACGTCACGCGCGACGACATCATCAGGATGATGGTCGGCCGCGAGATCACGCAGATGTTTCCGAAGGAGACGGTGCCGATCGGCGGCGTCGTGCTCGCGGTGAAGAACCTCGGCGTCGACGGCGTGTTCCGCGACGTCAGCTTCGAGCTGCGCGCGGGCGAGATTCTCGGCGTCGCGGGGCTCGTCGGCTCGGGCCGCTCGAACGTCGCCGAGGCGCTGTTCGGCGTCGTGCCGGCGACCTCCGGCGAAATCCTGATCGACGGCAAGCCGGCGCGCATCGCGACGCCCGCGCAGGCGATGAAGCACGGCATGGCGTTCCTCACCGAGGATCGCAAGGACAGCGGCTGCTTCCTCAATCTCGACCTGCTCGCGAACATGGAGGCGGCGGTGCTCAGCAACCGCTACGTGAAATTCAATTTCGTGCAGCAGGCGCAACTGCGGCGCGACTGCGAGGAAATGAGCCGGATGCTGCGCGTGAAGGCGCCGGGGCTGCACGAGGAGATCCAGAACCTGTCGGGCGGCAACCAGCAGAAGGTGCTGATCGGCCGCTGGCTGTTGACGCAGCCGCGCATCCTGATCCTCGACGAGCCGACGCGCGGCATCGACGTCGGCGCGAAGGCCGAGATTCACCGGCTCGTCAGCGCGCTCGCCGCGAAGGGCGTCGCGGTGCTGATGATCTCGTCGGAAATGCCGGAGGTGCTCGGCATGAGCGATCGCGTGATGGTGATGCACGAAGGCCGGATGACCGGCATCGTCGAACGCAAGGACGCCGACCAGGTCCGCATCATGGACCTCGCGTCGCGCTGACCTGCAACCAAGCATGGAGACAAACAGATGGGCAACCTGAATCCGGTCGCGGACGCGCAGTCCATGACGATCAAGACGCGGCACGCGAAGTGGCCGCCCGAGCTGAGCATCTTCCTGGTGCTGGTGGGCATCAGCCTGTTCTTCGAGGTGATCGGCTGGCTCGTCGTCGGCCAGAGCTTCCTGTTCAACGCCGAGCGGCTCGAGATCATCGTGCTGCAGATGGCCGTGATCGGCATCATCGCGGTCGGCGTGAACCTCGTGATCATCACGAGCGGGATCGACCTGTCGTCGGGCTCGGTGGTCGCCGCGGCGGCCGTCGTGTCGGCGAGCCTCGCGCAGGTGTCGGACTTTCCGCGCGCCGTGTTCCCGCACCTCACCGACCTGCCGATCATCTGGCCGGTGCTCGCCGGCGTGTGCGTGGGGCTGCTGGTCGGCCTGCTGAACGGCTCGCTGATCGCGCTGACCGGCATCCCGCCGTTCATCGCGACGCTCGGCACGATGGTCGCCGCGCGCGGCTTCGCGAAGTGGTTCACCAACGGGATGCCGGTGTCGATGCTGACCGACCAGTTCGCGGCGATCGGCGCGGGCGCGAACCCGGTGATCATCTTCGTCGTGGTGGCCGCGATCTTCCACGTCGTGCTGCGCTACACGCGCTTCGGCAAGTACACGTATGCGATCGGCGCGAACCGCCACGCGGCCGTCGTGTCGGGCATCAACGTGACGCGCCATCTGGTGTTCGTCTATGCGATCGCGGGGCTGCTGAGCGGCATCGCCGGCACGGTGACGGCCGCGCGGGCGATCTCCGGGCAGTCGGGCATGGGCGTGATGTACGAGCTGGACGCGATCGCGGCCGTCGTGATCGGCGGCACGTCGCTGTCGGGCGGCCTCGGCCGCGTGACGGGCACCGTGATCGGCGTGCTGATCCTCGGCGTGATGACGTCGGGCTTCACGTTCATCCGCATCGACGCGTACTACCAGGAGATGGTGAAGGGCGCGATCATCGTCGCGGCCGTGATCGCCGACCAGTATCGCAACAAGAAGTCGCGCCGCTGAACGGTGGCATGCGAGGCCGCATGCGTGCGCCGCGCTGCGCAACGGCTTCGGCGCGGCGCGCAGATCGACGATCGAACCGGCGCGGCACGGGCCGCGCCGTTGAACAACGATAGACCGGAGATAACAGGATGACCTTGCAAATCGGCGTGATCGGCTGCGGCGCGATCGGCCAGGACCATATTCGCCGGCTCACGCGCACGCTGTCCGGCGCGCGCGTGGTGGCCGTCAACGACATCGACCCGCAACAGGCGCGCGACGCCGTGACGAAGTACGGGCTCGACGCGGAGATCTACGGCGACGGTCACGACGTCGTCGCGGCCGCGGACGTGCAGGCGGTGCTCGTCACGTCGTGGGGGCCGACGCACGAGGCGTTCGTGCTCGACGCGATCGCGCACGGCAAGCCGGTGTTCTGCGAGAAGCCGCTCGCGGTGACGGCCGACGGCTGCATGCGCATCGTCGAAGCCGAAGTCGCGCACGGCAAGCGGCTCGTGCAGGTCGGCTTCATGCGGCCTTACGACGAAGGCTATCGCGCGCTCAAGCGCGTGATCGACAGCGGCGAGATCGGCGCGCCGCTGATGCTGCATTGCGCGCATCGCAACCAGTCGGTCGGCGAGCGCTATACCACCGACATGGCGATCACCGACACGCTGATCCACGAACTCGACGTGCTGCGCTGGCTGCTCGGCGAGGACTACGCGAGCGCGCAGGTCGTCTACCCGAAGAAGACGCGTCACGCGAGCGCGCATCTCGCCGATCCGCAGATCGTGCTGCTCGAAACCGTGAGCGGCGTGCGCATCGACGTCGAGATCTTCGTGAACTGCCAGTACGGCTACGACATCCAGTGCGAGGTGGTCGGCGAAAACGGCATCGCGAAGCTGCCCGATCCGCCGGCCGTCGGGCTCAAGCATGCGGCGCGGCAGTCGGTCGAGATCATGACCGACTGGAAGGAGCGCTTCATCGCGTCATACGACGTCGAGCTGCAGGCGTTCATCGACGGCGTGCGCGCAGGCGCGCTCACGGGGCCGTCCGCGTGGGACGGCTACGCGGCCGCGGTCGCGGCCGATGCGTGCGTGCGCGCGCAACGCAGCGCGGCGGTCGAGCCGATCGCGATGGCCGAGCGGCCGGCGTTTTATCGCGGCTGAGCGGTGGGGCGGCGCGGGCGTGACGGAGTGAGCGGCGTGCTGCCGCTGCGTCGATGTCGATGCAGACGTTGACGCGAGCGACTCGCGCCCGCAGTGTCGCGCCCGGCTCACCGCGCTTCAGCACAAGAACACGAACAGGAACACGACAATCATGATCGACGGACAGCTTGTGCTCGGCCATTCGATTCGCTGGGGCATGGTCGGCGGCGGGCTCGGCAGCCAGATCGGCTATAGCCATCGGTCGGCGGCGCTGCGCGACGGCAGCTTTCAACTGGTTGCGGGCGCATTCGATCTCGACGCGGCGCGCGGCCGGCAGTTCGGCGTGAAGCTCGGCGTCGACGCCGAGCGCTGCTATCCGGACTACCGGACGATGTTCGACGCGGAAGCGCAGCGCGCCGACGGCATCCGCGCGGTGTCGATCGCGACGCCGAACAACACGCACTTCGAGATCTGCCGGGCCGCACTGAACGCGGGGCTGCACGTGGTCTGCGAGAAGCCGCTGTGCTTCACGACCGACGAGGCGCAGGCGCTGCAGCGGCTGTCGGTCGAGCGCAACCGGATCGTCGGCGTCGCGTACGGCTATGCCGGCTACCAGATGATCGAGCAGGCGCGCGAGATGATTGCGCGCGGCGATCTCGGCGAGATCCGCATCGTGCAGATGCAGTTCGCGCACGGCTTTCACAGCGACGGCGTCGAAGCGGCGAGCGCGGCCGCGCGCTGGCGCGTCGACCCGAAGTTCGCCGGGCCGAGCTATGTGCTCGGCGACATCGGCACGCATCCGCTGTACCTGTCCGAAGTGATGGCGCCTGAGCTGAAGATTCGCCGACTGATGTGTTCGCGGCAGAGCTTCGTGAAGAGCCGCGCGCCGCTCGAGGACAACGCGTTCACACTCATGGAGTACGACACCGGCGCGATCGGCTACGTGTGGTCGAGCGCGGTGAACGCGGGCTCGATGCACGGGCAGAAGGTGCGCGTGATCGGCTCGAAGGCGAGCGTCGAATGGTGGGACGAGCATCCGAACCAGTTGCGCCATGAAATCCAGGGGCAGCCGGCGCAGCTGCTCGATCGTGCAATGGGCTATCTGCATCCGCACGCGTTACGCGAAGACCGCATCGGCGCCGGGCACCCGGAAGGGCTGTTCGACGCGTGGTCGAACCTGTATGCGCGTTTCGCGCTCGCGATGGACGCGACCGATCGCGGCGATGCGCAGGCATTGCGGCAGATTCGTTTTCCGGACGTCCATGCGGGCGTCGAAGGCGTGCGGTGGGTCGAGAACTGCGTGCGCTCCGCCGACGCGGGCGGCGTGTGGGTCGACTATCGTTGAGCGGGGGCTTGTGCTGTCCGTGCAGGCGGCAGGTCGGTAAACGCCCCGATCTTTACGCGCCCGCGCTGGCGTTGGACAATCGTTTCGAACGACGCCGCCGGTCGCAGGCAGCAGACGATCGAGCGCGTGGGAGCGGGCGTGCGGCGCGGCCCGTGCCGCAAACGTGATTAAATTCGCCCTTCATGCAGGTATTCAGTGAAGCCCCGGGCCGCGTGCGCAAGCCGCGCGCATCGGGGCCGTCAACTTCGCGCCATCCGATGACTTCATCCGAGAAACCTCCCGCCACCGTCGAGCAGTTCATGCAGCATCTGACGCAGGAATACGACGGCCTCAGCAATCGCCTGAAGGCGATCGCGCGTCATGTGGAAACGCATCGGGACCAGCTTGGGCTCGAAGGCATCCAGTCGCTTGCGCAGGCGTGCGGCGTGCAGCCGTCGGCCGTCGTGCGCTTCGCGAAGCACTTCGGCTTCTCCGGCTTCTCCGAGATGCAGCGGCTGTTTCGCGAGGGGCTCGCGCAGCAGATCGCGCCGGGCCGCGCGTACAACCTGCGCGTGCGCGACGTGATCGAATCGGGCTCGTCGAGCCTGCAGCCCGAGCAGATCGCCGACGAGTTCATCAAGGGCAGCATTGCCGGGATGCAGCAGCTGCGGCAGACGCTCGATCCGCAGGCGCTCGCGCAGGCCGTCGAGCTGCTCGCCGACACGCAGGCGATCTGGATCGCCGGCTCGCGCCGCGCGTTTCCGATCGCCGTCTATCTCGACTACGCGCTGCAGCACACCGACAAGCGCATCGGGCTGTTCAGCGCGCTCGGCAGCATGCATCTCGGCCAGATCCGCTCGGTGCGCGAAGGCGACGTGATGATCGTGATCTCGTTCATGCCGTATGCGGAGGAGACGGTGCAAGTCGCCCAGGAGGCCGTCCAGCGCGGCGCGCGCGTGATCGCGATCACCGACAGCCGGATGAGCCCGCTCGCGCGCGACGCCGAGGTCACGCTGATGGTGCAGGACAGCGCGACGTTCGGCTTTCGCGCGCTGACCGCGACGATGGGCCTCGCCCAGAGCCTGTTCGTCGCGCTCGCGTACCGGCTCGAGCTGTCGTACCGGCCGACCGCCGACGGCGCGCACGGCACGAAGGCCGGTTGAGTCCGACTGCCGGTGCGCCGCGCGCCGTCCGCCGGACGCAGCGGCGCAGGGCGCACCGGCCGGCTTACTTCGCGGTCGGCATCGCGAATTCGGCGCCCTTGCCGATGCTCGACGCCCAGCGCTGCATCACCGACTTCTGGCGCGTATAGAAGCGCACGCCTTCTTCGCCATAAGCATGCATGTCGCCGAACAGGCTCTTCTTCCAGCCGCCGAAGCCGTGCCACGCCATCGGCACTGGAATCGGCACGTTGATGCCGACCATGCCGACCTGGATGCGCCGCGCGAATTCGCGCGCGATGCCGCCGTCGCTCGTGAAGCATGCGACGCCGTTGCCGAATTCGTGCGCGTTGATCAGGTCGACCGCCGCGCCGAAGTCCTTCACGCGCACGCAGCCGAGCACCGGCCCGAAGATCTCTTCCTTGTAGATGCGCATGTCGGGCGTCACGTGATCGAACAGCGTGCCGCCGGTGAAGAAGCCTTGCTCGCGGCCCGGCACGCGCAGCCCGCGGCCGTCGACCACCAGTTGCGCGCCTTCGCTGACGCCTTGCTCGATGTAGCCTTCGATGCGCTTGAGCGCTTCGCCGGTGACGATCGGGCCCATCTCGACTTCGGGCGACATGCCGTCGCCGATCACGAGCTTGCGCGCCCGCTCCGCGACGGCCGGCACGATCCGGTCGGCCACGTCGCCGACCAGCACCGCGATGCTGATCGCCATGCAGCGTTCGCCGGCCGAGCCGTAGGCGGCGCCGATCAGCGCGTCGACGGCCTGCTCGAGGTTCGCATCGGGCATCACGACGAGATGGTTCTTCGCGCCGCCGAGCGCCTGCACGCGCTTGCCCGACTGCACCGCGCGCTGCTGCACGTAGGCCGCGATCGGCGTCGAGCCGACGAAGCTGACGGCCTGCACGTCCGGATGATCGAGCAGCGCGTCGACCGCGCCCTTGTCGCCCTGCACGACGTTGAACACGCCGGCGGGCAGGCCGGCCTGGGTGAGCAGGTCGGCCATGAACAGCGCGGCCGACGGATCGCGTTCGCTCGGCTTCAGCACGAACGTGTTGCCCGTCGCGAGCGCGACCGGGAACATCCAGCACGGCACCATGCACGGGAAGTTGAACGGCGTGATGCCGGCGACCACGCCGAGCGGCTGGCGCATCGTCCAGTTGTCGATGCCGGTGCTGACCTGGTCGGTGAAGTCGCCCTTGAGCAACTGCGGCACGCCGCAGGCGAATTCGATGATGTCGATGCCGCGCGCGACTTCGCCCTGCGCATCGGAGAACACCTTGCCGTGCTCGGCCGTGATGATTGCCGCGAGCGTGTCGCGGTGCTCGTTCATCAGCTGCAGGAAGCGATGCAGCACGCGCGCGCGGCGGATCGGCGGCGTCGCGGCCCACTCCGGGAACGCGGCGTGGGCCGACGCGACGGCGCGCTGCACTTCGTCGCCGTCGGCGAGCGCGACGCGGCGCACCGCGCGGCCGAGCGCCGGGTTGAGGACGTCCTGGAAGCGGCCGCTGCGGCCGGCGACGGGCGCGCCGTCGAGGTAGTGGCCGACGTCGGCGTCGGACGTGTAGGCGGGAACCGGGTTCATCGTGTCTCCTGGGGGATGGGGGTACGACGGCTAGTCTAGGCAAAGCGGCGGGGCGGGAGAAGGCCGCGAAACTTGATTCACTGTTCAGAATTCTGAATAATCGGTGGATGAATCAGCAAAATGTTCAGGCGCTCTGGCCGCATATCCATTCGTTGACGGTGCTGGCCGCGGCCGGCAGTTTCACGGCCGCCGCGCAGCGGCTCGGCATCAGCAAGGCCGCGATGAGCCAGCGCATCGCCGATCTCGAGAAGGCGGCCGGCGTGCCGCTCGTGCGGCGCACGACGCGCAGCGTGCGGCTCACCGACGCCGGGCAGACGCTGGTCGACAGCACGCGCGACGCGTTCGAATCGATCGGCCAGCACTTCGCGCGCGTGAAGGACTTGGCGGGCGAGCCGCGCGGCCTGCTGCGCGTGACCGCGCCGGTCGCGCTTGGGCGTCAGCAGGTCGTGCCGCACCTGCCCGATTTTCTGCGGCAACATCCGGGCGTGCAGATCGAGCTCGACCTGTCCGACCGGCTGCATTCGCTGACGCAGGAGGGCTTCGACCTCGCGATCCGCCACACCACGACCGCGCCGCAGACGCACGTGGCGTGGAAGCTGTGCGACACGCGCTCGCTGCTGGTCGCGAGCCGCGACTACCTCGATGCGCGCGGCGCGCCGCGCCATCCGTCCGAACTGGTCGATCACAGCTGCCTGTGCTACCTGCGCGACAACGAGCCGGCCGCGTGGAGCTTCGAGCCGCACGGCCGGCGTCGGCAGCGCGTGAGCGTGCCGGTGCGCGGCAGTTTCGCGGCGAACAACAGCGAGGCGATGCGCGAGGCGGCGCTCGGCGGCCTCGGCATCGCGCTGCTGCCGGATTTCAGCGCGCAGCGCGACCTCGACGCCGGCCGGCTCGTCGCGCTGCTCGACGGCTGGCGGCCGTCGGGCGCGTTCGGCGACCACATCTTCGCGATCCGGCCGTACAGCGCGGTCGTGCCGAGCGCGGTGCGCGCGCTGGTGCGGCACCTGCGCGAGCGGCTCGCGGGCGGATTCGGCGGCGCTTGAGGGGCGATCGGGTCGGGCCGTCGCCGGGCAGCCGGTGAGCATTCGGCGGCATACCGACGACCAACCGACGACCAACCGACGACCAACCGACGACCAACCGACGACCAACCGACGACCAGCCGACGACCAGCCGACGACCAGCCGACGACCAGCCGACGACCAGCCGACCACCAGCCAACCACCAGCCAACCACCAGCCAACCACCAGCCAACCACCAGCCAACGGCCAACCGACGTGCATTCGACGGCCAATCGACCACCGACCGACAAGACCCTCGACAGCCACCCGCCAAACCCCCATCACCCCCACACCGCGCGAGCGCCCATTGCCGCCCCCCGCAGGCGCCCACACGCGCGCTGCGGTAAAATCGCCGCTTCCTCCCGCGCCCGTGTGGCGCGTCATTCGAAGGTCGACAGCCGATGCAGATTCACAAGGAAGTGGACGCGCGCGGGCTCAACTGCCCGTTGCCGATCCTGCGCGCGAAGAAAGCGCTCGCCGATATGGAAAGCGGGCAGATCCTCAAGGTGCTCGCCACCGACCCGGGCTCGCAGCGCGATTTCGCCGCGTTTGCGAAGCAGACCGGCAACGAGATCGTCGAAGTGACGACGCAGGACAAGACTTTCGTGTTCCTGATGCGCCGCCGTTGACGGCCGCACATCACGCGCCTCTCACGGCATCCGGGGCGGGCGATGCGCCCGCATCTCGCCGTCTCTGACAATTCTTAAACCTCGTCCCGCGGCCGTCTGCGTATACTGGCGCGGCCGGTCGTCCGTCTCGGACCGATGCACCGGCCGCGGTACGTCATACGAGGCAGGCACGGGGGCCATGCCCGACGCGACCGTCGTACCAACGGGGAAAGGACATGTCCTTCAGACCAGGGGCCATTCGCAGTCCATCCGGTTCGGAACGCAGCGCGCCGGAGTCGAGCCGGATCGAGCTCGACCCGCGCCGGGATCGCCACGCGCGTGCCGCGCTGGAGGCGTATGCCGATTCGGCCGCAGCCGAGATGCCATGGCTTGCCGAATCGCTCGACCAACAACTACGCGACGCCGCACGCGGCGATCACACGGGCGCAACGTATTGCGGCGCGACGATCGAACGCGTGTTCGAGCTCGCGCACGCGTGGGCAGCGGGGCAGCCCGACTATGCATCGACGGCTTGGGAGCGCGTGCGCGCGCAGCTGCAACGGATGCTGCAGGAGCCGGCGCCGGGCGCGCCAGCCGCGCCGGCCGCCCACATGGCGGGCGCCGATTAGCCGGTTCACCGACTGATTGCGCGAGCGGGCGCGCAGAACGATTATTCGAATAATGGGCCGTGGGCCGCGCAATTTCCCGGCAGATTTCGTACTACTATGACGAAATCGCCGATTGGTCCGCGCCCCATTTTCGAGATGGCGGGCAAGGCGACGCGTCTCGCGCGTTGCGCGGGCGGTCAACGGCGGTTCGCCGGCCGGAGTCCGAAGTCGCGTGTGCTACGCGGCGGGCTGAACGTGCAGAGCCGGGCTGGACGAACCGATTTGGATTTGCGGGGTGTTATGAGAATTGCTGTACTGGATGACGATCCGGCCCAGACGGATTTTGTCAGTCAAACGCTGACGGCCGCCGGCCACACGTGCTACGCGTTCAAGGAAGGCAAGGCTCTGAAGAAGCGTCTGCAGCGAGAGACGTTCGATCTGCTCGTGCTCGACTGGAACGTGCCGGACATGTCGGGTGAGGAAGTGCTCAAGTGGGTGCGCGAGAATCAGACCGAGCACACGCTGCCGATCATCTTCATGACGAGCCGCGACGACGAAGCCGGCATCACGCAAATTCTCAACGCGGGCGCCGACGATTACGTGGTCAAGCCCGTGTCGGGCCCGATCCTGCGCGCGCGCATCGGCTCGCTGCTGCGCCGCGCGTATCCGGTCAATGCCGAGGCGGCCATACGCGAATTCGACCAGTTCCGCTTCGACGTGAACCTGAAGCAGGCCTACGCGGGCGACAAGCCCGTGAGCCTCACGCAGAAGGAGTTCGAGCTGGCGCTGCTGCTGTTCCAGCACCTCGACCGGCCGCTGTCGCGCGCGCACATTCTCGATCTCGTCTGGAAGCAGGCGACCGACATTCCGTCGCGTACGATGGACACCCACATCTCGATGCTGCGCACGAAGCTCGGCCTGCGGCCGGAAAACGGCTACCGGCTCGCGCCGATTTACGGCTACGGCTACCGGCTCGAACGCGTCGGTCACGGAGAACCGGAGTGATCGCACGCATCCCGCAGCGCCCCGCGAGCGGGCGCATGACCGCATTGCGCGTCGCCGGTGCGCTCGCGTTCGCCGTCGCCGCGCACCAGGCTGCCGCGCAGCCGAGCGCCGCGACGGGCAAGACGGTCGTCTACCGCACGCAAGCCGGCGACACGCTCTACGACGTCGCCACGCGTTACCTGCAAGGGCCGGACGACTGGCAACTGCTGCAACGGATCAACCACGTGCCGGCACCGAAGCATCTGCAGCCGGGCACCGCGTTGAAGCTGCCGGTCGTGCGGCTGCGCAAGGAAAAGCTGACCGCGCGCATCGTGGCGGTGCAGGGCAGCGCGCAGCGCTGGTCCGGCGGCGCGTATGCGCCGCTGGCGAACAACACGACGCTCGCCGAGGGCGAGCGCGTGCGCACCGGCGCCAACGGCTTCGTGACGCTCGAACTCGCGGACGGCACGCACATGAGCCTGCCGCCCGACAGCCAGCTCGAGTTGAAGACGCTGCGTCGCACCGTGCTGACGGGCATGCTCGATCGCGTGTTCGAACTCACGCGCGGCGAGGTGGACAGCGAGGTCACGCATCTGAAGAAACGCGACGACCGCTTCCAGATCCGTTCGCCGTCGGTGGTGGCCGGCGTGCGCGGGACGCGCTTTCGCGTGAACTACGACGCCGACGGCAATGCGGCCACGCGCGTCGAAGTGCTCGACGGCACGGTCGGCGTCGCGGGCAAGCAGCAACTGGCCGACGCCACGCTCGTGCATGCCGACTTCGGCAGCGTCGCGACGTCGTCAGGCACGGTCGGCGCGCCGATCCCGCTGCTGCCGGCGCCGGCGCTCGCCCATCCGGACAAGGTGCAGGACGAGCCGGACATCGCGTTCGACGTCGTCCCGCTCGAGCATGCGAACGCGTATCACCTGCAGCTCGGGCGCGACGCGGGGATGCTCGACCTGTTCAGCGAAACGCGCACCGTCTCGACGCGCGCGGTGTTCCGTGAGGTGCCGAACGGCACGTACTTCGTGCGCGTCGCCGCGATCGACGACAACGGCCTCGAAGGCACGCCGCACATCTACGCGTTCGAGCGGCGCCGGATGGGGCTCGACGCGAGCGCGTCGCCCGGCCCGAGCGGGTATGAGTTCCGCTGGGCGGCCGACGGCTCGGGCGACGACGCGCGCTATCGCTTCGTGCTGTCGCGCTCGAAGGATCTGAGCGCACCCGTGGTCGACGAGATGGGCCTGCAGGCGCGTCGAATCAACGTCGAGCACCTGCCGCCCGGCGACTACTACTGGGCGGTGACGGTCGAGGCGTTCGACGGCGGCAAGTTCTATCAGAAGACCAGTCCGGTCAGCGCGTTCACCTTGTCGCGCTGATCCGCAGCGCATGAAGCACGGCTCCGTTTCTCCGCTGCGGCATCTCGGCCGCCGCTTCCTGATCGAATGGATCGCGATCGGCTGTCTCGGCATCGCGGTGGTCCTCGGGTGCGCGCTCGGCCGGCTGTCGTCGGATGTCGACGGGCTGATCTACGACCGGCTGCTGATGTTGCGCAGCCTGCCGCTGTCGCCCGACGTCGTCGTGGTCGACATCGACAATGCGAGCGTGTCGGCGCTCGGCCGCTGGCCGTGGCCGCGCAGCGTGCACGCGCGGCTGCTCGACACGCTGGCGCGCGCGCGGCCGGCCGCGGTCGTCTACGACGTGCTGTTTACCGAGCCGTCGCCCGACGATCGCGCGTTCTCCGATGCGATGACCCGCGTGCCGACCTTCCTGCCCGTGTTGCTGAGCCCCGAGCGCGCGGACGGCACGCGCACCGTCGAACCGCCGGTCACGGAACTCGCGGCGCACGCGATGGGCCTCGGCCATATCAATCTCGAAGTCGATCCCGACGGCATCGTGCGCAGCGTCGCGCTGTTCGAAAGCGATGGACGCGTGCGTTGGCCGCAATTGATGGTGCCGGTGTACGGCGCGATCCGGGCCGGCCGCCTGCCGCCGCTCGGCGGCGCACGCGGCGCGAACGTGCACGACCTCGCGCGCGACGCGGCGGACGAAGGCCGTTACCTGATTCCGTTCAGCCGCAGCACGCCCGCGTATCCGACGCTGTCGTTCGCCGACGTGCTCGACGGCCGCGTGAAAGCCGACGCGCTGCGCGGCAAGATCGTCGTCGTCGGCGTGACCGCGTCGGGCCTGTACGACCGCTTCGCGACGCCGGTGTCCGGCGATTTCGGCCCGCTCGCGGGCGTGTACATCCACGCGAACGTGCTCGACATGCTGGCGACCGGCAGCGCGATCCTGCCGGCGTCGCGCGCGGGGCTGTTCGCCGCGTCGCTGCTGCCGCTCGCCGTGCTGCTGGGCGGCTTCCTGATGCTGTCGCCGTGGCGTGCGCTGCTGCTCACGCTGAGCCTCGCCGCGCTGGCGGTCGTCGCGAGCGTCGCACTGCTGTTCGAGGCGCGCGTGTGGCTGTCGCCCGCGCCCGCGATCTTCGGCCTGATCGCCGTGTACCCGATCTGGAACTGGCGGCGGCTCGAGATGACGATGTCGTATCTGCGCCGCGAACTGCAGCGGCTCGCCGACGAGCCGCATCTGCTGCCCGAGGCGCCGCGCAAGCGCAGCGTCGGCGGCGACGTGCTCGAACGGCAGATGGCGCTGATGGCGCAGGCCGCGCAGCGCGTGCAGGACATGAAGCGCTTCGTGTGGGACAGCCTGGACAGCATGCCGGAGCCGATCTTCGTCACCGATCTGGCCGGCACCGTGCTGATCGCGAACCACGCGGCGAAGCGCTACGCGGCGCGCCTGTCGCTGCCGATGCCGGAAGGGCTGACGCTGCGCGCCGCGCTCGGCGAGCTGACCTTCATGAAGACGGTCGACGGCAACGCCGAGCACGACGCCGCGATCCGCGCCCGCTGGCCGGCCGCGCTCGACCCGACGCTCGGCGCCGAGGACGACCTGATGGCGCGCGGCATCGAGGTGCGCGACCGAGCCGGGCTCGACCATCTGCTGCGCTACGCGCCGTGTACGAACGCGCAGGGCCGTGTGACCGGCTGGATCGCCGGTCTCGTCGACGTGACCGAGCTGCATGCGGCCGAGCGTCAGCGCGAGGAGGCGCTGCACCTGCTGTCGCACGACATGCGCTCGCCGCAGTCGTCGATCCTCGCGCTGGTCGAGATCGAGCGCGACCGCGTCGAATCCGAGTCGATGCGCACCTTGCTCGCGCGGGTCGAGCGCTATGCGCAGCGCGCGTTGTCGCTCGCCGACGAGTTCGTGCAGCTCGCGCGCGCCGAGTCGCAGGCCTACCAGCTCGAGCCGACGAGCCTCGCCGACGTGCTGATCGACGCGTGCGACGAAGTCTGGCCGCAGGCGCAGGCCAAGCGCATCCGCATCGATACCGACGTCGGCACCGGCATGTACTGGATGCGCGCGGACCGGTCGCTGCTTACGCGCGCGTTCGTCAACCTGCTCAACAACGCGGTCAAATACAGTCCGACCGACACGGCGATCACGTGTACGCTGACGGTCGAGCACGCATCGAAGCGGATGTTCTGTACGATTCGCGATCAGGGCTACGGCATCTCGCCGGAAGATCAGCGGCATCTGTTCGAGCGTTTCAAACGATTCCATGCCGGCGAGCGGCCCGAGATCTCGGGCTCCGGGCTCGGCATGGCGTTCGTGAAGACGGTCGTCACGCGCCACGGCGGCAGCGTGACGGTCGACAGCGAAGTGGGCGTCGGCACCGCGGTCACGGTGTCGCTGCCCGCGATCGACGAGCCGTCGGCCTGACAGGGCCGGGCGCGACGGCTGGCATTTGGGGATAGTCATGAGAAAGGAATGGGCAGCGGCCGCGCTGGCGGTAGCGCTGTTGACCGGTTGCGCCGGGATCACGACCGGCGTGAGCGCCGTGGGGCAAGCGGATGCGTTCGCGTCCGGGGCGCGCGGCTACGAGGTGATCCGCGCCGGCGCACAGGCCGACGATCCGGAGTACCGACAGATCGAGACGCTCGTGCGCGATGCGCTCGCGCAGCGCGGCTTCGACGCACAGTCCGGGCAGGACGCCCGCTACCGGCTGTCGATCGCCTATGCGACGCAGCCGGCGTCGGTCGCGGCGACGTCCGAGCGGTGCGGCGCCGCGAGCAGCCGTGCGTGCGTGAGCGTCGACGGGCCGGCGCCGCTCGCGATCCCGTTCGCGGGCGCGGTGTATCGCCACGTGCTGACGCTGCTGTTCGTCGACGCGCGATCGGGCGCGGACGTGTACCGCGTGTCGGCGTCGCTGCGCGATCGCGATGCCGGTTCGCAGCACGCCGCGCCTGCGCTCGTGACGAGCGCGCTGGCGAAGCTGCCGTTCGGGCAGGGCGGCGGCTGGCTCGTGAAGACGAAAAAAGACGACGCGGGCGCAATGCCGGGCGTCGTCTCGGTGAAGCCGGCCGCCGCGCGCTGACGCGCGGGCGGCTCGGTAAATGCGGGCCGCGCGCGGCCCGTTGCCGTGTTCAGGCGGCCGGTTGCGCGGTGCCGCGCGTGCGCAGGTACGCTTCGAACTCCGCGCCGACTTCCGGGTGGCGCAGTGCGAATTCGACGGTCGCCTTTAGGTAGCCGAGCTTGCTGCCGCAGTCGTAGCGCGTGCCCTGATACTTGTAGGCCAGCACCTGCTCGTCGGCGAGCAGCGCCTGGATCGCGTCGGTGAGCTGCAGCTCGCCGCCCGCGCCCGGCTTCAGCGCCCGCAGATGCTGGAAGATCCGCGGCTTCAGGATGTAGCGGCCGACCACGCCGAGGTTCGACGGCGCGTCTTCCGGCGCCGGCTTCTCGACGATCGCCGACATCTTGACGATCGACTCTTCCCACTCCTTGCCGTCGACGATCCCATACGATTTCGTCTCCGACGGCGGGATCTCTTCGACGCCGATCACCGAGCTGTGATAGTGGTCGAACACGTCGACCATCTGCTTCATCACCGGCGGGTTGCCGTCGAGCAGGTCGTCGGCGAGGATCACCGCGAACGGATTGTCGGCGACCAGCTTTTCCGCGCAGAGCACCGCGTGGCCGAGGCCGAGCGCTTCCGGCTGACGCACGTAGAAGCAGTCGACGTGGCTCGGCTTGATGCTGCGCACGAGCTCCAGCAGCTTTTCCTTGCCGCGCGCCTCGAGTTCGGCCTCGACCTCGTACGACTTGTCGAAGTGGTCCTCGATCGCGCGCTTGCTGCGCCCCGTCACGAAGATCATCTCGGTGATGCCCGCGGCGATCGCTTCCTCCACGGCGTACTGGATCAGCGGCTTGTCGACGACGGGCAGCATTTCCTTCGGGCTCGCCTTCGTTGCGGGCAGGAACCGCGTGCCGAGACCGGCAACGGGGAATACCGCCTTGGTGACTTTCAACATGATCGAACCTTTATTCCTGTAATCGACTTGTCAGAGTCTATGTTCACGTTCCGATTATAGTGAACGCAAACGACCTTACCCTTTGTTACGCAGGCAACCGATCCAGCTGCGCACGCAGTTTGTCCAGCGTGCTCTGGAACTCCGCGACGCGTCGCTGTTCCTGTTCGACGACGGCCGGCGGCGCCTTCGCGACGAACGCCTCGTTGCCGAGCTTCGCGTTGCACTTCGTGATTTCGCCGCTGAGACGCGCGATTTCCTTCGACAGGCGCTCGCGTTCTGCCGCGACGTCGATTTCCACCTTCAGCACCAGCTTGTTGGGGCCGACGATCGCGATCGGCGCGCCGTGCGCGGCCTGGTCGAGCGTCGCCTCGTCGGCGAGGATCTGCACTTCCGACAGACGCGCGAGCGCCTGCACGTACGGCGCGAACGAGCGCAGGCGCTCGGCGTCGCCGGCCGCGAGCAGCGGCACCTTGGTCGCCGGCGACAGGTTCATCTCGCCGCGCAAGTTGCGGCACGCGTCGACGATCGCCTTCATGTCGGCCGCCCATTGTTCGGACGCCTCGTCGATCTTCTGCAGGTTCGCGAGCGGATACGCCTGCGTCATCAGCGATGCCTCGCCGTCGGCCTTGCCTTGCGGATAACGGCCCGCGAGCGGCGCGACCTTCTGCCACAGCGCTTCGGTGATGAACGGGATGATCGGGTGGGCGAGGCGCAGCACCGTCTCGAGCACGCGCAGCAGCGTGCGGCGCGTCGCGCGCTGCTGTTCCGGCGTGCCGTTCTGGATCTGCACCTTCGCGAGCTCGAGATACCAGTCGCAGTACTCGTCCCACACGAACTTGTAGATGCTGGTCGCGATGTTGTCGAAGCGGTAATCGGCGAAGCCCTTCGCGATGTCGGCCTCGGTGCGCTGCAGCAGCGACACGATCCAGCGGTCGGCCGCCGAGAAGTCGAGGTAGCCGCCGGGGCCGCAGTCGCCCGCGCCGCACACTTCGGGCTTGTCGGCGCCGCAGTCGTGGCCTTCGCAGTTCATCAGCACGAAGCGCGTCGCGTTCCACAGCTTGTTGCAGAAGTTGCGATAGCCTTCGCAGCGCGCGAGGTCGAAGTTCACGTTGCGGCCGAGCGTCGCCATCGACGCCATCGTGAAGCGCAGCGCGTCGGTGCCGAACGCGGGAATGCCGTCCGGGAATTCCTTGCGCGTCTTCTTCTCGATGGTGGCGGCCTGCTTCGGGTTCATCAGGCCCGTCGTGCGCTTCGCGACCAGCGTTTCGAGGTCGATGCCGTCGACGATGTCGATCGGGTCGAGCGTGTTGCCCTTGCTCTTCGACATCTTCTGGCCTTCGGCGTCGCGCACGAGGCCGTGCACGTACACCGTATGGAACGGCACCTTGCCGGTGAAGTGCGTCGTCATCATCACCATCCGGGCGACCCAGAAGAAGATGATGTCGAAGCCGGTGACCAGCACCGACGACGGCAGGAAGTGCTGCAGCTCCGGCGTCTGGTTCGGCCAGCCGAGCGACGAGAACGGCACGAGCGCCGACGAGAACCACGTGTCGAGCACGTCCTCGTCGCGCTTGAGCGCGCCGGTGTAGCCGCGCGCGGCGGCCTGTGCGCGCGCGTCGTCCTCGTTGCGGGCGACGAACACCTCGCCGTTCTCGCCGTACCACGCGGGAATCTGATGGCCCCACCACAGCTGGCGCGAGATGCACCAGTCCTGGATGTTTTCCAGCCACTGGTAGTAGGTGGTCGTCCAGTTTTCCGGCACGAACTTGATCTGGCCGCTGCGCACGACGTCGAGCGACGTTTCGGTGATCGACTTGCCCGGATTGAACGTGCCTTCCGGCGCCGGCTTCGTCATCGCGACGAACCACTGATCGGTCAGCATCGGCTCGATCACGACGCCCGTGCGGTCGCCGCGCGGCACCATCAGCTTGTGCGGCTTCACCGACTCGAGGAAGCCCTGTGCGTCGAGATCGGCGACGATCGCCTTGCGCGCGTCGAAACGGTCGAGGCCGCGATACTGCTCGGGGGCGTTGTCGTTGATCTTCGCGTCGAGCGTGAGGATCTCGATCGGCGCGAGGTTGTGGCGCAGGCCGACCTGGTAGTCGTTGAAGTCGTGCGCGGGCGTGACCTTCACGACGCCCGTGCCGAATTCGCGGTCGACGTAGTCGTCGGCGATCACCGGGATTTCGCGGCCGGTCAGCGGCAGCGTGACGAGCTTGCCGATCAGGTGCGCATAGCGCTCGTCTTCCGGATGGACCATCACGGCGACGTCGCCGAGCATCGTTTCGGGGCGCGTGGTCGCGACGGTCAGCGTGCCGGAGCCGTCGACGAGCGGGTAGCGGATGTGCCACAGATGGCCGTTTTCTTCCTCGCTCGCGACTTCGAGGTCCGATACCGCGGTGAGCAGCACCGGATCCCAGTTCACCAGGCGCTTGCCGCGGTAGATCAGCCCTTGTTCGTAGAGCGTGACGAACACGTCGCGCACCGCGGCCGACATCTTGTCGTCCATCGTGAAATATTCGCGCGACCAGTCGGTCGACGCGCCGAGGCGGCGCACCTGGCCCGTGATCGTCGAGCCGGATTTCTCCTTCCATTCCCACACGCGCTCGACGAACTTCTCGCGACCGAGGTCATGGCGCGACACGCCCTGCGCATCGAGCTGACGCTCGACGACGATCTGGGTCGCGATCCCCGCGTGGTCGGTGCCCGGCACCCACAGCGTGTTCTCGCCGAGCATGCGGTGATAGCGCGCGAGGCCGTCCATGATCGTCTGGTTGAACGCGTGGCCCATGTGCAGCGTGCCGGTGACGTTCGGCGGCGGCAGCTGGATCGCGAAATCGGGGCGGGCCGGATCGAATGCCGGCGCGGCATAGCCGCGTTTTTCCCACTCCGGCCCCCATTGGGACTCGATGGTATGGGGCTCGAAACTCTTCGCCAGCGTGTTGTCGCTCATGGTTGGAAATTTGCCGAAAAATGCGTGAATTGGATGCTGAATCCGACAATTATAAATGGATGCACATCGGCCAGCCATCGCAGCGCCCGCGCGGGACGCGCGCATGCTCGCCCGGCGCCGCGCGCGGCTCGTGGCGAGCCCTCGTGCCGAGCCGATCGAAAACGCCATCGCCCGGCCGACTTATAATGGCGGGTCCGCATTTTTCTCGCCCGTCCGCTGCCGCTCCATGCCCGATCTGCTCGCCAATCTGAACCCTGAACAATACGCCGCCGTCACGCTGCCGAACGAACCGGCGCTGATCCTCGCGGGGGCGGGCAGCGGCAAGACCCGCGTGCTGATCACGCGGATCGCGTGGCTGATCCAGCAGGGCTACGCGTCGCCGGCCACCGTGCTGGCCGTCACGTTCACCAACAAAGCCGCGCGCGAAATGATGGCGCGGCTGTCCGCGATGATGCCGATCGACACGCGCGGGATGTGGATCGGCACGTTCCACGGGCTGTGCAACCGGATGCTGCGCACCCACTGGCGCGACGCGGGCCTGCCGCAGACGTTCCAGATCCTCGACACGGCCGACCAGCTGTCCGCGATCAAGCGGCTGATGAAGGCCGCGAACGTCGACGACGAAAAATACCCGCCGAAGAACGTCCAGTACTTCATCAACAACGCGAAGGAGCAGGGGCTGCGTCCCGACAAGGTCGACGCCACCGACAACTTCAACCGCAAGTTCGTCGAGCTGTACCAGGCATACGATCAGCAATGCCAGCGCGAGGGCGTCGTCGACTTCCCCGAGCTGCTGCTGCGCTGCTACGAGCTGCTCGCGTACAACGCGCCGCTGCGCGCGCATTACCAGGCGCGCTTCCGGCACATTCTCGTCGACGAGTTCCAGGACACCAACAAGCTGCAGTACGCGTGGCTCAAGATGCTCGCGGGCGCCGGGAACGCGATCTTCGCGGTCGGCGACGACGATCAGTCGATCTACGCGTTCCGCGGCGCGAACGTCGGCAACATGCGCGACTTCGAAGACGAATTCCGCGTGCGCAACCTGATCAAGCTCGAGCAGAACTACCGGTCGCACGGCAACATCCTCGACGCGGCCAACCAGCTGATCTCGAACAACGCGCACCGCCTCGGCAAGAACCTGCGCACCGACGCCGGCCACGGCGAGCCCGTGCGCGTGTACGAGGCGAGCACCGATGCGCAGGAAGCCGGCTGGATCGTCGAGGAGATCCGCTCGCTGATCAATACCGGGATGTCGCGCAGCGAGATCGCGGTGCTGTACCGGAGCAACGCGCAGTCGCGCGCGATCGAGCACACGCTGATGACGTCGGGCATCCCGTATCGCGTGTACGGCGGCCTGCGCTTCTTCGAGCGTCAGGAAGTGAAGCACGCGCTCGCGTATCTGCGCCTGATCGACAACCCGAACGACGACACCGCGTTCGTGCGCGTCGTCAACTTCCCGACGCGCGGGATCGGCGCGCGCTCGATCGAGCAGCTCGCGGACGCCGCGCGCCTGTACGACTGCTCGATGGCCGCCGCGATCCCGTACGTGACGGGCAAGGCCGGCACGAGCCTCGGCGCGTTCGCGACGCTGATCGCGAAGATGCGCGCCGAGACCGAGCAGATGAGCCTGCCGGAGACGGTCGAGTACGTGGTGCGCGCGAGCGGCCTCGCCGATTTCTACCAGGGCGAGCGCGAAGGCCAGGACCGCCTCGAAAACTTGCAGGAACTCGTGAACGCGGCCACCGCGTTCGTCAGCGAGGAAGGCTACGGGCTCGATGCACCGGCGCGCGCGATTCCGCTGCGCGCCGGCGCGATCGCGGCGCCGGCGCTGCGCGCGGAAGCCGACGATCCGTCGGTCGACGTACTCGATCCGGCGCCGCTCGACGACCCCGCGCAGAACCCCGACACGATGACGCCGCTGGCGGGCTTCCTGTCGCACGCGTCGCTGGAAGCCGGCGACAACCAGGCGCAGGCCGGCCAGGACGCCGTGCAACTGATGACCGTGCATGCGTCCAAGGGGCTCGAATTCTCGGCCGTGTTCATCACCGGCCTCGAGGAAGGGTTGTTCCCGCACGAAAACAGCGTGCTCGAGTCCGACGGGCTCGAGGAGGAGCGCCGGCTGATGTACGTCGCGATCACGCGCGCGAAGGAGCGGCTCTATCTGTCGTTCGCGCAGAGCCGCATGCTGCACGGCCAGACGCGCTACAACGTGCGCTCGCGCTTCTTCGACGAGCTGCCCGAGCACGTGCTGAAGTGGCTCACGCCGAAAGTGGAAGCCGGTTCGCGCTGGGGCGGCCGCGCCGACAACGCCGGCTGGGGGCGCGACTGGTTCGCGCGGCCGGGCGGCGGCCATCGCGAGCAGATCGTCGATGCGGCCGTGTCCGCGCCGCTGCCGGCGTTCGCCGACAAGCAGCGCGCGGCCGACACCGGGTTCCGCATCGGCCAGCAGGTGTTTCATACGAAATTCGGCGAGGGTGTGGTCACCGCGCTCGAAGGCAGCGGCGCCGATGCAAAGGCGCAGGTGAAGTTCAAGCGGCACGGCGAGAAGTGGCTCGCGCTCGCGGTCGCGAAACTGCAGGCGGTGGAATGATGGGGATCGACATGGTGGATACACTCGCGGCGCGCCCGCTCGGCATCCTGGCCGCGCTGCCCGAGGAACTCGGCGATCTGATCGCCGCGATGCGCGCCGACGGCGAAATGAAGACGGTCACGCTCGGCCGCCGCGATTATCACGTCGGCACCGTGCACGGCGCGGCCTGCGTCGTCACGCTCGCGCGGGTCGGCAAGGTCGCGGCCGCGGCGACGGTCAGCGCACTGATCCACGTGTTCGGCGTGTCCGGCGTGGTGTTCACCGGCGTCGCGGGCGGCGTGTCGCGCACGGTGCGCGTAGGCGACGTGGTCGTCGCCGATACGCTTCTGCAGCACGACCTCGACGCGTCGCCGCTGTTTCCGCGCTACGAGGTGCCGCTGCTCGGCATCACGCACTTTGCCACCGACGTGGAGCTGACGGCCCGGCTGAAGGCCGCGTGCGCGCTGTTCGTCGCCGAGGAGGGCGCGCGCTTCGGCGAACGGTTCGGACTCGCCGGCGCGACGCTGCACGGCGGGCTCATCATCAGCGGCGACCGCTTCGTATCGAGCGAGCCGGAAGTCGTCGCGCTGCGCGACGCGCTGCCGGACGCGCTCGCGGTCGAAATGGAAGGCGCGGCGATCGCGCAGGTGTGCGCGGAACACGACGTGCCGTTCGCCCTCGTGCGCACGATCTCCGACACCGCCGACGATCACGCGACGCAGTCGTTCTCGCACTTCCTGTCGGCGATCGCAAGCAGCTATTCGTCCGGCATCCTCAAGCGTTTCCTGACGCTGCACGCGACGACGGCGGCCTGAAGCCGCCGTCATCGTTCCCCTTCGAAGCGACCGGCCGGCCGCGGCACGCATGCCGCGGCTGCGTCGTCACGCGCGCTTGCGACGTGCGCTTTCGAGGTTCGGCAGGAACACGGTCAGCACGCCGATCAACGGCAGGAACGAGCAGACGCGGTAGACGAACGTGATGCTGGTCGCATCGGCGAGCTGGCCGAGTACGGCGGCGCCCACGCCGCCCAGTCCGAACGCGAAGCCGAAGAACAGCCCGGCGACCATGCCGACCTTGCCGGGCATCAGTTCGGTCGCATAGACCAGAATCGCGGCGAACGCCGACGCCAGCACGACGCCGATGATCACGCTCAGCACGCTGGTCCAGAACAGGTTCGCGTACGGCAGCAGCAGCGTGAACGGCGCGACGCCGAGGATCGACACCCAGATCACGTACTTGCGGCCGATCCGGTCGCCCACCGGGCCGCCGATCAGCGTGCCGGCCGCGACCGCCGCGAGGAACACGAACAGGTGGATCTGCGCGGCCTGGACCGACAGGTGGAACTTGTCGATCAGATAGAACGTGAAATAGCTGTTGATGCTCGCGAGGTAGAAGTACTTCGAGAACACCAGCAGCACCAGCACGCCGATCGCCGCCAGCACGCGCCCGCGCGACAGCGTCGGATGGCCGGCGGCCGCCGCCTTCTTCTTCATCGACGGGTGCTTCCTGTACCAGTGGCCGATCTGCGTGAGCACCAGCATCGCGACGAGCGCGGCCGCCGAGAACCACGCGATGCTGTGCTGGCCGTGCGGAATGATCACCAGCGCGGCGAGCAGCGGCCCGAGCGCGGAGCCGGCGTTGCCGCCGACCTGAAACAGCGACTGCGCGAGCCCGTGCCGGCCGCCCGACGCCATCCGCGCCACGCGCGACGATTCCGGATGGAACACCGACGAGCCGCAGCCCACCAGTGCCGCCGCGACCAGCAGCATCGGGAAGCTGTTCGCGGCCGACATCAGCAGCAGCCCGGCCAGCGTGAAGCCCATCCCCACCGGCAGCGAATACGGTTTCGGACGTTTGTCGGTGTAGAGGCCGACGAGCGGCTGCAGCAGCGACGCGGTGATCTGGTACGTCAGCGTGATGAGGCCGATCTGCGCGAACGACAGCGCGAACTGGCTCTTGAGCATCGGATAGATCGCGAGGATCAACGACTGGATCATGTCGTTGAGCATGTGCGAGAAGCTGATCGCGCCGAGCACCGAATAGACGGTGCCCGGTGCTGGCGGAGCGGACGGCTGGGGCACGGCGGCGGCGCCGGCGCCCGTATCGAGGCTGGTTTCCATGTGAGCTGAGCGAGTTGAGGTGGCGGGACGCGCTCTGATGACGACCGGCGCGTTCGAATCGTTGTTGCGTCAAAGGAGTGTAATGTGGCGCATCGACAATGTCAGGCCAAGTTTTGTCGCATTTCGGACATTGATGTGACGATTCGGCGATCGTGCCCGTTTTTGGCCGGTTATAACGCTCGGACGCGTCCGGCCGTTGCTGCGGACGCGCCGGGCCGGATGAGTGTTTGTCCGGACTCAAGGCCGCGCGTTGCGGGCCGTAGTACGACGCAGCGACATCGCACGCGCAACCAGCCCGGCGCCGGCCACGAACCGGCCCGGTGCAGCACATGCGGCATTGGGCAGCCAATGCCGGCCGTCGGAACCGACCTTTCCGGCGGCGTGACCAATACGGGGATATATCGATGAAAGCAGCATCATTGCATCCAGGGCCGGGTGCGGCCGCCACCGCCTCCCACGCATCCGCCGCGCGCCGAGCGGGCACCGCGGCGCGGCTGAGCCGCCCTTGGACCGTCAAGGCGACGTTGCGCGCGGCATTCGCGATTCTGCTGGCCGGCACGCTCGCGATCGGCGTGTTTTCGCTGTGGCAGATCAGCCGGCTGAACGCGTCGATCGCGTCGGTCTACGAACAGGGGCACGTCGCGAGCCGGGCGGCCGAGGAAGTGCGCGCGGAGGTGCTGCGCGCGAGCCGTGCGCAGAAGATGCTGCTCACCGCGACCACCGCGAAGGAGCGCGACGACCTGGGCGCCGAAGTCGGCGCGGGGCTCGCGTCGATCGGCCAGGCGCTCGCGACGCTGCAGCGCTACGCCGATCCGGCCGATGCCGACGATTCCGCGCGACTGCACGCGTTTTCGGCGGCCGTCGGCACCTGGAGCGGCCATCTGCGCGACTTCGTCACGCTCGTGCAGGCGCAGCCGCTCGACCTGTCGCAGATGAACTGGCAGGTCGGCACGCAGGACGTGTCGCTGCTGGTCGAGACCGGCAAGCTCGAGAAGCTCGTCGCGATGCTCGTGAAGACGCGCGGCGCGAAGTCGAAGGCGACGCTCGATGCGTCCGCAACGATCTTCTCGTCGTCGTTCGCGATGATCGCCGCGATGACGGGCGGCCTGATCGTGCTGGCGATCGTGATCGCCGAGCGCGTGGTGCGGCGGCTCGCGGCGCAACTCGGCGGCGAGCCCGCGCACGCGAAGGCGATCGCCGCCGACATCGCGCGCGGCGACCTGACGCGGCCGATTCCGGTGGCCCGCAACGACCGCGACAGCATGGTGCGCGCGCTGTCCGACATGCAGACCGGGCTGGCGGCGACCGTCGGCGAGATCGCCGTCAGCGCCGAGGCGATCGCGGCCGCGTCCGGCGAGATCTCGACCGGCAACCTCGACCTGTCGCGCCGCACCGAGCAGCAGGCGGTCGCGCTCGAACGCACCGCGGCGAGCATGGAGGAGCTGACCTCCACCGTACGTCAGAACGCCGAGAATGCGCGCCAGGCGAGCGCGCTCGCCGCCAACGCGTCGGCGGTGGCGGAGGCGGGCGGGGACGTGGTCGGCCGGGTGGTCGCGACGATGAGCGAGATCGACGACAGCGCGAAGAACATCCGCGAGATCATCGGCACGATCGAGGGGATTGCGTTCCAGACCAACATTCTCGCGTTGAACGCGGCGGTCGAGGCAGCGCGCGCGGGCGAACAGGGGCGCGGCTTCTCGGTGGTCGCGGGCGAGGTGCGGCTGCTCGCGCAGCGCTCGGCGACCGCGGCGAAGGAGATTCGCGAGCTGATCGGCGCGTCGGTCGAGCGGGTCGCGAACGGCGCGGCGCTCGCCCACGATGCGGGCCGCACGATGGATGACGTGGTGAAGGCGGTGAAGCGCGTGACCGACATCATCGCCGAGATCTCGGCGGCGTCGGACGAGCAGAGCGCCGGGATCGACGAGATCGGCCGCGCGGTCACGCAGATGGACGCCGGCACGCAGCAGAATGCGGCGCTGGTCGAACAGGCCGCCGCCGCGGCCAATGCGCTCGACGAGCAGGCGCAGGCGCTGAAGGCGCTGGTCGGGCGCTTCCGGCTCGCGGCCTGAGCGCCCGCCCGGGCGGCGCTCAGGATTTCTTCTTCTGCTGCTCCGGGTTGATCACGACCGTGCAGGTCGTACCGGCCGACAGCACCACGTCGGCCGGCACTTCGTCGATCTTGATGCGCACCGGCACGCGTTGCGCGAGGCGCACCCAGTTGAAGGTCGGGTTCACGTCGGCGACGAGGTCGCGGCTTTGCGGGTTGTCGCGATCGTAGATGCCGCGCGAGATGCTCTCGACATGGCCCTTCATCACGCCGCCGCTCATCAGCCGCATCTCGGCCGGCGCACCGACCTTCACGCGCGGCAGCTTGGTTTCCTCGAAGTAGCCGTACACCCAGAACGAGTGGCTGTCGACGATCGCGAGCTTCGCCTGGCCGGCCACCGCATAGTTCCCCTTGAAGGTCTGCAGGTTCGTGATGTAGCCGTCGACCGGCGCGATCACGCGCGTGCGCTCGAGGTTCAGCTTGGCCGCGTCGAGTGCGGCGATCGCCTGCTGATACTGCGCATCAGCGCTCGATGCGCTGTGCGCCGCGTTCTCGCGGTTTTCCTTCGACACGACGAGCGCGTCGAGGTCCGCACGGCGGGCCGCGTCGTCGCGGCGCATCTGCAGTTCCGCGCGGCGGGCGGCCACGGCCGCCTGCGCCTGCTCGACCGCGATCTGATAGTGCGACGGGTCGATCTGCATGATCAGATCGCCCTTCTTGACGAGCTGGTTGTCGTGCACCGGCAGCTCGACGATCGCGCCCGACACGTCCGGCGCGACGTTGACGATCTCCGCGCGCACGCGCCCGTCGCGCGTCCACGGATCATCCATGTAGTGCACCCACAGCGAGCGCCCGATCAGGATCGCGACGAGAAGGATGACGGCGGTCGCGACGAAGCCGAAGAGTTTTCTGATAATCATGATGGTTCGGGATCAACGGTAAACGGCGAGACTCATTCCGCCGCAGATGCAGACGAGAAGGCACGCGCGGAACAGCGACGGGTGCCAGACGAGACGGTAGAGGCCCGTATAGGCGAGCAGGCGGTCGACGGCCCAGGTCGCGAGCGCGCCCAGGACGAACATCAGCACCACCGTGGGCATGTAGGCATCGAGAATGGCGATTTCACGCGGCATCATGACGAGGCTCCTTGTTGGGGACGCACGGGGCGATTGCGGTTCAGCGGCTCGAGCGGCGATTCCGGGTCGAGCAGCGCGGTACGGACGAAATGCAGGTGGCTCAGGATGCGCTGCAGGCGGTGGCGTTCGTCGCGCGACGGCGTGACCGCATCGAGCGTGTGCCGCGTCGCGTCGATCGCGGCGTCGACGGCGGCGAGCGTCGCGTCGAAGCGCCCGGCGTCCGGCTGCGCGAACAGCGCGGACAGGGCGGCGCGCATCGTCTCGATCGCGCGGCGCCACGGCGTGGTTGCCGCGTAGCGCGGGTCGGGCGGCAGCGTCGCCAGTTCGGCGCGCAGATCGAGCACCGCGTTGCCGGTTTCCAGCACCGCGAACATCCAGCGCAGCGCGTCGCGCTGCACGTCGGGCTGGTCGGCCGACAGCGTGTGCGCCTGGTGCATCAGGTCGCGCGCGCCGCTCTCGAAGCGCGTGCGCAAGCCGGCCAGCCGCGCATGGCATGCCGCGACGACCTGATGGCGCAGGTCCGCGAACAGCCGCTTCTTCAGCCACGGCGCGCTCGGCGGAAACAGCACCGCGAACGCGATTGCCGACGCGAGCATCGACAGCACCAGTGCGAGCGCGTCGTTCATGAAGCTCATCGGATCGTAGTGCGTGATGTTGTCCGGGCCGGCGAGGAAGCTGAAGAAGATCAGATAGCCCATCCCGTAGCCTGCGTACCGCGGCTTCATCGTCATGAAGATGCCGATCGCGAGCAGCGGCGCGAGCGCCACGCACAGCAGCGGGAAGCCGTCGATGTGCGGATAGATGCCGAACGTCAGCAGGAAGCCGGTGCAGACGGCGAGCGCGGTGCCCATCCCCATCTGCGCGGACATCGCGGTCGGCCGCGGCGTCGCCGACGCGAGCGCGCACGTGGCTGCGGCGGTCAGCGTCAGCGTCACGCCGCTCGGCCAGGCGGTCGCGATCCACACCGAGCCGAGCACCAGAATCACCGTCGCGGTGCGAATCGCCGCGATCACCATCGCGGTCGCGTTGGTGCGCGGCTCGTAGCGCTCGATCCAGCGCTCGCGCTCGTGGTTCGCGGTCGCGAGCGACGCGTAGGTCGCCGCGTATTCGTGCAGGTCCGTGATGAAGCGATACAGCAGCTCGGCGGCCGTGTCGAAGTCGAGCAGCGGAAAGCCGGGCTGCGCTTCGAGCGTCGCGCGGGTCGCGCGGATGCGGCGCGGCAGCGCGTCGCGCCACGCGAGCAGCTGCGCGGCCGCGAGCGCGGCGTCGGCCGACGAGCGCACCGGCTCGCCGTTGCGCGTGAGGAGCGGCGCGATCTCGCGGAAGTACGGCTCGATCGCGTCGATCGCCGCCTGCGCGCCGGCGCCGCGCAGCCGGTTCATCAGCTGGTGCAGCGCGTGGAAGCGGCTCGATACGCTCATGAACTCGCTGTTCAGCCGCGCGAGGCGGCCGCTGCGCATGCGCGTGTCCGGATCTTCGAACACGGCCATGCTGCGCGCCGCTTCGAAGCCGACCACGTCGGCGACGAAGCGCGTATGGATCGATTCGATATGCGCGCGCTCGAGCTTGCCCGACAGCGCGGCGGCGACGTAGTCGACGAAGCCGACGAAGCGCTTGCGCACCGTCGTGCGCATCTGCTCGCCGGTGTACTGCGGAAACACCAGCGCGCTGACCACGCCGGCCGACACGATCCCGACCATGATCTCGGCGACCCGCGTGAGCGCGCTCATGAACGCGCCGTCCGGATGTTGCGACGCCGGCAGCCCGATCAGCGCGGTCGTGTAGCCGGCGAGCAGGAAGCCATAGCTGCGGAAGTTGCGGTTGCGTGCGGCGCCGGCCGTGCACAGCGCGACCCACAGCGCGACCGCGAGCAGAAACAGCTCCGGCTGCTGCGGGAACAGGCCGACGAACGCCAGCGTCGCGATCAGCCCGAAGATCGTGCCGATCACGCGGTAGAAGCTCTTCGCGAGCACGGCGCCGCTTTGCGGCTGCATCACGATGAACACCGTGGTCAATGCCGTCTTCGGCGCCGGCAGGTCGAGCCGCATCGACACGCCCGTTGCGATGAACGCGGCGAGCAGCGCCTTGAACAGATAGAGCCACCCGGCGCCGTCGCTGCGGGCCCAGTCGCCGAACGCGGCGAACCAGGCCGGCAGCGGTCCGCCGGCGTGCGTGGAAGCAGGGGAGGAGACTGACATGTCGGTCGCTCCGCGTTACGGTGCGGTGGTCGTCGCGACGTGCGCGGGCCGCGTGGCGCGGGCGGCGGCGCTGGCAGCGGGGGCGGCCGCGGCGGTTGCCCCGGACGAAGCAGCCGACGAAGCCCCCGACGCAGCAGCCGGCGCAGCCGCGGCGGCTTCGTCGTGCGGCACGTCCTGGCCCGTTTCGACGCCGCCGCCGAGCGCGGCCATCAGCTGCGCATGCGCGGCGAGCCGCTCCGCGTCGATGCGCGCGGCCGTCTCCTGCGCACGTAACAGCTGCTGTTGCGCGATCAGGACGTTCACGTAGTCGGTCAGGCCACGGCGGAAGCCTTCGCGCGACAGCCGGTAGCTGCGGTCGTTGGCTTCCACCGAACGTGCGGCGTCCTTCTTCTGCGTGTCGAGCGAGCGGATCCGCACGACCTGGTCGGCGATGTCCTTCAGCGCGGCGAGCACCGTCTGGTTGTAGTGCTCGACCGCCTGGTCGTAGCCGGCGCTGGCCGCGCCGAGTTGCGCGCGCAGGCGTCCGCCTTCGAAGATCGGCAGCGTCAGCGCGGGGCCGGCCGTCCAGCCGCCGTTCATCGAGCGCAGGAAGTCGACGAACGGCGCGGTCACGCCGAAGCCGCCGACCGTCGCGAGCAAGTCGATGTTCGGGTAGAACGCGGCCTTCGCGACGTCGATCCCGCGTGCCTGCGCGTCGACCATCCAGCGTGCCGCGACGACGTCCGGCCGGCGGCCGAGCAGGTCGGCCGGCATCGCGGACGGCAGGCCGGCCGGCGCGTCGAGCGACAGGTTCGGCCGCTTGATCGCATCACCCGCGCCCGGGCCCTTGCCCGCGAGCGCCGCGAGCTGGTGGCGCGCGAGCTGGATCGCTTCCTCGTAGGTGTCGATCTGGCGTTCGTAGTCGGGCAGCGTGGACTCCGCCTGGCTGAGCTCGAGCTGCGTGCCGAGGCCCGCCTGCAGGCGCTTGCGCGCGAGATCGGCGAGCGCGCGCTGGCGCTCGAACGTTTCGTGCGCGAGATCGAGCAGCGCGTAGTTCATCGACATGCCGATGTACGCGCGCACGACGTTCACTTCGAGTTCGAGCCGGGCCGCGCGCGCGTCGGCCGCAGTCGCGTGTGCGGTATCGAGCGCGCGTTCGGTGGTGTTCTTGTCCTTGCCCCACAGATCGAGGTGGTACGACAGGCCGAGCGTGCCGGTGTTGTTCCACGTATCGACGTTCGCGAGCGGGCCGGGGCCGTAGTACACGTTGTCGGGCCAGTGCTCGCGCATCAGCGACAGATTGCCGTTGATCTGCGGCAGTTCGGCCGAACGGGCGACGCGCGCCATCGCCTGCGCTTCGCGCACGCGCGCCTCGGCCGCCGCGAGGGTCGGATTGCCGGCTTGCGCCGCGGCGATCCACGCGTCGAGCTGCGGGTCGCGATAGGCGCGCCACCAGTCGGATGCGGGCCAGCCGGCGTCGCGGTCCGCCGCACGGATCGCAGCGCCGGCGTCGAGCCCGTTCGCGTCGATGCGAGCCGACTGCGGCTTGTTGTCGCCCATGCTAGCGCATCCGGCCATTATTAATGAGACTGCAAGAACCGCCAGTGCCAGCGTCCCTTTTGTTGCCGGAAACTGCACGATTTTCTCCCTTCCGGATATAGATGATTCGGAGGCGATTATATTTTTCAGTAATTCCTGAATAAACGAACAAAGGTGCAAGTCATTTTTACGAATCCTGAGACAATATTGGTGGGCTGCTGTGCAACAATCCGTCCGGATTCAAACGGGTAATGGGATGGATACGTTACAAAACATGCGGGTATTCGTCCGCGTGGTGGATGCGGGGAGCTTTACCGCGGCCGCCCAGCAGATGAATTCGACGACCGCCTATGCATCGCGCGCCGTATCGGATCTCGAAGCGCACCTGCGCACGCGCCTGCTGAACCGGACCACGCGCCGGATCGCGCTGACCGAAGCCGGTGAGCGCTACCTGCAGCGCTGCGAGCAGATCCTCGCGTACGTCGACCAGGCCGAAGCCGAGGCGGGCGATGCGCACGCGCGCCCGTCGGGCAAGCTGAAGGTCCATTGCTTCACGAGCCTCGGCCAGCACTATCTGGTGCCGGCCATCGGGCGCTACCGGCAGCGCTATCCGGACGTGCACGTCGAGCTGACGCTCGCGCAGCGGATGCCCGACCTGCTCGACGAAGGCTACGACGTCGCGATCGTCGTGGGCCGCGAGCTGCCCGATTCGGGGCTCGTGTCGCAGCGGCTCGGCGACAGCTACAGCGTCATCTGCGCGTCGCCCGATTACGTCGGCGCGCACGGCAAGCCGCAGACGCCGGCCGATCTCGCGCAGCACGCCTGTCTCGGGATGGTCGCGCCGGGCTTCCACTTCGACGAATGGACGCTGTCGGGGCCGCGCGGCGACGAGCTCGTGCCGGTGACGGCGCCGCCGTTCCGCGTAAATGTGGCCGAGGCGCTCGCGGTGGCTGTGCGGGAAGGGATGGGGATCGGCGGCCTGCCGCTGTATTCGGCGATCGGCGGGCTGCGCAGCGGACAGATCGTGCGCCTGCTGCCGGAATACCGGTCGCAGCCGATGAGCATCTACGCGCTGTATCCGTCGCGCCAGTACCTCGACGCGAAAATCCGGACGTGGGTCGATTTTCTGCGCGACGAACTGCCGGCCACGCTCGAAGCCGACGAAGCCGCGCTCGCGCAGATCACGGCTGCGACATGATGGCGCGATCGCTCGGAATCTGACGAGATTTGTCGTTCGCGCAACACTTTTTTACCCGCGGACGCCGGACAGTTTGATACTGTTCAAATCATCGACATATGAATCTGCCCACCCTCGGAGTCGCAATGGATACGCACCTGATGATCGGCCTTGGAATTCTGCTCGGCGCGGCCGCCGCCGCCGCGGCGACGCGCGATCTGCTGCGCGCGATGAAGGCGCGCGCGAAACTGGTGCCGGTGCGGGTGCGCGCGTCGTCGCAAGGCCGCCGTCGCGCCGACCGCTGAGCGGCGCTCAGGCAATCTATCGACCGGGGCCGTACACGGCCCACGGCCCGCCCGCCCGCCGCGCGTTCAGCCGAGTTCGACCACACGATCCCACGCGAACGCGGGGTTCTCGAGTTCGCCGGTGCGGCGACGGATATAGCCGCGCGGGTTGCACACCACGCGCGTGCCGCTGTCGGTCACGTAATCGAACGACGTATGCGTGTGGCCGTGGACCCACAGGTCGACCGGCGGCCGCACGAGTTCCGCCAGGTCCGTCACGAATCCCGCCGAAGCAAGATCCTCCTCGTACCGCTGTGCCAGCGAGCGCAGATGCGGCGCATGATGCGTGACGACGATCGTGCGGCCCGCGAACGGCGTCGCGATCCGTGCCGCGAGCCACGCGCGGCTGTGCCGGTGCAGCGCGATCGCGTCGGCCGGCGTGAAATCGCGCTGCGGGGCGTCGCCGGGCCGCGTCGAAGCCTCGTGCGGCCACGTCACCTGAATCAATCCCTTGAAATCGAGCATCACGCGCATGCCGGCTTCGGTCGCGCGGGCAATGCTCGCGTCGTCGGCGCCGAACAGCGAGAAATCGGTCCATAACGTCGTGCCGAGCACGCGAAAGCGCTGTGCCGGGTCGACGTAGAGCCCGTTGTTCAGGTAATGCACGTTGTCGAGCGTGCGCGCGGCGTCGCGCATCGCGGTTTCCAGCGCGCCGAATTCCCCGTCGTAATACTCGTGGTTGCCGGGCACGTAGATCACCGGCACGCGTGCGTCGAACGTCTCGGCGGCCCAGCGCAGGCCTTCCGCGTGGTTGTGGATGTCGCCGGCCAGCACGACGAGATCCGCCTCGGCATGCGCGATCGCGTCGGGCTGGTTGCTCTCGAGATGCAGGTCGGACAGCACGCGAACTCTCATGGGCATCGCTCCGGATTGAATGGGTTCAGCGCAGCACCTTGCCGGGATTCATCAGCCCGCGCGGGTCGAGCGCGGTCTTCAGCGTTCGCATGAGCGCCGTTTCGACCGGCGACTTGTAGCGCTGCGCGTCGTCGATCTTCAGTTGGCCGATCCCGTGTTCCGCGCTGATCGTGCCATGGTGACGATGCACGTTGTCGTAGACGATACGGTTGATTGGCGTCTGGAATTGCGCGAGGAACGCCTTCGGATCGCCGCCGGCCGGCGTCTGCACGTTGTAGTGCAGATTGCCGTCGCCGAGATGGCCGAACGTGACCATCCGCGCGCCGGGCGCGGCCTGCTGGATCGCGGCGTCGGTTTCGTCGATGAAGCGGGCGATCGACGAAATCGGCACGGCGATGTCGTGCTTGATGTTGAGGCCCTCGTCGGCCTGCGCGAGCGGGATGTGTTCGCGCAGATCCCAGAACGCGCGCGATTGTGCGAGATTCTCCGCGACGACCGCATCGACCACGAGCCCGGCGTCGAACGCCTGTTCCATCAGCGTTTCGAACAGCGTGCGCGCATGGGCTTCGCTCTCGTTGTCCGACAGCTCGAGCAGGACCGTCTGCGCATGCGTGCGCTCGAACGGGTAGCGCAACTGCGGATAGTGCTTGCCGACGAGCTGCATGCAGAAATCCGACATCAGTTCGAAGCCGGTCAGCAGCGGGCCGGCCGCACGCTGCGCAAGCGCGAGGAAGTCGAGCGCCGCGTGCGGCGATTCGAGTGCGGCGAGTGCGGTGACCTGCGCGGCCGGCAGCGGATGCAGCTTCATCACCGCGGCCGTGATGATCCCGAGCGTGCCTTCCGCGCCGATGAACAGGTCGCGCAGATCGTAGCCGGTGTTGTCCTTGCGCAGCCCGCGCAGGCCGTCCCAGATCTCGCCCTGCGGCGTCACGACCTCGAGGCCGAGGCACAGCTCGCGCGCGTTGCCGTAGCGCAGCACGGCAGTGCCGCCCGCGTTGGTCGACAGGTTGCCGCCGATCGTGCAGCTGCCTTCGGCGGCGAGGCTCAGCGCGAACAGCCGGCCGCCTTCGCGGGCGCGCGCCTGCACGTCGGCCAGGATCACGCCGGCTTCGACGGTGATCGTGTTGTTGTGCGGATCGAACGCGCGCACGCGGTTCAGGCGCGCGACGCTCAACACGGCCTGGCTGCCGCTCGCATCGGGCGTTGCGCCGCCGGCCAGGCCGGTGTTGCCGCCTTGCGGCACGAGCGCGACGCCGTGGGTATTCGCGAGGCGCACGAGGGCCGCGACTTCGGCGGTATCCGCCGGCTTCAGCACCGCGCACGCGCTGCCCTTGTAGCGGCGGCGCCAGTCGGTCAGGAACGGCTCGGTATCGTGCGGGTCGGTCAGCACGTGCGCGGCGCCGATCGCGTCGCGGCAGGCGGATACGAAAGCTTCGGAAGGAATCATCACGTTCGGTCGCGTAAGGGTCAGGACGCGGCGCGCTGTTTTTTCGCCGCGCGCTTGAACGGCGCGACGTAGGCGAGCGCCGCCACGAAGAAGCCGACGGCGAGCGCGGTCTCGCACCAGCCGAGCGTCGCGGACAGCCCGAGGTCGGACATCCCGCGCACGACGCCTTCGGCGAAATAGACGAGGATCAACATGCTCGCCCATTGCATCGTATAGATGTTACGCCGCCACACGCCGGGTAGCGCGAGGGCGAGCGGCACGGCCTTGAGCAGCAGCGCCGAGCCGCCTGGGCGCAGCGGCGCGAGCCACAGTTCCCATGCGAGCGAGAGCACGATCAGCGCCGCGAGGCATGCGGCCGCGGCCAGCGCGTAGCTCGGCCGGGCCGCGACCGCGGCGGGTGCGGGCGTGGGCCCGCTCATGCGGCCTCGGCGGCGGCCAGGGCCGCGGCTGCGCGGGCCAGCCTCACGCCGAGCGACGCCGCGAGCGTCTTCTCGTCGGCCGACAGCCCGCCGGCGGCGCTGCGCTCGTGCGGCGACACGTGCGACGCGCCGTACGGCGTGCCGCCGGTGCGCGTCGTGCTGAGGGCGGATTCGGTGTACGGAATGCCGACGATCATCATCCCGTGATGCAGCAGCGGCAGCATCATCGACAGCAGCGTCGACTCCTGGCCGCCGTGCAGGCTGCCGGTCGACGTGAACACGCTGGCCGGCTTGCCTGCCAGCGCGCCCGACAACCATTGCGGCGTGGTGCCGTCGAGGAAATATTTGAGCGCGGCGGCCATGTTGCCGAAGCGGGTGGGCGAGCCGAGGGCGAGGCCTGCGCATTCGTCGAGATCGCGCAGTTCGGCATACGGCGGGCCGTCGTCGGGGATGTCGGGAGCGATGGCTTCGCACACCGTCGACACGGGCGGCACGGTGCGGATGCGCGCCTGCATGCCCGGCACGCTGTCGATGCCGCTCGCGATCGCGAGCGCGAGTTCGCGCGTGGCGCCGTGACGGCTGTAATAGAGGACGAGAATGTCTTTCATGGGCGGCGGAGCCCCGTGCGGCCGCGCGCGTGCCCGGTGCAGTCGGCCCCTGCTGGATCGAGCGGCTATTATAGGGGCTGAAGTCGTCGCGCAGCGCGGCGGCGGCGCGCGCCGCCGGGCGCGCGGCATCGACAAGGAGAAAACGTTTGCCGAAGTTGGCCGTCGATCTCGACACCCTCAAGCGTCTCGCGCAGTTCGCCGCGCGGCGCAGCGCCGAGGACCGCATTCCGCAGGTCGCGGGTAGCCTCACGTTCACGACGATGCTCGCGCTCGTGCCGCTCGTGACGGTCGCGTTCGCGCTGTTCACCGCGTTCCCGATGTTCGCGTCGTTCCAGATCTCGCTGCAGGGCTTCCTCGCGGATCACCTGATGCCCGCGCAGTTCAACGTGCAGATCTTCAAGTACCTGAACCAGTTCGCGGCCAAGGCCAAGGGGCTGACGACGGCCGGCCTGATCGTGCTGGTCGTCACGTCGGTGATGACGATGATGACCATCGAGTCCGCGTTCAACCTGATCTGGCGCGTGCGCAAGCCGCGGCCGTTCGCGCAGCGCGTGCTGGCGTACTGGGCGTTGATCACGCTCGGGCCGCTGCTGTTCGGCGTGAGCCTGTCGCTGTCGTCGTATCTGTTCACGCAGTCGCTGGCGTTCACCGGCGCCGCGCCGTCGACGTCGATCATCGAATGGCTGCTCGCGCTCGCGTCGCTGCCGCTCACGGTGCTCGCGTTCACGCTGCTGTACGTGTACCTGCCGAACTGCACGGTCGCGTGGCGCGACGCGGTGATCGGCGGCCTGTTCGCGGCCGTCGCGTTCGAGCTGGCGAAGCGCGGCTTCGGCTATTACGTGCGGCGCATTCCGACCTATACGGCCGTCTACGGCGCGTTCGCGGCGCTGCCCGTGTTCCTGCTGTGGGTGTACCTGAGCTGGTTCATCGCGCTGCTCGGCGCGATGGTCGCGTCCGCGCTGCCGGCGATCCGTGTCGGCCAGTTTCATCGCATCCATTATCCGGGCAGCGATCTGCTCGACGCGCTCGAATTGCTCGCGCGGCTCGCCGAGGCGCGCGCGGCCGGCAGGCCGGGCTGCACGGCGCCGCGGCTCGCGACCATGCTGCGCTGCGACATGGAGACCGCGCAGCGGCTGCTGCTGACGATGGAGGAGCGCGAATGGATCGCGCGGCTGGAGGGCGGCGACCAGGCGCCGCGCTACATCCTGCTGGCGAACCCCGATCGTCTGACGCTCGCGCAGCTGTTCGACGTGCTGGTGATCGACCGGACCGAGCTGACCTATCAGCTGCAGCGGCGTAGCAGCCACGTCGAAGGCGCGGCGCTGCTCGACGTGCTGTCGAACGATCGCTTCGACGTGTCGCTCGCGTCGCTGATCGCCGCGCGCGCGGCCGATGGCGCGCAGCCGGCCGCGCCGGCGTCCGGCTCGCTCGCCGGCGCGGTGCCCGACCCGCACGCGCGTCCGCCGAAAACGGCGTGACGCCGCGCCGGAAGGCGTGCGTTACAGCGGGATCTTGCCGACGCAGATGTCCTTGAACATCACCCAGTCGCCCATCAGGCTGTAGACCGGATGCCGGAACGTGGCAGGGCGGTTCTTCTCGAAGAAGAAGTGCCCGATCCATGCGAAGCCGTAACCGCACACGACGGCCGCCGGCAGCCACGGCCAGCGACCGGTCGCGACCGCCATCGCGACACAGCCGATCACGCCGAGCGAGCCGATGAAGTGCAGCCGCCGCGACGTCGCGTTCTGGTGTTCGTTCAGGTAATACGGATAGAAATCAGCGAAGCTGGCGAATTGTTCCGAATGCGTATGCGCCATGGCCGTCTCCTCGGGTCGCCGTTCATGGCGCCATTGTGCGGCGGGCCGCCGGCGGCCGCAAGCCGCGCGGCCCTGCGCCTTACCCCTGCGCTTTCCTTTTGACAGGCTTTCCGATAGGATCGAAAGCGGATTTGCATTCAAGCTCGAGGGAACCACGATGCGCGTCAGCGATATTCTGAAAGTGAAGGGCAACACGTTGTTTACCGTGACGCCCGATAAGCCGCTGCGCGAAGCGGTCGATACGATGGCCGAGCACGACATCGGCTCGCTCGTCGTGATGGAGTACGGCGATCTGGTCGGGATGCTCACGTTCCGCGAGATCATCCAGCGCCTGCACGTGAACGGCGGCGCGATCGGCGACGTACAGGTGCGCAAGGTGATGGACGAGCCGCTCACCTGCACGCCGGAGACCGACGTGAACGAAGTGCGCCGGATGATGCTCGAGCGCCACGCGCGCTACATGCCGGTTCTCGACAAGAAGGTGCTGATGGGCGTCATCTCGTTCTACGACGTCGCGAAGACGGTCGTCGAGGCGCAGAGTTTCGAGAACCGGATGCTGAAGGCCTACATCCGCGACTGGCCGGAATCGGAAGCCGAAGCACAGAAGCCGTGACACGTCGCGCCCGGTGCATCGCACGCGGGCGCTGCCATTCGGCGCGCGGCGGCGCAGGTTCAGCCTGCGCCGCCGTTTTTTCAACGACAACACGAGGCCCGCGCAGCTTCGCCCAGACGATGCGCGCGTATTCCGCATGAGCGATCACACGCAAGTCTCTTCAGCGACGCGCGGCGAACGGCGCGCCCACGCATCGCAGTTCGACCTGTTGCGCGAGCGCCGTTTCGCGCCGTTCTTCACGACGCAGTTCCTCGGCGCGTTGAACGACAACGTGTTCAAGATCGGCTTCACGTCGCTCGTCACGTATCACACCGCACGCTTTTCCGGCGTCGACGCGAAGACGGCCGCGTTCCTCATTTCCGCGATCTTCATCCTGCCGTTCGTGCTGTTCTCGGCCACCTCCGGCCAGATCGCCGACAAGTACGACAAGGCGACGCTCACGCGTTTCGTGAAGACCTTCGAGATCGTGCTGATGCTCGTCGGCGCGGCCGGCTTCGTCACGCACAGTGCGGCGCTGCTGTATCTGTGCACGTTCATGATGGGGATGCACTCGACGCTGTTCGGCCCGGTCAAGTATTCGTACCTGCCGCAGCATCTCGGCGAGCACGAGCTCGTCGGCGGCAACGGCCTCGTCGAAATGGGCACGTTCGTCGCGATCCTGATCGGCACGATCATCGGCGGCGCGGCCGCCGGCATCGAAGGCAGCGGCGAGCGCGTGCTCGCGGTGAGCGTCGTCGCGATCGCGCTGGCAGGGCGCCTCGTCGCGCAGCGCGTGCCGCCGACGCCCGCGCCGCAGCCCGATCTCGTGATCAACTGGAACCCGTTCAGCGAAACCTGGCGCAACCTCGCGCTCGCGCGACAGAACCGCACCGTATTCCTGAGCCTGCTCGGCATCTCGTGGCTGTGGTTCGTCGGCGCGACCTTCCTCACGTCGTTCTTCAATTTCGCGAAGGACGTGCTGTCCGCGAGCCCCGACGTCGTCACCGTGCTGCTCGCGACGTTCTCGGTCGGGATCGGCCTCGGTTCGCTGCTGTGCGAGCGGCTGTCGCAGCGCCGCGTCGAGATCGGGCTCGTGCCGCTCGGCTCGATCGGCATCAGCGTGTTCGCGATCGAGCTGTACTTCGCGAGCCATGCCATGCCGTCGCCCGGTCATCTGCTGTCGGTCGGCGAATTCCTGGCCGGCGCGCGCCACTGGCGCATCCTGGCCGACCTGTTCCTGCTCGCGATGTTCGGCGGCTTCTACAGCGTGCCGCTCTATGCGCTGATCCAGAGCCGCAGCGCGCCGACCCATCGAGCGCGCATCATCGCCGCGAACAACATCCTCAATGCGCTGTTCATGATTTTGTCGGCGTTGATGGCGATGGGGCTGACCAAGGCGGGCGTCGACATCCCCGGGCTGTTTCTCGTGACCGCGCTGCTCAACGTCGCGGTCGCGACGTATATCTACCTGCTCGTGCCCGAGTTCCTGCTGCGCTTCGTCGCATGGGTGCTGGTGCATACGTTCTACCGGATCCGCCTCGTGCATGCGGAGCGGATTCCCGACGACGGCGCGGCCGTGCTGGTGTGCAATCACGTCAGCTACGTCGACGCGCTCGTGCTGGCCGCGGCGAGCCCGCGGCCGATCCGCTTCGTGATGGATCACCGGATCTTCAAGACGCGGTTCGCGAGCTGGGTGTTCCGGCACGCGAAGGCGATTCCGATCGCGCCGCGCCACGAGGATCCGGACATGCTCGCGCGCGCGTACGACGCGTGCGAGGCTGCGCTGAAGGACGGCGAGCTCGTGTGCGTCTTCCCGGAAGGCAAGCTGACGAAGACGGGCGACATCAACACGTTCCACCACGGGATCACCGAGATCCTCACGCGCAGGCCAGTGCCGGTGATTCCGATGGCGCTGCGCGGGCTGTGGGGCAGCTACTTCTCGCGCCATACCGATGCGCGGATGCCGCGGCCGATCAAGCGCGGCGTGATGAGCCGGCTCACGCTCGCGGTCGGCGAGCCGATGGCGGCGTCGGTCGCCACGCCGCAGGCGCTGCAGGCCGCGGTGACCGAGCTGCGCGGCGCGCGGAAGTAGGGGCGGCGCGCCGTCGGTGAGCGCGCGGCCGTGACGGCGGGCGCGCTACCGGTTGGCCGCACGCGCCCGCGCATGCCGCGCCGTATCCGCGGCCGGCGCATGCGCGCCGAACCGCCCGGCGTCCCGCGCGCGCGGGACGGCTGGCATAATAGCGGTTTACCTCATTTTCTCGACCGGCAAACGATCGGCGCGCCAGCGGTTGCGGCAGCGCATCGGTTTGCGTCATTTCTCTTTGGGCGGTTCCATCATGTCCGGCAATACCCTCGGCACGCTTTTCACTGTCACGACCTTCGGCGAATCGCACGGTCCCGCGATCGGCTGCGTGATCGACGGCTGCCCGCCGGGAATGAGCCTCACCGAAGCCGACATCCAGGCCGAGCTCGACCGCCGCAAGCCCGGCACGTCGCGGCACGTGACGCAGCGCCAGGAGGCCGACGAAGTCGAGATCCTGTCGGGCGTGTTCGAAGGCGTGACGACCGGCACGCCGATCGCGCTGCTGATCCGCAACACCGATCAGCGCAGCAAGGACTACGGCAACATCGTCGAGACGTTCCGCCCCGGTCATGCCGACTACACGTACTGGCAGAAGTACGGCATCCGCGACTACCGCGGCGGCGGCCGTTCGTCCGCCCGTCTCACCGCGCCGATCGTCGGCGCGGGCGCGGTCGCGAAGAAGTGGCTGCGCGAGCGCTTCGGCGTCGAGGTGCGCGGCTGCATGAGCGCGCTCGGCGAAATCGACGTGCCGTTCGTCGACTGGTCGCACGTGCGCGAGAACCCGTTCTTCGCGCCGAATGCGGCGATCGTGCCGGAGCTCGAGGCGTACATGGACGCACTGCGCAAGGACGGCGACTCGATCGGCGCGCGCATCGACGTGGTCGCGTCGGGCGTGCCGGTCGGCTGGGGCGAGCCGGTGTTCGACCGGCTCGACGCCGACATCGCGAAGGCGATGATGAGCATCAACGCGGTGAAGGGCGTCGAGATCGGTGCGGGCTTCGCCAGCGTCGCCGAGCGCGGGTCGGTGCACGGCGACGAGCTGACGCCGGCCGGCTTCGTCGGCAACCATGCGGGCGGCGTGCTCGGCGGGATTTCGACCGGGCAGGACGTCACCGTGTCGATCGCGATCAAGCCGACGTCGAGCATCCGCACGCCGCGCCGCTCGATCACGAAGGCCGGCGAAGAAGCGATCGTCGAGACCTTCGGCCGCCACGATCCGTGCGTCGGCATTCGCGCGACGCCGATCGCCGAGTCGATGCTCGCGCTGGTGCTGATCGACCATGCGCTGCGTCATCGCGCGCAGTGCGGCGACGTCGAGACGTCGACGCCGAAGATCGCCGGCAGCGCGACCTGATACGGGGGCGCCGGCAGCCGCCGGCGCGCTCGATGCGAGGTGAAGCGGGGCGCCTGGGGCGCCCCGTTTTCATGGGGCCTCGGAATGCGGCGGCGCGGCCGATTCACGCACCCGCAGCTCCGGCAGCACCGCGCAACCGGGCCCGACTGCGCCATGCTCGAGCGCGTCGAGCAATGCACGCGCGGCCTTGCGGCCGATCGCATCGGTGTCGACCCACATCGTCGTCAGGGCCGGCCGGATTTCGCGGGCGAGCGCAACGTCGTCGAAACCGGTGATCGACAGTTCCGCCGGCACCGCGATGCCCATCGCCTGCGCCTCCAGCAGCGCGCCCAGCGCCAGCGCATCGTTGCCGCAGATCACGGCCGTCGGGCGCGTCGGCCCGCTGTCCGCAATGGTGCGCAGGCTCGCGCGCCCGAACGCGATCGTCGCCGGCCCCTCGTGCTGATGGACTGGCCGCACCGCGAGGCCGCGAGCGGCCAGCGTCTCGTGAATGCCACGCAGGCGCGCCTGCACGCGGTCGTTGTCCGCGGACGGCTGCATGATGATCGCGAAATCGCGATGGCCGAGGTCGAGCAGATGCGTGGTGAGCCGAGCGAAGGCCGCGCGGTTGTCGAAGCCGATGCAGCAATGCGGACTGTCGTCGCGGTAGGCGTAGGTGACGACATAGGGCACCCGATGCAGGTCGAGCAGTTCGAAGACTTCCGCCGGATAGGCTTCACCGACCAGCGACACCGCTTCGACGCCGCGCGACAGCATCGCACGCACCTGCGCGAGCGCCTGCGCCGGATCGTAATTCGAGCAGCCCAGGAACAGCGTGATGCCGTGCTCGGCCATGACCGCCTGCATGCCGGCGACCTGGGACGCGAACACCTGGTCGTCGAGCGTCGGGATGATCGCGCCCGTAATGTGGGTGCGCGTGGACGCGAGTGCGCGACCGGCCGCGTTGGGGATCCAGTTCAGCGTGCGCGCCGCGTCGCGCACGCGCTGCTGCACGTCGGCCGACACCTTGCCGGGATCGTTGTACACGCGCGAGACGGTCGCGGTCGACACGCCGGCGAGTTTCGCGACGTCCCCGAGCACCGAGCGGCCGCTGCCGCGGCGTGCGCGCGCCGCGCCGCCGCCGGAAGAGGGCGTGCTCATCGGCGGCTCGCGGCCGCCGGCGCGGCGCGCCATGTGCAGGTGGTCCAAAGTGCCATCGTTTACCCTCGGTTCGTCGTGGTCGTGCTTGCATCTCGCGTGCTGCCTGTGAGAATGTAAGCGCTATCTTGATGCCAGCCCGCATTATGTCAGACACATCTTCGAATCGCATCACCGCAAATTTTTCGTCGACGCCGGCCCGTTCGGCGATTTTATCCGTCGCAAATGTAAGCGGTTACATTGCATGAAAGACCACGCTGAATTCCCCAGAATCGCGGTCGTCGGCAGCCTCAACGTCGACCTCGTCACGCACGCGCCGCGGCTGCCCGTGCCGGGCGAAACGCTGCTCGGCACCGCGTTTCGGACGGTCTCCGGCGGCAAGGGCGCGAATCAGGCGGTGGCGGCCGCGCGCCTGGGCGCCTCGGTCGCGATGATCGGCTGCGTCGGCAACGATGCGTTCGGCGCGCGCCTGCACGACGCGCTTGCGGCAGAACGCATCGACCTGACGCACGTACACCGGATCGACGGCGCAGCAACCGGCGTCGCGACGATCACGGTCGATGCGAGCGGGGCGAACAGTATCGTCGTCGTGCCCGGTGCGAACGCGCGCCTCGATGCCGCAACGATCGACGCGGCGCGCGACGCGATCGCCGGCGCGGCGCTGATGGTGTGCCAGCTCGAGGTGCCGATGGAAACCGTGGTGCGCGCGATCGACCGTGCGCGCGCCTGCGGCACGCCGGTGCTGCTCAATCCTGCGCCCGCGCGGCCGCTGTCCGACGCGTTGCTGGCGCGGCTCGAGTACCTCGTCGTCAACGAAACGGAAGCGGAGTCGCTGACCGGCATCACGGTCGGCGACGACGCCTCGGCAGTGCGCGCCGCAGACGCATTGCACGCGAAGGGCGCCGGCAATGTGCTGGTCACGCTCGGCGCGCGCGGCGTCTGCTGGCGCGGCAGCGCGGGCAACGGCCGCCACCCGGCGCTGGCAGTGACGGCCGTCGATACGACGGTGCTCGTCGCGTCGTTCGACTGGCGGTGGGCGTTCGTCGCGACCGGGGCGCTCGGTCTCGTCGTCGCCGTCGTCTGGTTCGCGCTCTACCGCGATCCGGCGCGCGCGCAGTTGAGCGCGGTGGAACGCGGGTATCTCGATGCCGACGCGCAGACCGCCGCCGCCGCGCCGAAGCTGACTTTCGCCGACTGGCGCAGCCTGTTCTCGCACGGCACGACGTGGGGCATGCTGATCGGCTTCTTCGGCTCCGTGTATCTGAACTGGGTATATCTGACGTGGCTGCCGGGATACCTGACGATGGAGCGTCACATGAGCCTCATTCGCACCGGGTTTGCGGCGTCGGTGCCGTTCCTGTGCGGGTTCGTCGGTTCGCTCGTCGCCGGCTGGCTGTCCGATTTCGTTACGCGCCGCAGCCGCTCGCCGGTCGTGAGCCGGCGCAATGCAGTGGTCGTCGCGATGCTCGGGATGGTCGCGTTCACGATCCCCGCCGCGCTCGTGCAGAGCAATACCGTTGCGCTCGCATGCATTTCGGTCGTGATCTTTCTCGCGAATGCGGCATCCGCGTGTTCGTGGGCGCTCGCGACGGCCGCCGCGCCGCCGAGCCGCGTGGCATCGCTCGGCGCGATCCAGAATTTCGGCGGTTTCATCGGCGGTGCGCTCGCGCCGATCCTGACGGGCGTCATCGCGCAGAAGTGGTCGTTCGTGCCGGCGCTCCTGACGGCCGCGGCGATCGCGTTCGCCGGTGCGATGGCCTATCTGCTGCTGGTGCGCAAGCCGATTCCCGAGCAGGCGGCCAGCGCCGCGCCCGGACCGCTGCCGGCCTGAGCGTCGCGGCCACACCGCGTATTTACTGAAGCAAGGAGAAAAAGATGCAACACCATCAGCAGTCGACCGCGGCCATCGAGGGGATCGTGCCGGTGATGCTGACGCCGTTCGACGATGCCGGCGCGATCGACTATGCCGGGCTCGAGCGACTCATCGAGTGGTATCTGGCGCACGGCTCGGATGCGCTGTTCGCGGTCGCGCAGTCGAGCGAGATGCAATTCCTGAGTCTGGCCGAACGGGCGGAACTCGCGCGTTTCGTCGTCGATCGGGTGGCCGGGCGCGTGCCCGTCGTCGCGTCCGGCCATATCAGCGACGATCTCGATTCGCAGGTTGCCGAGCTGTGCGCGGCGGCCGAATCGGGCGCGCAGGGCGTCGTGCTCGTGACGAACCATCTCGATCCGCAACGCAAGGGCAGCGCCGCGTTTCTGGACCATCTTCACGCGCTGCTCGCCCGGCTGCCGTCGGATCTGCCGCTCGGCCTGTACGAATGTCCGGCGCCTTATCGACGGTTGCTCTCCGATGACGAGCTGCGTGCGTGCATCGATACCGGCCGCTTCGTGATGCTCAAGGACGTGAGCTGCGACCTGGAAACGGTGAAGCGGCGCGTGGCGCTCGCCGCCGGGTCGCCGCTGAAGGTGCTGAACGCGAACGCCGCAATCGCATGGGATGCGATGAAGGCGGGATCCGCCGGCTTCAACGGCGTGTTCACCAACTTCCATCCCGATCTGTATCAGTGGCTGCGCACGCAGGGCGATTCGGATCCGGCGCTCGCCGAAGAATTGGCGACGTTCCTGGTGGTGTCGGCGGTGTCCGAAGCGCTGGGTTATCCGGCGCTCGCGAAAATCTATCACCAGCGGATCGGCACCTTCGAGTCGATTCGCTGCCGCGTAATCGATTACGACGTACGCGAGCGGTTCTGGGCGCTCGACGCGGTGCTCGACAAGATCGTCGCGGGGACCGAGCATTTCCGTCGGAGAATCGCAGCGCTCTGACGGGCGGGCAGCAGTGCGCGCGCGAGGCATCGCCCCCGCGCGCGCTCGCGACCCGCGGACGTCGTACCGACGAAAAAAAACGCCGCGCGATGCGGCGTCTTCCGGCAGCTTACATGTTCGGATAATTCGGCCCGCCGCCGCCTTCCGGCGTGACCCACACGATGTTCTGCGTCGGGTCCTTGATGTCGCAGGTCTTGCAGTGCACGCAGTTCTGCGCGTTGATCACGAGGCGGTCGCTGCCGTCGTCGTTCTTCACGAACTCGTATACCGCCGCCGGACAGAACCGTCCCTCCGGCCCAGCGTAGGTGCGCAGGTTCACGTTCACCGGCACGCTCGCATCCTTCAGCGTCAAGTGCGCCGGCTGGTTCTCCTCGTGGTTCGTGTTCGAGATGAACACCGACGACAGCCGGTCGAACGTCAGCTTGCCGTCCGGCTTCGGATATTCGATCGGCGTGCATTGCGACGCGGGCTTGAGCATCTCGTGGTCCGCATGCTTGTGGTGCAGCGTCCACGGCACGTTGCCGCCCATCACCTTCTGCTCGAGCCCGACCATCAGCGTGCCGAGATACAGCCCCTTCGCCATCCACTGCTTGAAGTTGCGCGCGCGGTACAGCTCGGTGTACAGCCACGACTGCTGGAACGCGTCCGGGTACGCGTTCAGCTCGTCCGACTGGCGGCCGGCCTGCACCGCATCGAACGCCGCGTCGGCGGCCAGCATGCCGGTCTTGATCGCCGCGTGGCTGCCCTTGATGCGCGATGCGTTCAGGAAGCCCGCATCGTCGCCGATCAGCGCGCCGCCCGGGAACACCGTCTTCGGCAGCGACAGCAGCCCGCCCGCGGTGATCGCGCGTGCACCGTACGACACGCGCTTGCCGCCTTCGAGGAATGCGCGGATCGACGGATGCGTCTTGTAGCGCTGGAACTCCTCGAACGGCGACAGGTACGGGTTCGCGTAGCCAAGCCCAACCACGAAGCCGACCACGACCTGGTTGTTGTCCATGTGGTACAGGAACGAACCGCCGTAGGTGTCCGACTTCAGCGGCCAGCCGGCCGTGTGGATCACGAGGCCCGGCTTGTGTTTCGCCGGATCGATTTCCCACAGCTCCTTGATGCCGATCCCGTACGCTTGCGGATCGGCGTTCGCGTCGAGCTTGAACTTCGAGATCAGCTGGCGGCCGAGATGACCGCGGCAGCCTTCGGCGAACAGCGTGTACTTCGCGTGCAGTTCCATGCCGAGCTGGAAGTTCTCGGTCGGCTCACCGTCCTTGCCCACGCCCATGTTGCCGGTGGCGACGCCCTTCACCGAGCCGTCGTCGTTGTAGAGGATCTCCGCGGCCGGAAAGCCGGGGAAGATCTCGACGCCGAGCGCTTCGGCCTGCGTGCCGAGCCAGCGCGTGACGTTGCCGAGCGAGATCACGTAGTTGCCGTGATTCTTGAAGTTGTCGGGCAACGCCCAGTTCGGCGTCGTGACCGCACTCTGCTCGGACAGGAACAGGAAGCGGTCCTCGGTCACCTCGACGGTGAGCGGCGCGCCGCGTTCCTTCCAGTCGGGGAACAGCTCGGTGATCGCGCGCGGGTCCATCACCGCGCCCGACAGGATGTGCGCGCCGATCTCGGAACCCTTCTCGAGCACGCACACGCCGATCTCGGCGCCTTTCTCGGCGGCCAGCTGCTTGAGCCGGATCGCCGCCGACAGCCCGGCGGGGCCGCCGCCGACGATCACGACGTCGTATTCCATCGATTCGCGCGGGCCGTATTGCTCGATGAGGCTTGCGGGGGTCATTGGCGTTCCTCTAACCGTTAGAATGCTTTTATTCGGGAGCGTATTGTCTGCGAAACGAAACGCTTGCCGCAACAGCGCGGCGCTAGATTAGCACGATCGTTCTATTTTCTGTGCTAGGGTTATGCTGCTCGAGCGGGCATCCGCCGCGGCAAACGACATCGAAAGGGGATGTGCAATGGGTCGATCGATCAATCTGGAAGGCAAGGTCGCGCTGGTTACCGGCGCATCGAGCGGCCTCGGGCAACGCTTCGCGCAGGTGCTGTCGCAGGCCGGCGCGAAGGTCGTGCTGGCGAGCCGCCGGGTCGAGCGCCTGAAGGAACTGCGCGCCGAGATCGAGGCGGAGGGCGGCGCCGCGCATGTCGTGTCGCTCGACGTGACCGACGTGCAGAGTATCAAGGCAGCCGTTGCGCACGCCGAGACGGAAGCCGGCACGATCGACATCCTCGTGAACAATTCGGGTGTATCGACGATGCAGAAGCTCGTCGACGTGACGCCGGCCGATTTCGAGTTCGTGTTCGACACCAACACGCGCGGTGCATTCTTCGTCGCGCAGGAAGTCGCGAAGCGCATGATGATGCGCGCGAACGGCAACGGCAAGCCGCCGTACCGGATCATCAACATCGCATCGGTGGCCGGGCTGCGCGTGTTTCCGCAGATCGGGCTGTACGCGATGAGCAAGGCGGCCGTCGTGCAGATGACGCGGGCGATGGCGCTCGAATGGGGGCGTCACGGGATCAACGTGAACGCGATCTGCCCGGGCTATATCGACACCGAAATCAATCACTACCTGTGGGAAACCGAACAAGGCCAGAAGCTGCAGTCGATGCTGCCGCGCCGGCGCGTCGGCAAGCCGCAGGATCTCGACGGGCTGTTGCTGCTGCTGGCGGCCGACGAGTCGCAGTTCATCAACGGTTCGATCATCTCCGCCGACGACGGCTTCGGCCTCGCGTGAGCGGATGCCATCCAGTAACGAAGAAGAGTGCAATGAGCGAATATTCCCGCGTATTTGAAATGTCGATGCCGATCCGCTGGGGCGACATGGACGCGTTCGGCCACGTGAACAACACGGTCTACTTCCGTTACATGGAACAGGCGCGGATCTCGTGGTTCGAGCAACTCGGCATCGCGGGCGGCAATGGCGAGGGACAGGGGCCCGTGGTCGTCACGGCGTCGATGGAATTCCTGAAGCAACTGCACTATCCGGGCGACGTGATCGCGCGGATGTCGGCCGCCAAACCGGGCCGCAGCAGCTTCGACACCGGCTTCGAGCTCTCGCGTGCGGACGATCCGCAGCATGTGTATGCGCGCGGCAACGCGCGCTGCGTGTGGGTCGACTATGCGCTCGGCAAGTCGGTGCCGCTGCCGCAGCTGCTGCGCGACACGATCGAGCGCGCGCTCGCCGCCAAGGTCGACTGAACGTCGAAGCCGGCGCCGCGGCGCCGATGCGGGTGTGCAGCTATACCCGTGCCTGCCGGAATCGGCCGCCTCGCGCGGCCGATTGCGTTTGCGTGCAGCGGCTACTGGCCGAGCAGGCGTTGCAGCAGCTCCGGCGTATTGCTGGTGCCGTACTTGCGCATCAGCCGCGCACGGTAGATGTCGACGGTGCGCGAACTGATGTCGAGCACGCGTCCGATCTGCTTGCTGGTCTTGCCGGTCGCGAGCTGGGCTGCGATCTCCCGCTCGCGCGGCGTCAGCTCGACCGCCACGCGGCGCGTCGCGCTCAGGTCTTCGAAGGTCCATACGCCCACGGCGAGCGGCGCGGTGCGATCGAGCGCGCGGCCGGTCACGTGGCACCAGAACAGCTCGCCGTCCGCGCGCTTCATGATTCTGTCGTCGCCGTACGTGCCGTTCGCGACCATCACGCGCGAAATGCGCTCGCCGATGCGCTGAAATTCGTCCGGCGACGGATACAGTACTTCGTAGGACTTGCCGATCAGATCGGTCCGCGCGCAGCGGAAGATCGCCGCGAGTGCGTCGTTGCAGTCCTCGATCACGCGGTCGCGCGACATCACGAGGCCGAGCGGCGCGAGGTGAAAGGCAGTCTGGTAATCGAGTGCGGGCATGGCGCGGGGCAGCGGAGGCAAATGCTTATGTAGTTTTGCGTATTGTGCCGCATCCGCGCCGCATCGTACCCTTGCCGGCATCTCGTGGCGCTTCGTCGCGACATAAAAACAGCGCGCCTCGCGCAGGCCACGCCGTGCATGCATAGAATGAGTGCGGCGGGCTTGCGGGCCAGTCGGCGCGTGAACCGGTTTTGCTGGTTTCCATAGAGGAAGGGACATACAGATGAACAAAGTCTATCCCAGCGCGGCTGCCGCGCTGGAAGGGATCGTCCGCGACGGACAGACGTTCGCGGTCGGCGGCTTCGGCCTGTGCGGGATCCCCGAGGCGCTGATCGCGGCGCTGCGCGACTCCGGCGTCAAGGGCATCACCTGCATCAGCAACAACGCGGGCGTCGACGGTTTCGGCCTCGGCCTGCTGCTCGAAACGCGCCAGATCAAGAAGATGATCTCGTCGTACGTCGGCGAGAACAAGGAGTTCGAGCGCCAGTACCTGGCCGGCGAGCTCGAGCTCGAATTCACGCCGCAGGGCACGCTCGCCGAGAAGCTGCGCGCCGGCGGCGCCGGCATCCCGGCATTTTTCACGAACACCGGCTACGGCACCGTGATCGCCGAGGGCAAGGAAACGCGCCAGTTCGGCGATCGCCATTATGTGCTCGAGCCGTCGCTGACCGCCGACGTCGCACTCGTGAAGGCATGGAAGGCCGACAAGTCGGGCAACCTGATCTATCGCCGCACCGCGCGCAACTTCAACCCGATGTGCGCGATGGCCGGCAAGATCACCGTGGCCGAGGTCGAGGAGATCGTCGAGAACGGCGCGCTCGATCCCGACCAGGTCCATACGCCCGGCATCTTCGTGCAGCGGATCGTGCTGAACGCGACGCCCGAAAAACGCATCGAACAACGCGTCGTACGCGCGAAAGGAGACTGACATGGCCTGGAATCGTGACCAGATGGCCGCGCGCGCGGCGAAGGAACTGCAGGACGGCTTCTACGTGAACCTCGGCATCGGTCTGCCGACGCTCGTCGCGAACCACGTGCCGGCCGGCGTCGAAGTGTGGCTGCAGTCGGAGAACGGCCTGCTCGGCATCGGCCCGTCGCCGACCGACGAAGAGGTCGATGCCGATCTGATCAACGCCGGCAAGCAGACCGTCACGACGCTGCCCGGCTCGTCGATCTTCTCGTCGGCCGATTCGTTCGCGATGATTCGCGGCGGCCACATCAACCTCGCGATCCTCGGCGCGATGCAGGTCAGCAAGAACGGCGATCTCGCGAACTGGATGATCCCCGGCAAGATGATCAAGGGGATGGGCGGCGCGATGGATCTCGTCGCGGGCGTGAAGCGCGTCGTCGTGCTGATGGAGCACGTCGCGAAGGGCGACCAGCACAAGATCCTCGAGGAATGCAACCTGCCGCTGACGGGTGTCGGCGTGGTCGACCTGATCATCACCGATCTCGGCGTGATCGAAGTGACGCCGAACGGCCTGAAGGTGCTCGAGCTCGCCGACGGTGTCGGCGTCGACGAAATCCAGGCCAAGACGGGCGCGCCGCTCGACGTGAGCGCGGTCGCATAAGCAAGGTCTGACTCCGTCGGCCATCGACGCCCCGCGTTCCGCCACGGAACGCGGGGCGTCTTGCCATCGAGGCATCGATCGGGCGGTCAGCCGATCACGCGATCGCGCCGCCGCCGTCGACCAGCACCGTCGAGCCGGTCGCAAACGGCGTCGTCGCGAGGTAGACGATCGCGTTCGCGACGTCCTCGGCCTGGCCCACGCGGCGTGCGGGCAGGCGTTGCGAGGCGCCGGCGTACATGGCGTCGCGTGCGTCGGGCGCGAGCTTGTTCCACAGCGGCGTCGCGATCAGGCCCGGCGACACCGTGTTCACGCGCACCGGCGCCAGCTCGAGCGCCAGCCCGCGGGCCAGCGCCTCGAGCGCCGCGTTGATCGCGCCTTGCAGCACCGACGACGCGCTCGGCCGCACGCTCAGGAACCCCGACACGAACGACAGCGAGCCGCCGGGCGCGATGTCGATCGAACGCGCGACGCGATAGGCGCCCCAGAACTTGCTGTCCATCGCGGCCTGCGCATCGGCGAGCGCCAACGTGCGCACCGGGCCCGTCGCCGTTTGCGCGGCCGAGATCACGACATGGTCGAAGCGCCCGGTGCGCGCGCAGAACGCGTCGACGGCTGCCGTATCGGTGATGTCGAGCGCTTCGCCGCGCACCGCAGCGCCTGGCGCGGCCGCCGCGCCGGCCCGCTCGGGGTGGCGCGAGGCGATCGTCACGACCGCGCCGCGTTGCGCGAATGCATGCGCGGCCGCGGCGCCGATGCCGGAACTGCCGCCGACGACAAGGACTTTCTTGCCGCTGAGTGAATCGTTCATGCTGGTCCTTCCGAAGTGAGGGGAGAGGGCGATCCGGTCAGATCGTTTCGGTTTCGCGCAACGTTGCCGGGCTGCGCAGCGCGAAGCGCGCGATGTCGTCCTTGCGCATGAACGCGACGCCCGGATGCGAGCGCGCGTAATCGAGGAACGTGTCCCATGCGCGGACCATCTGCGGCGTGCCGCTGATCCGGTCGTGCGCGCTGATCGACATCAGGCGCCGTCGCTGTCCGGCTTCCGCGTACAGCTGGTCGAAATCGAGCTTGATCTGCTCGACGAACTTCGTCGGCGAATAATTGCGGCCTTCGATCAGCAGGATGTCGTTGTTGCGCAGCGTGTACGGCACGACCGCGAAGTCGCGGCCGCCGACCGTCTCGATGAAAGGCTCGTCGCGGCTGACGTCGTCGATGTGATACAGGTAGCCGAGCTCCTGCAGCAGCGGCAGCGTATGCGGGCCGCGCCGCAGCCAGTTGCAGTTGTAGCCGACCGGGCGCTGGCCCGTGACCGCTTCGACCATGTCGCGAGCCTCGACGAGGAAGCGGCGCTCTTCGTCGCGGCTCATCGCGAACTGCGAGCGCCAGGTCGGACCGTGTGCGGCCGCCTCGTGGCCGCGCGACACGACCTCGCGCGCCAGCTCGGGATGGCGGCGTGCGGCTTCACCGATCATGTGCGACGTGACTTTCACGCCGTGCCGGTCCCACAGGTCGAGCAGGCGCGGAATGCCTTCACGGTAGCCGTACGCGAACCACGTCGCCGACGCGAGGTCGGCCGGCACCGACGGCGGGAACTCGACCGGCGGGAACGGGCTGTCCGCGCCCTTGGGCGGTTGTCCACCGGCCTCGAACTGCATCGAGATCGAGATCACGAGCCGGATGCCGTCCGGCCAGAAGGTGCCGGCCGGCGCATCGGCCGCGGCCGGTCGCGGGCCCTGTGGCGTTGCGGCCGCGGCCGCGCTGGACGCGCCCGTGGCGGCCGCGACGCCGGCCACGAGCCCGGCGCCAGCCTGGGCGAGAAAGGTGCGGCGCGGCGAAGGTTGCGCCTGATTCGATGGTTCGTGCGTCATCGTGTGCTCCTGCTCCGTTAGCCGACCAGCCCGAGCTGACGCATCAGCGTCAGGTTGTCCTCGATATGCCAGTTCTCTGCGATCCGGCCGTAATCGACCCGGTAGATGTCGGTCGCGATGAAGTCGATGGCCTGTCCGCTCCCGGCCGTTCCGTTGAAGGTGCCGGAGAAATGGCCGCGAAAGTGCAGGTGCACGACGACCCGGTCGCCGGCGACGATCATCTGTTCGATGTCGCAATGCAGGTCCGGGATCGCAGTGCGCATCGTTCTGGACGCGGCGAGCGGCCCGGCGATGCCCTGTTCGCGGCCGGCCGGCAACGTGCGGTCGGTGAAATCGGCGGCGAGCGCGGCCTGCGCGAGGGCCGCGTCGCCGGCATCCCAGAACGTGACGTAGCGGCGCGCGGCGAGGATCTGCGCGCGTGCCTGCGCGGCCGGCACATCGGCGGCGACGATCAGGCCGTGCGGCTCGACGAGGCTCGCCGCATGGGCGGCGGCAGGCGCCAGCGCCGCGACGCACGCGGCCGCGGCGAGCGCGCGTGCGAGCGGCCGCGCGACGGAAGAAAGACGGATTGGCATGGTGATTGGGTCCTGTGTGCAGCGTCGTGCGACGACGCGGAACAGGTATGGTAGGTTTCCGTTCTTCATGCAAATACGGGCGTGGCACGAATGGATTATTCGAAAAAAGGAAAGGTTACGGCGAAACGAGGGCGCCGATGCTGATCGACGATCTCCCCGCGCTCGAGACCTTCGCGCGCATCGTGTCGGCCGGCAGCCTGTCGGCGGCGGCGCGCGAGCTGGACCTGTCGCTGTCGGTGGTCAGCAAGCGGCTCGCGCATCTGGAGTCGCGGCTCGGTGTGCGGCTGTTGCACCGGACCACGCGCCAGCAGACGCTGACCGACGACGGCGCGCAGTTTCACGCCCAGGTGCTGCGCATCCTGGCCGAAATCGAGCGGGCGGAAACGCTGATGAGCGACCGGCGCGGCACGGTCAACGGGATGCTGCGCGTGACGGCGCCCGGCGAGCTCGGCCGCGTGCGGATCGTGCCGCTGGTCGCGGCGTTCCAGCGGCAGCATCCGGCGTTGACCGTGCAGCTGATGCTCACCGACACGATCGTCGACCTGCTCGCGCAGGACATCGACGTGGCCGTCCGGATCGGCAGCCTGGCCGATTCGACGATGATCGCGCGCGAGCTGGCGCCGAATCACCGCGTGCTGTGCGCGGCGCCGAGCTACGTCGCGACGCATGGGCTGCCGGCCCATCCGGCCGACCTGCGGGCACACCGATGCATCGTGCTCGGCGATCAGCCGCGCACCGAATGGCGGTTCGACGGCGCCAACGGCAGCGTGGCCGTCGACGTCACGGCCGCGCTGCTCACCAACGACGGCGGGGCGGCCCGGTCGTTCGCGCTCGAAGGCGCGGGCATCGCGCTGAAGTCGATCTGGGACGTCGACGCCGATCTCGACGCCGGCACGCTCGTGCGCGTGCTGCCGGCGTTCGCGGCGCCGGCCGCGCCGCTGCATGCCGTCTATCCGGGCGGCCGGCACGTGCCGTTGCGCGTGCGCGCCTTCGTCGAGTTCCTGCGCGAGCAGTTGCGCGACGCGTGGCAGCGCGGCGCGTGAGCGGAGCCGAGGCGGGGCGAGCGATGCGCGCGAGGGTCGCGGCTTGCGCGACGCGCCGCCGCGGCGAAGCGGTTTACAATCGTTCGCACCGGCCGGCACGCGCCGCCCACGCTCGACAGGATGCTCACGATGCCCATCATTTCAGCGAATCCACCGGTTCCCCGCCAGCGTCGCGTGCAGTGTGCGAGCGCGGTCGGCCTGCACCACGTCGCGTATACGGAATGGGGAGATCCCGCCAATGCGCGCGTGCTGGTCTGCGTGCACGGCCTGACCCGTTCCGGGCGCGACTTCGATCGCCTCGCGGCCGCGCTGTCCGATACCTATCGCGTCGTGTGCCCCGACGTGGTCGGGCGCGGCCGCTCGGACCGGCTGGCCGACCCGCGGTTCTACACGATCCCGCAGTACGTGGCGGATATGGTGACGCTGATCGCGCGGCTCGACGTCGAGTCGGTCGACTGGTTCGGCACGTCGATGGGCGGGCTGATCGGCATCGCGCTCGCGGGGCTGCCCGGTGCGCCGCTGCGCAGGATGATCGTCAACGACGTCGGGCCGCGCATCGAGCCCGACTCGCTCGTGCGCATCGGCGAATACCTCGGCGTGCAGCCGCGCTTCGCCACGTGCCAGGAAGGCGTCGACTACCTGACGTCGCTGTCGCTGCCGTTCGGCGCGCTGACTGCCGACGAATGGCGCGAGATCAACGAGCCGCTGCTGTGCGAGCTGCCGGACGGCGGCTGGACGATGCGCTACGACCCGCGCATCGCCGAGCCGTTCAAGGCGACCACGCCCGAGCTGGCCGCGGCCGGCGAAGCGGCGTTGTGGCACGCGATCGAAGCGACCGATGCGTCGCTGCTCGTCGTGCGGGGCGAAACGTCGGACCTGCTGTCGCGCGACACGGTAGCCGAGATGGTGCGGCGCGGCCGGCACGTGACGCAGGTCGAGATTCCGGGCGCGGGCCATGCGCCGGCGTTCGTCAGCGCGGAGCAGATCGCGCTTGCCCGCCGGTTTTTCGTCGAAGGCGCCGCGTAAACGCGTCATAATATGCGGTTCGGCGGCGCGCGGGCCGCGTCGTCGCCACTTGTTCACCCATTCACACGACCGGAACATTTCATGGCAGTCATTCGTCACCACGTCGGCGCCCGTCTCTCCGAAACCGCGATCCACAACGGTACCGTGTACCTGGCCGGCCAGATCGCCGAAGACACCACGCAGGACATCCGCGGCCAGACGCGCGAAGTGCTCGGCCACATCGACCGCCTGCTCGCCGAAGCGAACAGCGACAAGGCGCATCTGCTGTCGGTGCAGATCTACATCTCCGATCTCGCGAACTTCGACGGCATGAACGCCGAGTGGGACGCGTGGGTCGCGGCGGGCAATACGCCGCCGCGCGCGACCGTCGAAGCGAAGCTCGCCGATCCGGCGGTGCTCGTCGAGATCGTCGTCGTCGCCGCCCAGCGGAGCTGAGCGAAGCATCACGATGACCGCAATATCCCGGGCCGTGCGATGACCGAATCCGCTTCCGCTTCTTCCGTCGCGGCGCCGTCGTTCGACGACGTGCTCGCGTTCGTGCGCGAGCGGGCCGGCGCCGCGCGCCTGTCGACGGGCGAGCTGCTTGCCGATCACTCGGCCGGCACCGCGTCGATCATGCGCACGCTGAACGTCGATCCGCACGCGATGCAGGCGGCCGCGCTGTTCGTGCTGACGCCGCATCTGAGCGACCCCGAACGCGAGCTGACCGAGCGCTTCGGCGAAGAGGTCGCGCGGCTCGTCGCCGATGTGCGCAAGCTGCTGCGGCTCGGCACCGTCAGCCTGCGCGCGGCGCAGAACGCGATGCCCGACGCCGGGCGCGACGCCGCGCAACAGCGGCGCACGCAGATCGAGGCGCTGCGCAAGATGTTGCTCGCGTTCGCGCAGGACATCCGCGTGGTGCTGATTCGCCTGGCGTCGCGGCTGCAGTCGCTGCGCTACTACGCGGCCGCGAAGGCCGATCCGCCGCCCGACGTGGCGCGCGAGACGCTCGAAATCTACGCGCCGCTCGCGAACCGTCTCGGCATCTGGCAACTGAAGTGGGAGCTCGAGGATCTCGCGTTCCGCTTCGAGGATCCGGTCACCTACAAGCGCATCGCGAAGCTGCTCGACGAGAAGCGCATCGAGCGCGAGGCGTACGTCGCACAGGCGATCGAGCGGCTGCAGCACGAGCTCGCGCAGGCGCATATCCCGGCCGACGTGAGCGGCCGGCCGAAGCACATCTACAGCATCTGGCGCAAGATGCGCGGCAAGGAGCTTGATTTCTCCGAGCTGTACGACGTGCGCGCGTTCCGCGTGATCGTGCCCGACATCAAGGATTGCTACACGGTGCTCGGCATCGTCCATCACCTGTGGCAGCCGGTGCCGAAGGAGTTCGACGACTACATCTCGCGGCCGAAGCCGAACGGCTACAAGTCGCTGCACACGGTCGTGATCGGCGACGACGGCCGTGCGTTCGAAGTGCAGATCCGCACGCAGGAAATGCATCGCTTCGCCGAGTACGGCGTCGCCGCGCACTGGCGCTACAAGGAAGCCGGCGTGCGCGGCTACGGCGGCCAGTTCTCGGCGAGCGACAAGTACGACGAGAAGATCGCGTGGCTGCGCCAGCTGCTCGCGTGGAAGGACGACGTCGAGGACGGCGGCGAAGTGTCCGGCGATCAGGCGTGGGCGCAGCTGCGCGAGACCTCGCTCGACGACGACCACATCTACGTGCTGACGCCGCAGGCGCGCGTGATCGCGCTGCCGCAGGGCGCGACGCCGGTCGACTTCGCCTATCACCTGCACAGCGAGCTGGGCCATCGCTGCCGCGGCGCGCGTGTCGACGGCGCGATGGTGCCGCTCAACACGTCGCTCGCGAACGGCCAGACGGTCGAGATCGTCGCGGTGAAGGAGGGCGGGCCGTCGCGCGACTGGCTGAACCCGCAGCTCGGCTACCTGAAGAGCTCGCGCGCACGGCAGAAGGTGCGCGCGTGGTTCAACTCGATCGAGCAGGAAGAAAACATCGCGCACGGGCGCGCGCTCGTCGAAAAGACGCTGCAGCGCGAGGGCAAGACGTCGGTCAACCTCGACAATCTCGCCGCGAAGCTCGGCTTCAAGTCGCCCGACGATCTGTTTTCGGTCGTCGGCAAGGAAGAATTCAGCCTGCGCAACATCGAGCAGGCGCTGTCCGATGCGCCGCCGCCCGAGCACGCGCCCGAGGCGCCCGCCGACTTCGAGAAGCGCAGCAGCGGCGCGAGCGTCGCGCACGGTGCATCGACCGGCGTGCTGGTGGTCGGCGTCGATGCGCTGCTGACCCAGCTGGCGCGCTGCTGCCGCCCGGCGCCGCCCGACCCGATCAGCGGCTTCGTGACGCGCGGCAAGGGGATGTCAATTCACCGCAGCGACTGCCCGACCTTCGTGCGGATGGCCGAGCGCGCGCCCGAGCGCGTGCTGCAGACGACGTGGTCTGCGGACGTGCTGGGCGGGCGCGGCGCGTCCGTCTATCCGGTCGATCTGATGATCGAGGCGAGCGACCGGCAAGGGCTGCTGCGTGACATTTCGGAAGTCTTTGCGCGCGAGAAGATGAACGTGGTCGGCGTGAAGACGCAGAGCCGCCGCAACACGGCGTTCATGCAGTTCACGGTCGAGGTGTCGAATGCCGCGCAGGTGCAGCGCGCATGCACGCTGCTCGGCGAAGTGCAGGGCGTCGTGCGGGCCGGACGCAAGGCATGACGCGGCCGCACATGATCGCGCCCCGTCATTTTGCTGCAACCGCATAAATAGCTTGCCAAGGAAACGCTCGCCCCATATAATCTTAGCTTCACTAGGCTCGTAGCTCAGCTGGTTAGAGCACCACCTTGACATGGTGGGGGTCGTTGGTTCGAGTCCAATCGAGCCTACCAACGAATTGAGAATGCCCGGTTTTCCGGGTGTTCGATGCAGTAAATAACTCAACGCGAACAAGGCGAATACGGTTATGACACCGCGAACGTTGACCGAAACCTTTTCGGAGCGACGCTAGTCGAGGAACGTTTTCGCCCTTTCAGTCTGAGTGAAGTATCGAATGCGGCCCCTCGAAAGCGGGGCCGCATTTTTTTTGTCGCGAAATTCCGCGCGTGACTTTGAGGTTGCGTGCCTGGTTTGCCGCCCACTGTCGGCATCACGGAGATTGCCATGGTTTCGATACGCTTGCCTGACGGCTCAGTTCGACAATACGAGCATCCGGTGACAGTTGCCGAGGTTGCGGCCTCGATCGGTCCCGGCCTTGCGAAGGCTGCGCTTGGTGGCAAGCTCGACGGCGAGCTCGTCGACACGTCCACGGTCATCGATCGCGATGCATCGCTCGCGATCGTCACCGACAAGGATGCCGACGGTCTCGACATCATCCGTCACTCGACCGCCCACTTGCTCGCGTACGCGGTGAAGGAGCTGTATCCGGAAGCGCAGGTGACGATCGGGCCGGTCATCGACAACGGCTTCTATTACGACTTCGCGTATAACCGTCCGTTTACGCCCGAAGATCTCGAAAAGATCGAAAAGCGCATGCAGGAGCTCGCGAAGAAGGATGAGCCGGTGACGCGCCGCGTGGTGTCGCGCGACGAGGCGGCCGGCTATTTCCGCAGCATCGGCGAGAAGTACAAGGCCGAGATCATCGAATCGATTCCGCAAAGCGACGAAATCAAGCTCTACTCGCACGGCGGCTTCACCGATCTCTGTCGTGGCCCGCACGTGCCGTCGACCGGGAAGCTGAAGGTCTTCAAGCTGATGAAGGTCGCCGGCGCGTACTGGCGCGGCGATTCCAAGAACGAGCAGCTGCAGCGCATCTACGGCACGGCCTGGACGAAGAAGGAAGACCAGGATCAGTACCTGCACATGCTTGAGGAGGCGGAAAAGCGCGACCACCGCAAGCTCGGCAAGCAGCTGGATCTGTTCCACATGCAGGAAGAGTCGCCGGGCATGGTGTTCTGGCATCCGAAGGGCTGGGCGCTGTGGCAGCAGGTCGAGCAGTACATGCGTCGCCGAGTGAACGATGCCGGCTATCTCGAGATCAAGACGCCGATGATCATGGACCGCTCGCTGTGGGAAGCGTCGGGCCACTGGCAGAACTACCGCGAGAACATGTTCACGACGGAGTCGGAGAAGCGCGACTACGCGATCAAGCCGATGAACTGTCCGGGGCATGTGCAGGTGTTCAAGCATGGGCTGCGCTCGTACCGCGACCTGCCGCTGCGTTATGCCGAATTCGGTTCGTGCCATCGCAACGAGGCGTCGGGCGCGCTGCACGGGCTGATGCGCGTGCGCGGCTTCGTGCAGGACGATGCGCACATCTTCTGTACCGAAGATCAGTTCATCGCGGAGTCGATCGCGTTCAACACGCTGGCGATGAGCGTGTACAAGGACTTTGGCTTCGAGCACATCGACATCAAGCTGTCGCTGCGCCCCGAGCAGCGCGCGGGCACCGATGAAACCTGGGATCGCGCCGAGCAGGGGCTGCGCGATGCGCTGACCGCGTGCGGCCTGTCGTGGCAAGAGTTGCCGGGCGAGGGCGCGTTCTACGGCCCGAAGATCGAGTACCACATCAAGGATGCGCTCGGCCGTTCTTGGCAATGCGGCACGCTGCAGCTCGACATGGTGCTGCCGGAGCGCCTCGGCGCCGAGTACGTTGCGGAAGACAACAGCCGCCGCCGGCCGGTGATGCTGCACCGTGCGATCGTCGGTTCGATGGAGCGTTTCCTGGGCATTCTGATCGAGCACCACGCCGGCGCGATGCCGGTCTGGCTCGCGCCGTTCCAGGCAATTGTGCTCAATATCGCCGAAAGTCAGGCCGAATATGCGCAATCTCTGGTCCAAACGTTGCAAAAACAAGGGGTTAGGGTGGCGGCAGATTTGCGCAACGAGAAGATTAGCTATAAAATACGCGAGCACATGCTGGAAAAGGTGCCTTATCTCCTCGTCGTGGGCGATAAGGAGCGTGATGCGCAAACGGTAGCCGTGCGTGCCCGTGGCGGCGTCGATCTTGGCGTTATGCCGGTCGAAGCCTTCGTTGAGCGTCTGCAGGAAGACCTGCGCTCGTTCAAGTAACCGCCCTGGCAGCGCGGCTCGTTTTTTTAATTTTTAGAGGAAACGTAACATCGCTACTGATAAGTCGTCGCATCGCATCAACGGTGAAATCACTGCGCCGGAAGTGCGTCTGGTCGGGATCGAGAACGAACCGCTCGGTATCGTGAAACTCGCTGATGCTTTCCGTAAATCGGAAGAGTTGGACGTTGACCTCGTGGAAATCGCGCCGCAAGCGGTTCCGCCGGTCTGCCGCCTGATGGATTACGGCAAGTTCAAGTATCAGGAGTCCAAGAAGCAGCACGAAGCGAAGCTGAAGCAGAAGGTCATCCAGGTGAAGGAAGTCAAATTCCGCCCGGGTACCGATGACGGTGACTACAACGTCAAGCTTCGCAACCTTCTGCGCTTCCTCGAAGAGGGCGACAAGACGAAGATCACGTTGCGTTTCCGCGGCCGTGAAATGGCTCACCAGGAGATCGGTATGCGGATGCTGGAGCGTCTGCGCACGGATCTCGAGGAAGTCGGTCAGGTCGAGCAGATGCCGAAGATGGAAGGGCGCCAGATGATCATGGTGCTCTCCCCGAAGAAAAAGAAGTAACGAGCCCGCGCGCTGGTCGCGCAGGTTCGGCAAGTGGTTCGGCGCGTGGCCCGGTCAGGGCGGCGCGCCAACAATGACGGCGGCTGCGCGAGCGGTCGCCGTACACAAGTGGACTGGGTTTCGAAGGGCGGGTCGAGGGCGCAAGCCAACCGCACACCCATCGCCATCAAATAAACTGGAGTTATTCGTCATGCCTAAGATGAAGACCAAGAAGAGTGCTGCAAAGCGCTTCGTGGTGCGTCCGGGCGGTACCGTCAAGCGCGGTCAAGCCTTCAAGCGCCACATCCTGACCAAGAAAACCACGAAGAACAAGCGTCACCTGCGCGGCGCAACGGCAGTTCATGATTCCGATCTGAACTCCGTCCGCGCGATGCTGCCGTTCGCGTAACCCCTCAACTGATACTCTAAGGAGCGAAACATGCCTCGAGTCAAACGTGGGGTAACCGCACGGGCCCGTCACAAGAAGATCATCAACCTGGCCAAGGGTTATCGCGGCCGTCGCAATAACGTCTACCGCATCGCCAAGCAGGCGGTGATGCGCGCTGGCCAGTACGCGTACCGCGATCGCCGCAACAAGAAGCGTGTGTTCCGCGCACTGTGGATCACGCGTATCAACGCGGCAGTTCGCCAGCACGACATGACCTACAGCGTGTTCATCAACGGCCTGAAGAAGGCGTCGATCGAACTCGACCGTAAGGTGCTGGCCGACATGGCGGTGTTCGACAAGGCTGCTTTTGCTGCGATCGTCAAGCAGGTGAAAGCCGCCGTTGCAGCCTAATTGCGAAATTAGCACTGCGTGGTTAGTTGCAGCGATGTTCCGGTAGTTTCGGCCGCTGCAGCGAAAACGGGGCTCTTCCGAGCCCCTTTTTTGTTTGGCGGGCAGATTTGCTCGCCGAGACCGAATGACGTTGGAAATGATGGGATCTATGGATCTGGACCAGATTGTCGCCGACGCGCAGCAGTCCTTCGAACAGGCTGCCGACATCACCACGCTCGAAAACGAGAAAGCCCGATTTCTCGGCAAGTCGGGTGCGCTGACCGAGTTGCTCAAGGGCCTCGGCAAGCTCGATCCCGAAGCACGCAAGACCGAAGGCGCCCGCATCAACGTCGCGAAGCAGCAGGTTGAAGCCGCGCTGACCGCGCGTCGCCAGGCGCTCGCCGATGCGCTGTTGAACCAGCGACTCGCCGCCGAGGCGATCGACGTCACGCTGCCGGGCCGCGGCGCCGGTGCAGGCAGCCTGCATCCGGTGATGCGCACATGGGAGCGCGTCGAACAGATTTTCCGCTCGATCGGCTTCGACGTGGCCGACGGCCCCGAGATCGAGACCGACTGGTACAACTTCACGTCGCTGAACAGCCCGGAGAACCATCCGGCGCGTTCGATGCAGGACACCTTCTACGTCGAAGGCAAGGACGCCGACGGCCGCCAGTTGCTGCTGCGCACGCACACGAGCCCGATGCAGGTGCGATATGCGCGCATGAACCGCCCGCCGATCAAGGTGATCGCACCGGGCCGCACGTATCGCGTCGACAGCGATGCGACCCACTCGCCGATGTTCAATCAGGTCGAGGGGCTGTGGATCGACGAGAACATCAGCTTCGCCGACCTCAAGGGCGTCTATACCGATTTCCTGAAGAAATTCTTCGAGCGCGACGACATCCTCGTGCGCTTCCGCCCGTCGTATTTCCCGTTCACGGAACCGTCGGCCGAGATCGACATGATGTTCGAGCACGGCAAGAACGCCGGCAAATGGCTCGAGATCTCCGGCTCGGGGCAGGTGCATCCGACCGTGATCCGCAACATGGGGCTCGATCCCGAGCGCTATATCGGCTTTGCGTTCGGCAGCGGCCTCGAGCGCCTGACGATGCTGCGCTACGGCGTGCAGGATCTCCGGCTGTTCTTCGAGAACGATCTGCGTTTCCTGCGCCAGTTCGCCTGACGCACGCGCCGTGCCGACATGTGCCCGCGCTCGCCCCGCCGGACGTTCCACCGGGGCCCGGGCGTCGATCTAACCTGTTTCGAACGTAGACATCCATGCAATTCCCTGAATCCTGGTTGAGAACCTTTGTCGACCCGCAGCTGACGACCGACGAACTGTCGCACGCGCTGACGATGGCGGGGCTCGAAGTCGAGTCGCTGAGCAAGGCTGCGCCGCCGACGTCGAAGATCGTCGTCGGCCGCGTGCTCGAAGTCGTCAAGCATCCGGATGCGGACAAGCTCAATGTCTGCCAGGTCGACGCCGGCACCGGCGCGACGCTGAACATCGTCTGCGGCGCGCCCAACGTCGCGCCCGGCATCAAGGTGCCGGTCGCGCTGGTCGGCGCCGAGCTGCCGCCGGCCGAAGAGGGCGGCAAGCCGTTCGCGATCAAGCTGTCGAAGCTGCGCGGCGTCGAGAGCCAGGGGATGCTGTGCTCGGCGCGCGAGCTGAAGCTGTCCGAGGACCACAGCGGCCTGCTGATCCTGCCGGAAGACACGCCGGTCGGCCAGGACATCCGCGACACGCTGAACCTCGACGACACGATCTTCGAAATCAAGCTGACGCCGAACAAGGCCGATTGCCTGTCGGTGTTCGGTATCGCGCGCGAGACGGCCGCGATCACCGGCGCGCCGCTGACGCCGATCGACATCAAGCCGGCGCACGTCGAGCTCGACGAAACGCTGCCGGTGCGCATCGCCGCGCCCGATCTGTGCGGCCGTTTCTCCGGCCGCGTGATCCGCGGCGTGAACGCGCGCGCGAAGACGCCGCAATGGATGGTCGAGCGCCTCGAGCGCGCGGGTCAGCGCAGCGTGTCGGCACTCGTCGACATCTCGAACTACGTGATGTTCGAACTCGGCCGCCCGTCGCACGTGTTCGATCTGGACAAGATTCACGGCGGCATCGAAGTGCGCTGGGGCAAGCGCGGCGAATCGCTGAAGCTGCTGAACGGCAACACGGTCGAGCTCGACGAAACGGTCGGCGTGATCGCCGACGACCGTCAGGTCGAAAGCCTCGCGGGCATCATGGGCGGCGACAGCACGGCCGTCACGCTCGATACGACCAACATCTATCTGGAAGCCGCGTTCTGGTGGCCCGACAGCATCCGCGGCCGCGCGCGCAAGTACAACTTCTCGACCGATGCCGCGCATCGCTTCGAACGCGGCGTCGACTACGCGACGACCGTCGAGCACGTCGAGCGCATCACGCAGCTGATTCTCGAGATCTGCGGCGGCAAGGCCGGCCCGGTCGACGATCAGGCCGTGAACCTGCCGCAGCGCGCGCCGGTGAAGATGCGCGTGTCGCGCGCGAACCGGATCATCGGCGTGAAGATCGACGCCGACGAGATCGCCAACATCTTCACGCGCCTCGGCCTGCCGTTCGAACGTGACGACGATGCGTTCCTCGTCACGCCGCCGTCGCACCGCTTCGACATCGAGATCGAGGAGGACCTGATCGAGGAAGTGGCGCGCATCTACGGCTTCGAGAAAATCCCGGCGCGTCCGCCGGTCGCGACGAGCGAGATGCGCGCGACCAACGAGACGCAGCGTTCGATCCACGACATCCGTCATGCGCTCGCCGCGCGCGACTACGCGGAAACGGTGAACTTCAGCTTCGTCGATGCCGAGTGGGAGCACGATTTCGCCGGCAACGACAATCCGATCCGCTTGCTGAATCCGATCGCGAGCCAGCTGTCGGTGATGCGCACGACGCTGTTCGGCAGCCTGATCTCGGTGCTGCGCCACAACCTGAATCGTCGCGCCGATCGCGTGCGGGTGTTCGAGGCGGGCCGCGTGTTCCTGACCGACCCGTCGGCGAAGGCCGGCGAGCTGACCGTCGAAGGCTATTCGCAGCCGAAGCGCGTCGGTGCGCTCGCTTACGGCCCGGCGCTCGACGAACAGTGGGGCGTCGCGACGCGCGCGGTCGACTTCTTCGACGTGAAGGGCGATCTCGAGGCGTTGCTCGCGCCCGCCGTCGCGCGCTTCGTGAAGGCCGAGCATCCGGCCCTGCATCCGGGACGCAGCGCACGCATCGAAATCGACGGTTGCGCGGTGGGCTGGATCGGCGAGCTGCATCCGCGCCTGATGCAGAAATACGAGCTGCCGCACGCGCCGGTGATGTTCGAGATCGATACGGAGGCGCTGATGGCGCGTGCGTTGCCGGCGCCGACCGACGTGTCGAAGTTCCCGCCGGTGCGGCGCGACATCGCCGTCGTCGTCGATCAGGCGGTCGAGGTTCAGGCGCTTTTCGACGAAATGAAGAAGGCGCTGGCCGAGGACGCGTGCCGATTCGTTCAGAAGGTTGTACTCTTCGACGAATTTCGTGCAAAATCAAACACTTCCGGTGGTCTTGCGGCGCATGAGAAAAGCCTGGCCTTCCGCGTGACGCTGCAGGACGCGGCCGGCACGCTGCAGGACGAGGTCGTCGATCAGGCGATCCACACGCTGGTCGAGCGGATGGCTCGCGTGGGCGCCCGCCTGCGCGGCTAAGGAGAGGGGCCACCCGTTCGCGGGTGGTTTTTCCCCATCGCAAGTTTTGATTTAACGCGCTGTATCGCAGATATGAACGACATGACCTCGAGTGAATTCGAAGCCCTCCTGACGGCGCAACGCAGCGCCATGAACCGCGACGCGTCCGCGCCGGTGTCCGCCGAGACGCCCACGCTGACGAAAGCGGAGCTGGCGGAGCTGCTGTTCGACAGCGTCGGGCTGAACAAGCGTGAAGCGAAGGACATGGTCGAGGCGTTTTTCGAAGTGATTCGCGACGCGCTGGAGAACGGCGAAAGCGTCAAGCTGTCGGGCTTCGGAAATTTCCAGCTGCGCGACAAGCCGCAGCGTCCGGGGCGCAACCCGAAAACGGGCGAGGCGATTCCGATCGCGGCCCGTCGCGTGGTCACGTTCCACGCGAGCCAGAAGCTGAAGGCGCTGGTCGAAAACGGCGCGGAGTAACGCCCGCGCGCAGATGTCCCCGCGCGGCCGCCGCGCGTCCTTTACCGACGGTTAACCGACGATGACCAACACGGTTGAGAAAGTCGTCCTGCCTCCGATTCCCGCGAAGCGCTACTTCACGATCGGCGAAGTCAGCGAGCTGTGCGGGGTCAAGCCGCATGTGCTGCGCTACTGGGAACAGGAGTTCACGCAGTTGCGGCCGGTGAAGCGGCGCGGTAACCGCCGGTATTACCAGCATCACGAAGTGCTGCTGATTCGGCGGATTCGCGAGCTGCTGTACGAACAGGGGTTCACGATCAACGGCGCGCGCAATCGCCTCGATTCGCCGGGCGGCGAACGCGGCGCCGGGGCAGCGCCCGCGGGCGACGAGCGCGTCGCCGACGTACAGGCTGCGGGTGAGGCCGGTGGGGCGGTCGACGTGGCCGCATTGCGGCAAGCGCTCCTCGACGTGATCGACGGACTGAAACACGACTGACCGCAGATTGGTCGGCAAATGAAATGCCCGGTTGGCGCTGCGTCACCGGGCATTTTTCATGGCCGCCGCCCGTGCGTGTCAGCGCGCGGCGAGCGGATTCGGCTTGCCCATGTCGACCACCAGCGTGCCGTCCGGCAGCATCCGCACCGATCCTTGTGCGACCTGGCTGCGGTAATCGTACAGGTCGAAACGCATCGGGCCGGATGCGGCGGAATTGCGGATCAACGCGCGCACGTTCAGTTCGAGCACGTTGAACATCTTCATGTCGCCGCCTTCCATCCACATGTAGCTGCGTGCGTCGATCTGCGGCCGCTTCGGCAGCGGCGCGTCGGCGACGCGCCGGAACGTCAGGCGCAGACCGTCGGATTCGACCGTCGCCTTGGCGAGCTTGCCGTCGAGCAGCGGCGGCGGGAACACGGTGTACTGGTCCAGCACGAGCGTATCGCCGCGCAGCTCCGCGCCGCGGCGGCGCAGCGGCGTCAGCGACGCCAGCTCGATGCCGAGCGCGCGCAGCAGCTTCGCCTGCGGGATGCCGACCACCGACACCTGCGTCGGCTTGAATGTGAGGTGCCGGTCGTCCAGCACCGCCAGCGAGCCGGTCATGTCGGTGGGCAGCCATACGCCGGGCACGTGATTCCACAGCTTGATGCCGCCGCGCACGCGCAGGTCCTGGCCTTGCGCGCTCAGTTGCAGGTCGTTCAGCGAGCGCGGCGAGTAGTCGAGCAGATAGTTGTTGAAGAGCGCGGACATCGCCTTCCACGACTCGACGACCGTTCCGCCGAGAATGCGGATGTCGTACTGATTCGGATCGTCGAGATCGACCGGATCGCCGGCCCGTTTCGCAACGAGCTGGACGTCGAGATCCTCGACGTGGAAACCGATGTCCCCGGACAGGTTGAAGTCGACGTTGTGCAGATGGATCGTCGGGTTGCGGTTCGATACGTGGCGTTCGTTGAACGGGGTGGTCGAGGTGCGCCGCATCGCGACCTTGCGCATGCCGGCCGGCGGTGCGTTCGCGGCCAGCGCGGACGCTTCCCAGTGTTCGCGCGCGTCGCGCAGCGCGCTTTGCTGCGCGGCCAGGAAGCGGTCGTTCAGCCGCGCGGCCGCACTACCGAGCGCCGCGCTGCCGGCCGGCCCGGCATAGGACGGCATCCGGATCGTCATTGCACCGCTTTCGTCGAAGTTGAAGTAACCGGCCGACACCTGATCGCGATAGTGATACAGGTCGAACACGAAATTGCGATCACGCGTCGTCGAATCGACGGGGCCGATCAGGATGTCCGCGTTCATCGGCATCGAGCGCATGAACTTCACGTCGCCGCCGCGGATGTACATCGCCTGTTGCGACGCATTCGGCGGCAGCGCGAAGCCGGCATGCGAGCCGTCGTCGAGCGTCAGATCGAGGCCGGCCGGCGTCACGCGCAGCGCGGTGATCGTGATTTTCAGCCGCGGCGGCGGCATCAGCTTGTCGACCGACATCACGAGATCGTCGCCGGCCAGATGTGCGATCGGCGTCTCGATCTTCAGCAGGTCGGCCATCTTCACGTTCGCCGCGCGCATCACCGGCTGCGCGTTGATGCCCGACACGCGCACGCCGGTCGGGTGGAACACGAGTTGGCTGCCGTCGCGGATCGAGAGCGTGCCGGTCAGCGAGAACGGCACCCAGCCGTCGCGCCGCATCTCGCCTTGCAGATGGATCACGCCGTCGCCGGCCGATACCGCGAGCTTGCGCAGCGGCGCGTTGCGGTAACCGAAGATGTAGGTGTCGAAGAGGGCGGTCAGCTTCGCGTTGTCGAGCGTGACCGTGCCTTCGTGCACGTCGATCTCGAAGCTGGTCGGATCGTCGAACACGATCGGCGCGCCCGCTTGCGTCGGGACGAGCGTGGCGGACAGCTGGTGCACGAAGAAGCCGAGGTCGTTGACGATCCGGAAATCGACGTCGCGCAGGAACGTCATCGCGCCGCTCTGGCCGGAGTCGCGCAGCGTGAACGGGCGCGGTTGCGTGAGGCTGAGCGATGCGAGCGAAGGCACGGTTCGCGCGATCTGCTGCTCGCGGGCGAGGCGCTCGGCCTTGCTGCGCTCGATTCGCGTCGAGGCGGCCGACGCATTGCCGTCGCGCTGCGCGGCCGGTTCCGCGCATCCGGCACAGACAAGTGCGACGGCCAGCATCGCGCCGCCGAGCGCACGGGACGCACCGTGCAACGCGCGACCGGCCGCGTGCCGCGAGCCGGACCTCCAGTCGAAAATTGCCAAAGGCGAGCGATGGCCGCGCCGGACCGCATTCCGCATCGTCTGTCTCCATGTCTTGTCGTGATCGACGAGGGCGCGCCGTCAGTGCAACGCGCGTCCGTCGATGCCGAGCAGTGTGTCATAGCGCGCTAGAGCGGCGTAACCAAACAGCGACGGCGTATGCCGCAGTGCACGATGCGCGACGGCGCAATGGATTCGGGCCGGTGGGGCGGTGCGGTCAAACGGCCGTTTGGTTTTCGGCCCGACCTGTGGGCGACCGGTGGTCCGCGTCACATTGGCGCGCGTTCGGCCGGCGCGGCGCGGTAAGATCGCGATCAGGAGCCGTAGAAATCAAAGCATGGTGGCCGACACGGGGGGCGTCATGGATTTGAAGGAACTCGACGTATTGGGAGCCGATGTCGGCGATCACTGGTACTACGCGTCGAAGGCAGCGGCGATCCGCCGCTTCCTCGGCACGCGCGACGCGAAGCGGATCCTCGACGTCGGCGCAGGCTCCGGATTCTTTTCCAGGCACTTGCTCGAACGCACGCGGGCCACGGAGGCGTGGTGCGTCGACACCAGCTACGTCGACGATTCAGACGGCGAGGCCGCGGGCAAGCCCGTTCACTTTCGGCGAGCCGTCGATCGGTGCGACGCCGATCTCGTGTTGCTGATGGATGTCCTCGAGCACGTCGACGACGATGTCGGGCTGCTGGCGCACTACGTGGCCGGCGCGCCGGGTGGCAGCCGCTTCCTGATCACCGTTCCCGCGTTCCAGTTCCTCTGGAGCGCGCATGACGATTTTCTCGAGCACAAGCGCCGGTATACGCTCGAGGGTCTCGAGGACGTCACTCGTCGCGCCGGGCTCGACGTCGAGCGCAGCGCGTACTATTTCGGCCTCACGTTTCCGCTTGCGGCCGCGTTACGGTTGAGCGAGCGCATGCAGCGGCGCGCGCGCGAACCCGCGTCGCAATTGCGCCGCCATCATCCGGTCGTCAACGGTCTGCTCAAGCTGATCTGCCGGGCGGAGTTGCCGATGTTCCCGTTCAACCGGCTCGCAGGACTCACGGTGGTGTGTATCGCGCGCAAGCGCGACGCGTGAGGCGGATCGTGTGGCAGGAAATTTCGTGCGGACTTCACAAAATGCATGCGACCCGTTCAAAACCGAAGAACTGTCTGTTATAATTTCGTTCTTTCGGGGCGTAGCGCAGCCTGGTAGCGTACCTGCATGGGGTGCAGGTGGTCGGAGGTTCAAATCCTCTCGCCCCGACCAGGAAAATCAAGGACTTACGGTGAAAGCCGTAAGTCCTTTTCCATTTGGGGCGGATTTTGCCCCCACATTTGCCCCCACGCGTTGAGTGGTTCTCACGGGAACGGCGCGGAACTTCCATCGAGCTATGCGGCGTCCGGATCGGAATTCCGGTTGTAGCGACTTCGCCGCCCCCGCACAACTTGCGCGCCACTGCTGACGTCGCCGCACCGCTGGCGTAAAGCTGATCACAAGTCACTCCCGCCTTTCGGCCTCGATTGAAAGGCGACCCACCGGGTTGTCACGTTGACTGTGATCGACGTCGGCGGTCGCATCTAGATGGACCCAGAAAATGAAATCGAAGCCCCGGTCCTCGAGGCGCTCGAACTGCTCCTCAGCTGCGGCAAGCTTCAGCAGGCATTGAGCTTGCCAATCCAACCCCACCACGAACCATTTCCACGAATTGTTCCACCCGCGCCACAGGATGGCGCCGGCGCTGCAATGATCGTGTGCAAACTTCTGGATCCGTCGGTCGATCACCTTCGCATCGTCGCGCGAAATGGATCCAGATAGGCGGATCGCGACAGTGTTCGCCGCATCGTCACGCGCGAGATATACCTCCGCAATGCCGCTCAAGTGCCGACGAACGCTTTCGAGATGCTCGAGTTCCATATCTGCATCCACTGGCATCGCGCCACACAATACATATTCACCCTTGTCTAGGGCATCTTCGATATCCATGATCATCACATCCGCTGATGTTTCGCCGGACAGGTCGGGCGACTGACTGGATGCTCCGGCGTGGGACAGGCGGCCAGCGGCCATGCGACGGCGGGCTGCCGTGCTGGGCGTTCATGAGAAAAGTCAGGAGTCGCCATACACCGTCGACGCGCAGCGTTCCAGTCTGCGGGTCCAGATGATGGAATCTCGGGAGAGGTCGATGTGGCGATCAAGGCCGAGCGGCAAGAATGAAACGTCGCCGGCCCAATTCCTTGTGAAAATTGCAGCGGCGCTCGCGTGTTTCTGCGCAAAGTCGG